>CAMLDQ010000013.1 GCA_946478965.1 uncultured Methylobacillus sp. | reverse complement strand
TCGAAAGTAAGCGCTTTTTGAAGCAGACGCATATACTATCCCTTGTGGCAAAAAGAGATTATACAGGTTGGGCGATGCCGGGTAAATCTGCTCGGCAAGTTGTCATTACCAGCAGGAAGGTTTAATGTTTTTACATATTCCCCGGAGTTTAGGATATCCCATATGAAAAAACTTGTTTTTGCCCTCGCCGGCATCATGTTGATCGCATCCGGCAGTGCACTGGCTGAAATCTACAAGTGGAAAAACTCAAAAGGCGAAATGCAGTATTCCGATTCGCCCCCTTTGAGCAATATTCCGTACACCACGCTTTCCGGCAAGAAGCCGCCGGGTGTTCCGGCTGCACCGGTCGATACCGAAAACAATCAGCCGGGCGAAGCCAAGTCTGATGCCGCCGCCGCGCCCGCCAAGCCAGGAGATGCTGCTAGCAAGCCGGCAGATGCCAAGCCTTCCGACAAGGACGCGGCACAGAAAAAAGCTGCGGCACAGAAGGCTGCGCAGGAAGCGGAAGCAAAGAAACAGCAGGAAGAGAAAGCTGCGGCCGAGAAAAAAGCCAAGGAGGCCGCTTGCCGTAGCGCCAAGGCAAAAGTTGCCCAGTTCAAGCAGGGGGGAAGGATTTACCGCATCAATGAACAGGGCGAGCGTGAGTATTATGGCGATGAGGAAATCGCCAACGGGCTGAAGCAGGCGCAGGAGGACGTGGAAGCGAACTGCGAGTAGCCTGAGCTTATTCCCCAGCCGGGAGGTCGCCGCCTCCCTTTTTCATGATTTTGCCTTCAGCCGCGCGTTGCCGCCGCACTTCTTTCGGATCGGCGATCAGGGCGCGGTAGATCTCGACGCGATCACGTTCGCGCAGTGCCGTGTCCGCCTTCACCAGTTTGCCGAAGATCCCGAGCTTGTTCTGCGTCAGGTCGATTTCCGGAAATTTTTGCATGATGCCGCTTTGTTGAACGGCTTGCTCCGCAGTCGTGCCTTCCGGCACCATCAACTCGACGATCAATTGCTGCGTCGGCAGGGCATAGGCGACTTCGACAAGAATTTCGTTGCTCATTCGTAAATTTTCTCGGCGCGCTCGACGAACGCATCCACAAAAGTGTTGGCGATGTGGCTGAAAACGGGAGCGATCAGCTTTTCCAGCAGGTGGCTGGAGAACTCATAGTGTAACTTGAATTCGATTTTGCACGCATCCTCGGCTAGGGGAATGAAGCGCCAGACGCCTTCCAGGTGGCGAAACGGACCATCGACCAGTTTGATGTCCATCAGGGTAGGGAAGGTCTTGGCATTTTCGGTGGTGAAATTCTGTTTCAGGCCGTGGTAATCGATATGCAGGGTTGCCAACGTGCATTGCTCATCCCTTTTTTGTACATCGGCTCCGCCGCACCAGGGCAGGAATTCCGGGTAGTTTTCCGGCGCATCGACCAGGCGGAACATTTGCTCGGCAGAGTGGGGGACGAGAACTGATTTTTCGACTTGCGCCATTCGGGACGGGGGCTTGAGTTAAAATAGGCAAATTCTAAGCCAATCCTTAAGACATGAGCATCGCCCAGAACAAAAAAGCCTATCACGACTACTTCATAGAGGAAAAGTATGAAGCCGGTATTGTGCTCGAAGGCTGGGAAGTCAAGGCCATCCGTGACGGTCGGGTCAATCTCAAGGAATCCTACGTCATCATCCAGCGCGGCGAGATTTACCTGATCGGTTGCCATGTTACGCCGATGGGCACCGCCTCCACGCATGTGCGCCCGGACTCCACCCGTACCCGCAAGCTGCTGTTGCACAACGAGCAGATTGCCAAGCTGATCGGCAAGGTGGAGCGTGCGGGTTACACGCTGGTGCCCCTCGATATGCACTATGCGCGCGGCCGCATCAAAATTGAGATCGGTCTCGCCAAGGGCAAAAAGCAATACGACAAGCGTGAAGCGGAGAAGGAGCGCGATTGGGAGCGTGAGCGCGGCCGAATTATACGGGCTGCAAACAAATAGCGCGTATAATTCAGATTCTGCTGGAACTTAAATGGCCGTTTGCCGGTCATTATCAGCGAACCGGGGGTGACCTGGTTTCGACGTGGGTTACAAAGCAGTGTAGGGCATACCGAGGACCAGATACCTCGTAAATCCTCTGGAAAAAGTATAGTCGCAAACGACGAAACTTACGCTCTAGCCGCTTAATCCCGGCTGGACGCTGCACCGAAGGGCCTCTCGGTCGGGCAGGGCAACCTGCAGCAGCGTCATTAAGAGAGGATCGTGTTGTGTCGGGTTACTTGATACAGCATTAAATCCAAGGTAACTCGCCTTGTCTCAGCCTGTCGGTTGGCGGTTGCAAGGTCAAATCAAACAACCAGACTAAGTATGTAGAACTGCCTGTAGAGGGCTTGCGGACGGGGGTTCAATTCCCCCCACCTCCACCAATACCCTGTTTTATCTAGTCCAAAGAAGTGCAGAAAACCCGCGTAAATCCTAGTGATTCGCGGGTTTTTTGTTTGGGCGAGAAATCAGGCAGTTGTATTGATGAAATTGCCCAGTGTCTCGGAAGTGGGCTTGGGGGCTGCTTTTGTTTCAACCTCACCGGGCTTGCTGCCATCATGGTCTCCATCCCGGTCCACTTTGGCACCTTGCGTCTGCGCGGTATTTATCGCGGAAGCATACTGCTGCTGCAGTGATGCAGAAACACCACTAATTGCTGAAGCCATAACTTTTCTCCTGAAAGGGCTGATGCGTTGACCATGCTGCGAAGAACAAAAATCAACGGTTACCAGCCTACAGCATATGGATCTTTAATCAAGTCTCACCGTCCGCATGTGGCTGCCGGAGGCTGGCTTATCAATCAATGCGAGTTTTGTTTGCTGGCGCGTTGGGGGAAAATCATGATGCTTGTGGCGATAAACAGCAGCAATACAGCCGATGCCGCATAGCGGCTCAACTCCAGTCCGCCGTCGCTGAGCGGCTTGTCTAGAAAGTCGCCGACAACGGCCCCGAGAGGCCTGGTCAGGATAAACGCGAACCAGAACAGGGCCGTGCGCGAAATGGAGGTCCAGTAGTAGGCAGCGACCACGATTCCCAGCAAGGCAATAAAGAGCGCTGCTGCGCCATCGTAGCCAAGGCCTGCCGTATCGGCTGTCCAGTCGCCCAAGGCCGTTCCCAGTGTTTGGGAAAACATAATGGTGAGCCAGTAGAACATCTCGGCTTTCGGCGTGATGACAGTCTGGACGGCAATGGAGCCAAGCGAGCGATACCAGACGAACAGTGATGCGAGAAGCAAGCTTAGCAGTAGTGTCGAACCTCCGAGATAGCCTATTCCAAGAGAGCGATCTGCGAAATCGGCCAGCGTGGTGCCGACGGTCGTTGTGGCAATGATGGTCACCCAGTATAGAAACGGGTGAAAGCCTTTTGCCTTGATCTGCGCATAGACGGCGACAAGGAAAATGGCAGAAAAAATAGCTGTGCCGAGTAGGTAACCGAGATGCATCGACATCGATACGGCATCGCCGCCGGTTTCACCCAATGTGGTTGCGGCAATCTTGATCAACCAGAAAACTAAAGTGACCTCTGGTACCTTGCTGGTGTTATTTTCTGATGTGCTGTTCATTCGCAGTCCGGAGTTGTGTATGTAGTCCTGACATGGACCCTAATTTTAGGGTCAAGTTTATTCCGGCAACCTTAAGCCAGGATTAAGGTTGCATGCCGCGCGTTCTAGCAGCCCCGTCTAAAAGCGCTTTGATAGTCCAATGGTGTTACTACTTCAGGCGAATAGGATTTTCATTGCACTTACTCTATGCTGAAAACCATGGGATTTCGCCCACCAAGCGTACCCGGAAAGTAGTTGCACATCGGGTTTTAGGCAGCAAGGAGATCGACATGCGTATCTATCACGTCATTGATCATCAGAACCAGAACTATGGTTCATACTCTTCCCGTGAGAAGGCTGTTCGAATGGCAGAATCACTAAGGGATTGGTTTTCCGGAAAACTCTATTATGTTGAAGAGGTGTACTACGAGCTTGATAACCAGGGCTAGGCATCGCATGCTGCCCCAGCCTCGGTAATGAGCTGAATAGCTTTTCGAAGTATTATCTTTTCCGCAGTCTGGAGAACGCCAGGAGGCTGATTGCCATCAGCACCACGCCGCCGAAAACCGACGCGGACTGCACGACTGGCATGCCTCCCTTGTTCATCAGCGTGTACAGACCCACGAGCCCCAGCATGGCGAAGTTTTCGAAGAAGTTCTGCACCGCCACCGCATGGCCTGCGCCCACGGTTTCGTGACCTTTTTCCTGCAACAGCGCATTGAGCGGCACCACGTAAAAACCGCCGCATGCGCCTAGAAGTACCAGAAGTGCGATGGCGCCATAGAGACTGGTTGCATGGGCAAAGAAAATAATGATGATGCCTATCAGAATGCCGCCGGGAAGTGCGCGATTGACTTTATCCAGCCTCACCAGACTGGCCGCGCCAGCCGCACCGAAAGCGATGCCGATGGCCACTGCGCCGCTCAGATTCGCTGGCAGGCTGAGGTCCGTGACGCCCAGCGCTACCGGTACCCAGGCCACCAGCAACAGGCGCAACGTCGAGCCTGCACCCCAGAAGATGCTGGTGCCGAGCAGCGAAAAGCGCGCATCCTTGTTGCGGAACAGGGTGCCGAGCGCTATTTTGAAATCGCGCACCAGCACGGCGGGTAAGAACTGCGCTAGCGCATGTGCTGCCGGCAGGCGCGGGATCAGCAGGTTGACGCCGGCTGCCAGTAAATAGCAGGCGCAAATCGCAGTCAGCGCCATCGTTACCGAGGCATCGGCGAGTTTGCCGCCCAAGACGGCGCCCAGCAGGATAGCCACGATGGTGGAGCCTTCCATCATGCCGTTGGCTTTGACCAGCTTATCCTGGCTGACGAGTTCGGAGAGGATGCCGTATTTTGCCGGAGAGTATGCTGCGGCTCCGATCCCGACGAGGTTGTAAGCGAACAGTGGGTGCAGGCCGAGCAACATTGCCGCTGCGCCGAAAAATTTAAGCGAATTCGCAACCAGCATGACGCGCCCTTTGGGCCAGGTGTCGGCAATGGGGCCGACGAATGGTGCGAGCATGATAAATGAAATGACAAATGCTTCTTGCAGCATCGGTGTTTGCCAGCTGGGTGCTGCGTGCATCTTCAGCATGGCAATGGCGGCAAACAGTAGCGCGTTGTCCGCGAGTGCCGATAGAAACTGCGCAGCCAGCACTGCGAGCATGCCGCGCATAAAAAGTGGATTGCTTTGCATGTGATGATGAATTTGTCTTGGCGCGATTCAAGGAACGGCGACGTTCAACAGCAGCTCGGAGGCGAGGCTGGGAGCCGCGTCTTGCGGTGAGGCGGGGTGCAGGCGGTGGCTGGCGACGCCGGGGAACACCGCCTGGACGTCTTCGGGAATCGCGAAGTCGCGGCCTTCTATCAGAGCCCAGGCCTGTGCGCATTGCTTGAGTGCCAAACCGGCGCGTGGCGACAGGCCATTGGTAAATCGAGGTGACTGGCGGCTCTGGTCGAGCAGGGCCTGCAGGTAGTCGAGCAGGGCTTCGGAGATGTGGATGGCATGTACGGCATCCTGCAGGGTGTGCAGTAATGGCGCGTCGATGACCGGCTGCAGCGCACCGAATTGCCCACGCCCTCCACGGCTCATCAGCAGGTTGCGTTCCGAGCGGGCGTCCGGGTAACCGAGTGCAATGCGCATCATGAAGCGATCCAGTTGCGATTCCGGCAGAGGAAAAGTGCCGATATGGTGAGCGGGATTTTGTGTGGCAATGACAAAAAACGGCTCCGGCAGGGCACGCGTGTCGCCTTCGATGGTGACCTGGCGTTCTTCCATCGCTTCGAGCAATGCACTTTGCGTTTTTGGTGTGGCGCGATTGATCTCGTCAGCGAGCAACACATTGGTAAATACCGGACCGGGATGGAACTTGAATGCGCCGTTGTCGCGCTCGTACACCGAAATGCCGAGGATGTCGGCAGGCAGCAGGTCGCTGGTGAACTGGATGCGGCGAAACTGCAGGCCGAGCACCTGTGCCAGCACATGGGCAAGAGTGGTTTTGCCCATGCCGGGCAGATCCTCGATCAGCAGGTGGCCGCGCGCTAGCAGGCAGGTCAAGGCCAACCGGATTTGCCTGTCCTTGCCGAGGATAACCTGCCCGGCGGCGTCAATAATCTGTTGCAGTGTGGAATGCATCAAACGGATTCTTTCATCCATCGGTTCAGAAGCTCGCGAGCCATCAACGCGACTTCGCTGGCGGTCAAGCCGATCGGGCCGATGCCTTGTGCGATGAGGGCATCGGCGGATGCGCCATGCAGGTAAGCGCCGAGCAACGCGGCATCGTCGAGTGGCATGCCTTGTGCCGCCAGGCCGCCGATGATGCCCGCCAGGGTGTCGCCCATGCCGGCGGCGGCCAGGCCGGGATTTCCACTGGCGTTAACGAACCATGGCCCGTCCGGTGTAGCGATGATGGTGCCGGCTCCTTTGAGCAGCACGCTGGCCCAGTATTTTTGCGCAATTGCGCACGCGCTGGCGATGCGGTCGGCCTGGATCTCGGCGATGCTGCAGCCGAGCAGGGTAGCCGCTTCGCCGGGATGCGGGGTCAGCAAGGTGGCGTGCTCCCGTGCCGCGAGCGCCTTGAGCAGATCGGCATTGCCCGCCAGCAGCGTGAGCGCGCCGGCATCCAGCAGAAGCGGCACGGGATAATGCAGGGCGCGGTGCAACATGCTCTCGCCATGGGCCGATAGCCCCATGCCCGGGCCGGCAATCAGGGCCGTCAGGTGATTGAGGTCGAGCAGTGTCTTGCCGTCGCGCAACATCAGCTCCGGCTGGCCGGTATCGACTGCCGGCCCCGTGTCTGTGAGCAAGCCTGCGTAGACGCGGCCTGCACCGACCAGCAGGCCCGCGCGCGCGGCCAGCAATGCTGCCCCCACCATCGTCGTGTCGCCGCCCAACACGCCAAGACTGCCGTTGCTGCTTTTGTGACTGTTGCGCATGCGCGGTTCCGGCAGAGCAGGGATGTCGTCAATCAGCCAGGCCTGCGCGGGGACGAACGTGGCGGTATCGACGCCAAGATCGCTGTAATGTACCGCGCCAGCGCAATCGACCCCGTCGAGTGTGAACAACCCCGGCTTGAGGCCGAGAAAGGTCAGGGTGTGCGCGGCATGCGTGGCTACGCCAAGGATGCGCCCGGTGTCGGCGTTCAGCCCGCTGGGAATATCGATGGCCAGTATCGGGGTGGAAGACGCATTTAACTGGCGTACGAGTTCGGCATAGACTCCTTGCAGCGGCTTGGAAAGTCCGATACCGAACAGGCCGTCGATGATCAGGTCGTAGGAGCGGTTTGCCGGGAGAGTATCCAAGGTTTTGCCGCCGGTTTGCTCCCAGGCGGCATAGGCGGCTGCGGCATCGTCCGGTAATGTTTCCGGGCCGCCGGTCAAGATCACATCCACATGCAGCCACCAGGATTTGAGATGTCGCGCTGCGACCAGCGCGTCCCCACCGTTATTGCCAGGCCCCGCGACCACCAGAATCGTATCGGCCTCGTCGGGCAGCAGTTCGCGTGCCAGCGTGGCTACGGCGAGGCCGGCTTTTTCCATCAAGCCTGTCGTGCCATGCGCCTGTTCGATCGCACGGATAGCTTCGCTTTTATAGAGCGGCGGCAATCTCATCGCGGGGGACTGGGTGGCATCAGGTCACTGTCGCTGTCGCCCATGTGCTGTGCCCAGCGCACGATGAAATACATCAGCCCCAGCAACACGGCGCCGCCGACCCACATCATCAGGTCCTCGAAGGACGGAGAGGTGTCTTGCACGGGGAGCACGATCAGTTTGCGGACCATCACGACCATGGCGACTTCGATGAAGGTTTCCACTTCGAGTTTCCGTCCTTGCAGGTAGCGGATTTCCGCCGTGATCAGTGCGGAAATGGTCCAGAGCAGCATCAGGGTGCCCAAGGCATGCAGAAAGCCGTGCACGAGATTATGGCTGTGGGCGGATTCCCACACGTCCTGCCAGAACAGCCAGGTGAACATCAGTACGGAGATTGCCAGTGCCAGGCCGATGATGATGTGTGCGATGCCGTTCAGCCACAGCATGGCCCTGATCGCGACGCGGTTGATGATGTTCAGTTCCTGCGGGAAATGCTCCTGTCGCATGGCGGGCTCGAATTGATTGGCGGTTCTTGGATTGTAAGTGAGTCGGACGGTTGCGAACAGGGGCGCTAGGCTGGCGCGGTGCAATTTCCCCAAGGCGGCTGGCCTTTCCCGAGCGTTTCCCACAAATGTTCCACCATCGCCTTGACGCGTGCCGCGCGTCGCGCGCCGGGCAGGTAGACGGCGTACACGTTGACCGGAGGCATCGGATAGTCCTGCAGAATGGGGATGAGACTGCCGTTACGCAATTCATTACAGATCATGAAGCTCGGCAGCATGTCGATTCCCAGGCCATCCACCGCCGCCAACCGGCTCATTTCCCCGCTGTTGGTGCCCAATCGCCCCTTGATCTGCACCTGGTACTCGCGTCCGTCGCGCGCGAACTTCCAGATGTTGACGTTAGGCGAATAGCTGTAAGTGAAACAGTTGTGGTGGCGCAGGTCTTCCGGATGCTGGGGAGTACCATATTGCTCGAGGTAAGCCGGGGAGGCGCAGCACACGAGCCTTACCTCCGCCAGCTTGCGGGCGACCAGGTTGGTCTTGAGGTCGCCGGTGATGCGCACGGCCATGTCGATACCTTCTTCCACCAGATCGACGATGCGGTCGGAAAAACTCAATTCCAGTTGCAGGTCCGGATAGCGTTTGCAGAATTCCGGAATCGCCGGGGCGATATAGTTGATGCCGAACGTGTAGGGCAGGCTGATGCGCAGCATGCCGCGCGGTTGGCTTTCGGAGGTGGAAGCCTGGGCTTCAGCCTCCTCGACATCGGCCAGGATGGCGCGGCAGCGGTCATAGTAGTTGATGCCGATTTCGGTCAGGTTGAGGCGGCGCGTCGATCGCTGCAGCAGTTGCGCCCCCAGGTGACGTTCGAGGTCCGCCACATGGCGCGACGCGGCGGTGGAGGAAATATGCAACTGTTCCGCCGCGCGGGCGAAGGAGCCAGTATCCACGACGGTGGAGAAAACGCGCATTGCCAGTAATCTGTCCATAATTATGCCGATTTATGGGATAAATAATTTATTGATTGCATATTTATCCCGCAATAAGAAATTGTCAAACTGCATGCATGAAAAACTCCCAGTCAGCCATGGTGGATCCCATGCCGACCTTGTTTGTCCCGCATGGTGCGCCGACGTTTGCGCTGCAACCGGGTGCGGCGGGTGACGCGCTTGCGGAAATTGCGGCGCGTATTCCGCGAGCGCAGGCCGTGCTGATCGTTTCCGCACATTGGGATACCCGGCAGCCGACCATAGGGGCGGCCTGTCGCCCGGAAACCGTACACGATTTCCATGGCTTCCCCGCACCGCTTTATTCGATCCGTTACCCGGCAAGAGGTGCCGTTTCCTGGGCGACGGAAGCGCGCGCGTTGCTGGAGGAGGCCGGATTCGACGTCGCCATGGATGCGCGTCGCGGACTCGATCATGGTGCATGGATACCGCTCATGATGATGTTCCCCGATGCTTCCATCCCGGTTGTGCCGATGTCGGTACAAGGCCATCTTGGCCCCGAACACCATTTTCGGTTGGGGCGTGCGCTTGCGCCTTTGCGCGAGGCGGGGGTGCTGATCGTCGGCTCCGGCAATCTGACGCACAACCTGGGGCATTTTCGTGCCGCCCTGGCGGCGGAACATGCGTTGCCTTATGTCGCGGCATTCCAGCGCTGGGTGGGCGAGAAACTGTCAACCGGAAACGCTGCAGACCTGCTGGACTACCGGGCGCAAGCCCCGGGCGCAGTAGAGGCGCATCCGACGGAAGAGCACTGGCTGCCGTTCTACGTGGCGCTTGGCGCGGCAGGTGAATCGTATACGCCAGAGCTCCTCTACAGCGGAGTCGAGTATGGTCTGCTGGCTATGGACAGTTATGCGTTCTGGCCGAAGAGTAAACACCAACAGGCTCGGGATCGAATGCCGGTCCACCCTGTCTGAAACCAAAGGAGAAAACATGACCAAAGTTGCCATCGTCTATCACAGCGGCTACGGCCACACCGCAAAGCAGGCGGAGGCCGTCGGGCGGGGCGTTGCTGCCGTCGAGGGCGCCGAAGCCGTACTGCTCACCACCGAAGAAGCGCAGCAGCAATGGGAGGCGCTGGATGCGGCCGACGCCATCGTATTCGGCAGCCCGACCTACATGGGCAGCGCGTCCGCGCAGTTCAAGGCATTCATGGATGCGAGTTCCAAGGTGTGGTTCGAGCAGAAGTGGAAGGACAAGCTTGCCGCCGGTTTCACCACATCGGCCAGCCAGAGTGGCGATAAGCTCAGTACGCTGATCCAGCTTGCCGTGTTTGCCGCTCAGCACGGCATGATCTGGGTGGGGCAAGGCATGTTGCCTGGCAACAACCACAGCAAGGGCTCGGTCGACGACCTGAATCGCCTCGGCAGCTTCCTGGGCGCGATGGCACAATCCAATGCAGATGAAGGCCCGGACGTCGCGCCGCCGCAAAGCGATCTCAAGACGGCGGAATACCTCGGTGAGCGCGTCGCTCGCACAGCGCTCAGAATGAAACATTGATATTGCATCATCCACTCTCTTGACAGGAACAATCACATGAAAAAATCCATCGTCACCTTGGCACTGGCAACGGCAGCAACAGCCGCCTGGGCCGCGCCCGAAACCTATGCCATCGACAATGCGCACAGCTTTGCCAATTTCACCATTCGCCATGTTGTTTCACGCACGTCCGGTACCTTTCCGGACGTGCGGGGCAATGTCGTCATCGACCCGGACGATCTGACCAAGTCCAGTGTGGATGCGACCATCAATGTGCTCAGCGTCAATACCAGCAATCCCAAGCGCGACGAGCATATCCGGGAAAAACCGGAATACCTGGAGGCGGGCAAGTTCGGCGAAATGCATTTTGTCAGCACTGGTATCGAGGCGACCGGCAAGACGGGCGGCGTACTGCACGGCAATCTGACTTTGCACGGCGTCACCAAGGCGATCAGCTTCCCGTTCAAGGTGCTCGGCTTCGGCCCCGATCCATGGGGCGGGCAGCGCGCAGGTTTCGAAGGGCGCACCGTGCTGAAGGCTTCCGACTACGGGTTCGGCTGGGCGGCCAATCCGAATGGTCCGGTGGGCAACGAAATCGAAGTGACGCTGCTGATCGAAGGCGTCAAAAAGCCTTGAGTTTGAATTCATAAAGGAAAAGCGAATATGACAATCAATTTGTTTAGCCCGGTCAAACTGGGCCGGATCGAATTACGTAATCGCGTGGTCATGGCACCGTTGACCCGCAACCGTGCAGGCGAGGGCAATGTTCCGCAGGCGCTGAATATGCGCTATTACGAACAACGCGCTTCGGCAGGACTGATCATTACCGAAGCCACCCCGATTTCGGAAATGGGGCACGGCTATCCGTTGACGCCCGGTATCCATAGTGCGGCGCAAGTGGCAGGCTGGAAGCAGGTGGTGGATGCCGTGCATGCAAAAGGCGGCAAGATTGTGCTCCAGCTCTGGCATGTCGGCCGTATTTCGCACCCTTCGCTGTTGCCGGACAATGCTTTGCCTGTGGCGCCGTCGGCCATCCGCCCAGCCGGACAGGCGTTTACCTATACCGGGCTGCAGGATTTCGTCACCCCTCGAGCTTTGGAACTGCATGAGATTCCCGGGGTAGTCGAGGATTACCGTCGTGCGGCGCAAAACGCGCTGGCTGCGGGATTCGACGGCGTTGAAATCCACGCGGCCAATGGCTATCTGCTCGACCAGTTCCTGCGTGATGGGACGAATCAACGCACCGACGAATATGGCGGCTCGTTTGCCAACCGCACGCGATTGCTGCTGGAAGTGGTGACGGCAGTCACGAAAGTGTGGGGCGCTGAAAAAGTCGGCATACGATTGTCGCCGATCAATCAGTTCAACGACATTCGCGATTCCCAGCCGCAGGCGCTGTTCAATCATGTCGCGGAAGCGTTGAATCCGTTCGGTCTGGCCTACCTGCATGTGGTCGAAGTCGGCATGAGCGGCGATGCGCCGCAATCGTTCGATTTTGCTGAGCTGCGTAATAGATTTCGTGGCGCGTACATGGCCAACGGCGGCTACGACAAGGCGCGCGCTGACGCGGCGCTGGCGTCTGGAGCTGCCGACTGCATCGCCTTCGGCGTGCCTTTCATTGCCAACCCTGATCTCGTTGAGCGCTTCCTGCAAGGCGCCCCATTGAATGAGCCGGATCGCGACTCCTTTTATGGAGGCACGGAGAAGGGATACACTGACTACCCGACCATGGCCTGAGAGCTGGCGTTTGCCATGACAAGAGGAGCATTTCATGGATAGCGTGGATATTTCGGTACTCAAGGCCCTGGCCGAATGGCAGCGCGCCGGTGCCAGCAGTTGGTTGGTGACTGTCGTCCAGACGTTCGGTTCCAGCCCGCGCCCGCCAGGAGCCATGCTTGCAGTACGCTCCGATGGGGTGGCGGTCGGCTCCGTTTCCGGCGGTTGTATCGAGGACGACCTGATCCTCCGTGTGCAGCAGGGCCAGCTTTCGGCCAGCCGTGCCGAAATCGTCGAATACGGCGTCACGCGCGATGAGGCACGGCGTTTCGGCTTGCCCTGCGGCGGCACCATGCGCCTGGTGGTCGAGCCGGTGGGCAATGCGGCCTGGGTCAGCGACCTGCTCGTGGCCATCGCCGGCAAGCAGCTGGTCAAGCGCCGCCTGGATTTCGCGAGCCTTCGGGTCGAACTGGAGCCCGCTACCCGCAACGACGGTTTGCAGTGCGGAGCGGACTCGCTGACCTCGGTGCACGGCCCGCGCTGGCGTTTGCTGGTCATCGGCGCGGGACAGACTTCCACCTATCTGGCGCGCATGGCGCAGGCGCTGGATTACGAAGTCATCATCTGCGATCCGCGCGAGGAATTCCGCGCGACCTGGGACGTCGCCGACACTACGCTGATCGCGGACATGCCGGACGATGCGGTGCTGGCGCTGCAGCTCGACAGCCGCAGCGCGGTAATTGCGCTGACGCACGATCCCAAGCTGGACGACATGGCCCTGCTGGAAGCACTCAAGTCACCGGCGTTCTATGTCGGGGCGCTTGGTTCGCGCGCCAACACCGCCAAGCGCCGCGAACGGCTGGCACTGTTCGATCTCACCGAGGCCGAAATCGCCCGCTTGCATGGCCCGGTGGGCTTGCCCATCGGCAGCCGTACGCCGCCGGAAATCGCCGTCGCGATCCTGGCCGATTTGATCCAGACCCGCGCCGCGAAGACGCGGGAACCATCTTCTGCCGACGCCGTGTGCGCGGCTTAACTTCAATTCATACCGCCAAAGGGGGCTTCCCATGATTACTTTTACGGTCAATCACAACAAGGTCGAGGTCGATGCCGACCCCAGTACACCGCTGTTGTGGGTGCTGCGCGATCACTTGCACCTCACCGGCACCAAGTATGGCTGCGGCATTGCGCAATGCGGCGCCTGCACCGTGCATCTGGACGGTCGCGCGATCCGCTCCTGCGTTACGCCGGTTTCCATGGCCAGCGGCAAGCAGGTGACGACGATCGAGGGCGTCGGTGCGGCCCCGGTCGGCCAGGCCGTGCAGGCTGCCTGGCAGGAAGTGGACGTGCCGCAATGCGGCTACTGCCAGTCTGGACAGATCATGTCGGCCACGGCATTGCTGCAGGAAACACCGCATCCGACGGACGCGCAAATCGTCGCGGCGATGGACGGCAACCTGTGCCGCTGCGGCACCTACAACCGGATTCATGCAGCGATCAGGCAGGCATCGGAAGCGAAAGGAGAAGCAAAATGAGCAATGCCATTCCCCGCAACCCTTCCCGCCGCAAATTCCTCAAGGACTCTACCGCGCTGATGGCCGGCCTGGTGATCGGTTTCTATCTTCCCATGCGCAGTGGTCGCGCGCTGGCGGAAGGTGGCACGGCCGCGCCTGCGCAGGTATATCCGCCCAATGCTTTCATTCGTATCGCGCCGGACGACAGCGTGACCATTGTCGTCAACAAGTCGGAAATGGGGCAGGGCGTCTACACCTCGCTGCCGATGCTGATCAACGAAGAACTGGAAGCCGAGTGGGGCAAGATTCGTGTCGAGTCCGCACCGGTCGCTGCGGTCTACAACCACACCGGCTTCGGCATGCAGCTGACCGGTGGCAGCTCCAGCATCCCGTCATCCTGGGAGCAGTTGCGCCGTGTCGGCGCCACGGCGCGCATGATGCTGATCGAGGCGGCGGCGCATCACCTCAAGGTGCCGGCTGCCGAGTGCCATGCCGAGAACGGCCAGGTGATTCACGCGGCGAGCGGGCGCAAGCTGTCCTACGGCATGCTGGCGACTGCGGCGGCTGCGCTGCCGATGCCGGAAAATGTTGCGCTCAAGCCGGCTTCTGAATTCAAGCTGATCGGGCAGCCGCTGAAGCGGCTCGATACCCCGGAGAAAATCAACGGCACTGCCCAGTTCGGGCTTGACGTCTACCTGCCGGAGATGCTGACGGTCCTGGTCGCGCGCAGTCCGGTATTCGGCGGCAAAGTGAAAAGTTTCGATGCGACCGAGGCGAAGAAAATCAAGGGCGTGGTGGGCGTGTATCAGGTGCCGACCGGCATCGCCGTTGCCGCGACCGGCTTCTGGCCCGCGAAGACGGCGCGCGAACTGCTGCAGATCGAGTGGGACGAAGGGCCGGGCGCGACGTTGTCGACGGCCGGCATGCGCAAGGAATACCAGGCGCTCGCGCAAAAACCGGGTGCGGTGGCGCGACGCGATGGCAATCCGGAACAGGCACTGCAGGGCGCGCACAAGAGCGTGACCGCAGAATATGAGGTGCCCTATCTGGCGCATGCCGCGATGGAGCCGCTCAACGTGGTGGTCGACCTCAAGGCCGACCGCTGTACCATCTGGACCGGCACCCAGTCGCAGACCATGGATCGCGCGATGGCGGCGCAGGTCGTCGGACTCAAGCCCGAGCAGGTGGAAATCCATACGACCTATCTGGGCGGCGGTTTCGGCCGGCGCGCCAATCCGCGCTCCGATTTCGTCATCGAGGCGGCGCAGGTGGCCAAGGCTGTGGGCAAGCCGATCAAGCTGGTGTGGATGCGCGAGGACGACATGCGCGGCGGCTATTACCGGCCGATGTGGGCGGATCGCATTACTGCCGCAATCGGGGCGGACGGCAAGCCGGTCGCCTGGCAGCACACCATCGTCGGCCAGTCCATCGTGGCCGATACCCCGTTCGAGAATTTCCTGACCAAGAACGGCATCGACCAGACCTCGGTCGAGGGTGCCGCCACGATGCCGTACGCGATTCCCAACCTGCAGGTCGATTTGCACAGCCCGAAGAAGCCGGTCACCGTGCAGTGGTGGCGTTCCGTCGGCCATTCGCATACCGCTTTTGTGGTCGAGACGATGATGGATGAACTCGCCGTGCTGGCCGGCGCCGATCCGGTGCAATACCGGCTCGACCTGCTGGCGAAATCGCCGCGCCATGCCGGCGTACTGAAGCTGGCTGCGGAAAAAGCCGGCTGGGGGCGCAAGGACCTGCCCAAGGGACATGCGTTGGGTGTGGCCGTGCACCAGTCGTTCGACAGCTATGTCGCCGAAGTGGTGGAGGTGTCGGTGGAGGGCGGGCGCATTAACGTGCATCGTGTCGTCTGCGCGGTGGATTGCGGCATGGTGGTCAACCCGGACGGCGTGCGCCAGCAAGTCGAAAGCGCGATGGTCTACGGGCTATCGGCCGCGCTCAACGGTGCCATTACGCTGGAAAACGGGCGCGTGGTGCAATCCAACTTCCACGACTACACGCCACTGCGCCTGTCGCGCATGCCGGCTGTCGAGGTGCACATCGTGCCCAGCGATGCGCCGCCGACCGGAATCGGCGAACCGGGCACGCCGCCGATCGCGCCGGCGGTCGCCAATGCGGTCTTTGCCTTGACGGGTAAGCGTCTGCGTCGCATGCCGCTGGAAGCGGAACTCGCTTGAGTGTTTTAGGCGCGTGCGCTGAAACTGGTGTGGCGGCAGTGTTGCTGGCGGCGGGCGCGTCGCAGCGTTTCGGCGGCAACAAGCTGCTATACCCGTATCGGTTGAATGGGCGCGAGCTGCCCTTGATTGCACATGCCCTGGCGCCCTGGCTGCAGATATTCACCCAGGTGACGATTGTGGCCAGGCCCGGCGCCATGGAATTGCGTCAGGCCGTGGAGTCCGCCTTTCACGATGAGGCCGTATCCGCCGTGCGCTGGACGGAATGCGCGGATGCCGGGCGCGGCATGTCCGCCAGCCTGGCTTGTGGAGTGCTATCCACCAGCGATGCCGGGGGATGGCTGATCGGCCTTGCCGATATGCCTGCAGTCCCTGTTGGGGCGATTGCCGCCGTGCACGATGCCATTGCTGCCGGCGCGCCGCTGGCGGCGCCCCATTTCAATGGGCAGCGCGGTCATCCGGTCGGATTTTCCCAAGCCTACCGCGATGCATTGCTAGCCCAGCAGGGTGACTATGGCGCGCGCGACCTGCTGCACCGCGATGCTGACAAGCTGCACAGGATTGCTATCATGCACGCAGGTATCCTGCGCGATATCGATACCCGCGCAGACCTGAACGACAACCTGCCACTCCAGGAGAAACCTGCACAATGAAGAAACCCGCCCTGACCAGTACCCCGATACACACGCTTTTGGCCGCCCGCTGGAGCGGCCGTGCCTACGATGCCGGCAAGCCGGTCAGCCGCGATCAGCTGATCGCTTTGCTGGAAGCCGCGCGTTGGGCGCCGTCCTGTTACGGCGACCAGCCCTGGCGCTTCGTGGTATGGGACCGCAACGCGGCGGCGGCAGACTGGCAGCAGGCGCTGGAATGTCTTGCACCGGGCAATCAGGGCTGGGCGGTCAAGGCGCCGCTGTTGCTGCTGGTGACGGCGGACACGCTGTTCAACCACAACGACGAACCCAATCGCTGGGCGCAGTACGATACCGGCGCAGCCGGGGAAAACCTGTGTCTGCAGGCGGAAGCGCTGGGCTTGATGGCGCACCAGATGGGCGGGTTTGACGTGGCGAAGGTGCGCGCCTTGGCAGGCGTGCCCGAGCGCTACGTGCCGATGGCGATGATCGCAATAGGCTATCCTGCCGAGCCCGATGCGGTCGAGGAGGCGCTGCGCGAGCGAGAATTCGCCCCACGCAAGCGGCGGCCGCTGGAAGAGTTGTTCTTCGACCGGGCCTGGGCGCAGCCGATCCGGTGAACAGCCTGGCGATCTGCTAGAATGCGGACTCCCTTCTAGATCAGCAAGCAAAGGATAGTTTCATGGCTGTCGTCGAACTCACCAAGGCCAACTTCAAGGAAGCCATCGAAAACAATGCGATGGTCATCGTCGATTTCTGGGCGCCATGGTGCGATCCCTGCCTGACGTTTTCCGACACCTTCAAGCAGGTGGCGGAAAACCATCCGGACATCGTGTTCGGCATGGTCAATACCGAAACCGACAACGAGATCGCCGAATACTTCAACGTGGAGAAAATTCCCGGCATCCTGGTAGTGCGGGAGCAGGCCGGTCTGCTGGCTCAGGTGGGCGAACTCGGCGCCGCGGCGCTGGAGGAAATCATCAAGTGGGCGCGTGAGTACGACATGACCACGGTGCGCGAATACTACGCCGGCCAGAAAGCCGAATAGAGACAGCCGCCGCTCAGCCGGCGAAGGAGCCGGTATTGAGCAGGCGGATGAGGAAGAATGCGCCCAGCGCCATGACCACGTACATGGCGAGGTTGGCGATAGCGCTGGAAGAACTCTTGCCGAACGCCTTCTCGAACCATTGGCGGGCGATGTAGATGGCGACGAGGGCAATCGGGATCACCATGACCCAGGTGAACGAGTCCCCCTGGGTTACTTTGGTGAACAGCCGCGACAGCAACCCGTTTTCGCTGAAGACTTCGGTGGCAATCCCGATAATGCCCAATACCATGAGAACCAACTGGCCGCCGGCGCTCAGTATGGCGAGCAGGGTATCGGGCTTTTTCTTATAGTCTTCCGACTTGTTTTTTAGACTTCTCGGTTTTGCCATGGTGTGCTCCTCATCGATCGTGCGCCAATGATAATCAGCCTGGATTCGCCGGTAAATACTTGGTCGGGTCGACCGGCTTGCCCAGTTTGCGGATCTCGAAATGCAGCTTCACCTGATCGGTATCGCTATTTCCCATTTCCGCAATCTTCTGGCCTTTGCTGACGACCTGCCCTTCCTTCACCAGCAGCTGGCTATTGTGCGCGTAGGCCGACAGGTAGGTCTTGTTGTGCTTGATGATGATGAGCTTGCCATAGCCGCGCAACCCGGTGCCGCTGTATACCACCTTGCCGGAAGCGGCCGCGTAGACCGGCTGGCCCATGGCGCCGCCGATGTCGACGCCTTTTGCGCTGCTGGCGTCATTGAACCCGGCCAGCAGCTTTCCGTTGACCGGCCAGGCCCATTCGAGAGATTCGTCGTCCGCGGCTGCGGCCGGTTTTTCCGCCGGCGCCGCTGGTGCTGGCGAAGGGGCCGTTGCCGCGGGCTTGGCGCTCGCAGGCGGTGCCGGAGGTTCAGCCATTGCCTGCACGCTGTAGGGCTCTTTTAGCGCTTTCGGTTCGGTCAGCAGCGGCGGCTCGTCGATCGATTTGGCGGTAGGGGCGGGCGCCGTGTTGAGCGGAGTTGCGACTGCTGCTGTTTCGGTTGATGACGGCGCCGGCGCCACGGTTGCCGCCGGCTCCTTCAGTTTGAGCTGCTGGCCGACGTATATGGTGTAGGGCGGCGGAATGTTGTTCCAGGCGGCGATTTCCTTATGGTCAAAGCCGAATTCCAAGCCGATGCTGTACAGCGTATCGCCTTTCTTGACGGTATAGGTATCCGGGCGCCAGTCCTTTTCCGCCTGGGCCGGCGCTTTCTTTGCTGGCGCGGGCGGCATGGCTTTGCGGGTGGCGGGGGCCCGTTCGATGACGGGCGCGCGATATTCGGTGGCGCAGCTGGCGAGCAGCAGGCAGATGATCCAGCAACAGCGCTTCAACTGGTTCCTCCAAGCAAGGGGACGAATTTGACGGCTTCCAGCTGGGTTTGACGGAATTCCTCTTCCAGGCGTTCAACCAGAACCAGCGTTTGAGCCTGTTCCCGGGTGCCGACCGGAATGACCATGCGGCCGCCCACGGCCATCTGCTGCAGCAATTCGTCCGGGATATGGGTGGCCGCCGCGGCGACGAGTATGCCGTCGAACGGGGCAAGGTCGGCAATGCCGAAGTGGCCGTCGGCATGCTTGAGCTTGACATTGCGGGTGCGCAGCTCGCGCAGGTTGGCTCGCGCCTTCATCAGGAGCGGGCTGATGCGCTCGGCGGAATACACTTCGCGCGCCAGCTTGGCGAGGACGGCGGTCTGGTAACCGCAGCCGGTGCCGATTTCCAGCACCTTGCCGAGCGTGCCGCCGCCGCGCAGGATTTCCGTCATGCGTGCGACGATGTAGGGCTGCGAGATGGTCTGGCCGTAGCCGATCGGCAGCGAGACGTCCTCATAGGCGCGGATGGACAGGGCTTCATCGACAAAAATATGGCGCGGGATGGTGTTCATTACCGACAGCACCTGCTCGTCCCGAATGCCCTGGTCGCGCAACCGTGCGACCATGCGCTCGCGCGTGCGCTGGGAGGTCATGCCGATACCGCGTAGCGTGGAGCTCATGCGCCAAGCCAGCCCTTCAATGCGTCGATTTGCCCGTATTGCGTGAGATCGATCTGCAGCGGCGTGATCGCCACCATGCTTTGTTCGACTGCGTTGAAATCGGTGCCGAGCCCAGCGTCCTGTGCTGATCCTGCCGCCCCGACCCAGTAGACGGTTTCGTTACGCGGCGTCACCCACTTGATCACAGGTTCGGCCTTGTGACGCTTGCCCAACCGCACAATCTGCTGCCCCTGCAGGGCGTCGAAGGGGAGGTCGGGGACGTTGATATTGAGCAGCATCGGTGCTGGGAATGGCTGGGCCTGGAAGCGCGTGACCATGTCCTTGACGACGCGGGCGGCCGTGTCGAAATGTTGCGCGCCGTGCTGCGACATGGAGACCGCCAACGACGGGATGCCGAGCAGGTAGCCTTCCATCGCGGCCGCGACGGTGCCGGAATAAATGGTGTCGTCACCCATGTTGGCGCCGTCGTTGATGCCGGAAATCACCATGTCCGGCAAGTGGTCGAGCAGGCCGGTCACGGCCAGGTGTACGCAATCCGTCGGCGTGCCGTTGACGAAGCGGAAGCCGTTGGGTGCCGTGCGCACGGTGAGCGGACGATCCAGCGTGAGGGAGTTGCTGGCACCGCTGCGGTTGCGTTCCGGAGCGACGACGGTAATCTCGGCCAGAGGGGCGAGCGCTTCAGCCAGTGTGGCCAGTCCGGGCGCAAAGTAACCGTCATCATTGGAAAGCAGAATACGCATGGGCGGATTATAGCGTACAACCCATGCGGGGTAAGCCTGTGCCAGCTATTTCTCGCTGGCGCTATTCGGGCGGTTGGAGGAGTTTCGTGATGCGCGCAGCCAGTTCGGCCTGATCCACGGGTTTGGAGATGAATTCGTTCGCACCAGCCTGCAAGGCATACTGATGCGATTCGTGGTCGTCCAGCGATGTGATCATGATGATGGGAATGATGGAAGTGGACGGGCTGGATTTCAGTTGTTCCACCACTTCAAAACCATTCATGTCCGGCATCATCACGTCGAGCAGGATGAGATCGGGCAGTGCCTGGTTTGCCAGGTGCACGGCATCCTTGCCGTTGCTGGCACGCAAGGTTTCATGGCCCTGCGCATGCAGCATGACTTCCAGTACCTTGAGGTTACGCTGGTCGTCGTCGACGATCAGGATGCGGGTTATTTTGTTGTTCGTCATCTTGCGACTTCCTTGTCAGCCTTTAATTGCGTTGTCGTTGGGTTTCATAATGCCGGAACGCGCCATGGATCACCTTGAGCAGCTTGGCATCTTCCCATGGTTTGGTCAGGAACTTGTAGATTTCCCCTTTGTTGACCGCGTCGGTAATGGCTTGCAGATCGGTATAACCTGACAGGATGATGCGCATTGTGTCCGGGTACATCTCGCGCACTTTCAAGAGAAAATCCGGGCCGTTGGTGGGGGACATGCGGGCATCCGAAATCACCACGCCCACTTCGTTTCCGGCCAGCAGATTGAGTCCGTCCAGCCCGGTCTCGGCAGTCAGTATGGTATACCCCTCGCGTCGTAGCAGGCGCTTCAGGGAGGAGAGGATGAAGGGTTCGTCATCCACCAGCAACAGGGTTTTTTCCGGTTTGCGGTGATGCGCAGGGAAGGCCAACTTGGTTCCGTCGCGCAGCAGTTGTTCGAATTCCTGGGCTGGCAACGGCCGGCTGAAGTAGTATCCCTGCATTTCGTCACAACCGCGCGCGCGCAGAAAGTTGAGCTGGGCCGCCGTTTCTATTCCTTCCGCTATTGTGGACACTTTCAGGTTCCTGGCGAGCGCGATGATCGCCTGGGTGATAGCGGCGGCATTGGGGTCGTACGTGATATCGCGGACGAAGGACTGGTCGATTTTCAGGCGGTCTATGGCAAAGCGCTTGAGATAGCTGAGCGACGAGTAGCCGGTACCGAAATCGTCGATGGACAGGTTGACGCCCAGCGCCTTGAGTTTCTTGATGGCGTCGATGAATTGTTCGGCATCGGTCATGATGGTGCTTTCCGTCAGTTCCAGTTCCAGGCAGCCCGGCTCCAGCCCGGTCTCCCGCAATACGGAGGACGCCAGCGCATAAATGTCGCGGGCATCGACCTGTTTCGCCGATATGTTCACCGCCACCACAATATCGGGCAGTCCGGCGCGTTGCCAGGCCTTGTTCTGCGCGCAGGCCGTGTGCATCACCCACTCGCCGATCGGAACAATGAGGCCGCTGGCTTCGGCCAGCGGGATGAATTCCGCTGGCGAGATCATGCCGCGCTGTGGGTGTATCCAGCGCAGCAATGCTTCCGCACCGTAGATTTCGCCGCTGTGCAGGTTCAACTGGGGCTGGTAGTACATCACCAGTTCATCGTGATCCAGCGCGCGGCGCAATGCGTTTTCCAGATCGAGCCGTTCCAGCGAACGGGCATTCATTTCGGTGTTGTAGAAGCTGAAGCAGTGCTCGCCCATGTTTTTTGCGCGATGCATCGCCGTGGTGGCGTTTTTCAGGAGGGTGTCATGGTCTTCACCGTCCCTGGGGAAGATACCGATGCCGACGCTGATCGTCAGGAATATCTCGCGGTCGCCGGCCTGGAAATGTTTTTCCAGCGATTCCAGGGCCGCCTTGGCGTTGACGGCGGCCTCATTCTCATGGGCGACCTCGCTGACCCAGACAAACTCGTCCCCGCCCACGCGCGCCAGGGTGTCGGCCTCGTCATGCAGCGTTCGCAGGCGATCGGCCGCGCTTTGCAGGATCAGGTCGCCTGCGGCATGTCCCATGCTGTCGATGATTTTGCGGAACTGGTTGATGTTGATGACCAGCACGGCGAGTTTGCGGTTTTCCTGCTTGCAGCGCTCGATCGCTTGGGCGAGGCGGTCGTGCAGCAGATTGCGGTTGGGCAGCTCGGTGAGGTCGTCGAAATTGGATTTGCGCTCCAGTTGGGCCAGATAGCGCTTGCGTTCGCTGATATCGGTAACGGTGACGACGGCACCCTGCAAGACGTCATTTTCGATAATGGGGGAGCTGGAAATCTCCACCGGAATGGGTGTGCCATCGCGGTGCCAGAAGGTTTCATGCTTTTTGTGCGCCGCGTTGCCGGAAGCTATGACCAGAAGGATAGGGCAATCCTCGGTGCGGTAAGGCGAACCGTCCGGCCAGGAATGATGGAATGTATCGTGGGCGTTGCAGCCGAGCAGTTCGTCCTTGTCATAGCCCAGCATCGCGGCGGCGGCAGGGTTGATGAAATTGATCAGGCCTTGCGCATCGAGCCCGTAGATGCCTTCCGCCGCCGATTCCAAGATGAGTGCATTCTGGCGGCTGATCCGGCGATAGGCCTCTTCGGTTTCATGCTGGCGTTGGCGTGCACGCAGGGTCTCAATGGCAAAAGCGAGATCGTCCACGGTCTCCTCGAGCAGACGGACCTCGTCCTTGTCGTTGAAGGCTTCCGCATCTTCGGCGCAGATGCCGACGGCGCCAGCCACTTGTCCGTTGATGCGTAACGGCAGACCGAGCACCGAGGTGAATCCGTGCAGGTGTGCGATCCGCCGCCAGCGCAGCATGCCCGGGTTTTCATCCCCGGATTCCTGCGCGATGACGGGCAAACCGGTCCGTATTGCGCTACCGACAGCGCCCAGGCCCAAGCCGGTTTCGTCCCAGGTGAGGTCGAGCTCTTCGAGAAAACTGCCGTCCACGCCGAAATGGGCCACCGGGCGAATGGATTTTTTTGCGTCATACTGCGCATAGCCGATCCAGGCAAAGGGATAATTGCCGACCTCCACCAACAGCCTGCACACTTCGCGCAGCTCGGAGGCTTCGTCGGTGGCGCGCAGCAGGGCCCGGTTGCTGGCGCTCAACGTACGGTGGGCATGAATGCTGCGCCGGTACTGGCGGGTAATCTGCTCGATATGACGTCGGTAGGCCAGCATATTCTCCGCCATGCTGTCGATGGCGTCGGCAAGATGCCCTGTGGGGCTGTTGGTATGTGGGATGCCGGTGCGCACTTGCAGGTCGCCGTTTGCGAGGTTGTCGGCCGCCTGTATGATTTTCTCGAGATCATCCATCATCGCTGTTCCTTTTTTTCATTTTTCTGCGAGGGCGATGCCCCGGATACTGCGGATGCGATCGTTTCAAGAAACGCCTGGTAGCGGATGGGCTTGGCAATATAACCGTCGCAGCCGGCTGCGCGCATTTTTTCCTCATCACCCTTCATTGCAAACGCGGTCAGGGCATAGATCTTGATGTCCCGAGTATCGGGACTCCTTTTCAGCTGGCGTGTTGCCTCCAATCCATCCACCCCCGGCAACTGGATGTCCATCAGGATCAGGTCGGGGCGCTGGCTTTGCGCGAGGATGATCCCGGACATGGCGTTGGTCGCCTGCAGCACCTGATGCCCGGCGTTTTCCAGCAGGAAAACCGCCAGTTTCATGTTTTGCGGGTTGTCCTCGATGATCAGGATGTTGGCCATTTCTTGCCCAATGCGCGATGCACTTCGCTAATGAAGTTTCCGTGATTGAATTTCGATTTTTCCATTACCTGCAGAACCTGGCCGTTCAGGGTTTTCAGATCTTCCACTGTCAGATGCCTGGAAGACAGGACAATGATCGGGATGGAGGCCGTTCCACTTTCCGCCTTCAATTCCTCCACGACCTCGAAACCGTTGATGCCCGGCATGACCAGGTCCAGGATGATCAGATCGGGATGCCGGTTTTTCGCCATCTGCAGGCCTTCTGCGCCGCTGTAAGCGCGCAGTACGGTGCAGCCGATAAAATTCAGATGGGTGGCCACGATTTCCACCGCCATGGGGTCGTCGTCCACCACCAGCACGGTGATTGCGCTCTTTTGATTCATGAAACCGATGTTGTTCAGGGCCTGTTCGAGGTCGGCGATGGAAATGGGTTTTTGCAGGACCTGGGCGGCGCCCAGCGATATCCCCTTGCTGCTGTCGGCGACGATGGACACGATGACGACCGGGATATGTGCCAGATTGGCATCCGTCTTGATGTGGGACAGGAAATCCCAGCCATCCAGGCCGGGCAGCAGAATATCAAGCGTGATCAGGTCGGGGCGCGGCTCATTCGCGAGCATGGCCAGGGCTTCCTCGGCGGAAGGGGCGCATAGGACCCGGCAGCCGTCGTGTTCCAGTTGCAGCCGGATGAGATCGGCGGCATCGGCTTCATCCTCGATGACCAGCACCAGAGGCGAGGTGCTGTCGATCAGTGGCTTTTCCGGTGCGGTGCCGGATGCAGCTTGGGACGCGGCATCGGCCTCCGGGGCGTTGTGGTAAGGCAGCCAGATGGTGAAGGTGCTGCCACTCCCCTGCAGGCTGGCGACCGACACGGCACCTCCGTGCAGGTCGGTCAGTTTCTTGATCATGACCAGGCCCAGGCCGGTGCCCTCGAATCGGCGCGACAATGAGCTGTCGAGTTGTACGAAAGGCTGGAACAGGCGTGCCATGTCCGCAGCTGAAATGCCGATACCGGTATCGCTGACGGAAATTTCCAGCAAAGGCACGGCCGAGATGGGCAGCGGCGTATGCATTTCCGGACGCTCTTCCTTGCGCGCGAGGATGCTCTGCCGGTCGGTGAGAGTTGCCCGCAATGTGACCGTGCCATTCTCCGGCGTGAACTTGATGGCGTTGGAAAGCAGGTTGTAGAGAATCTGCTTGACTTTGCGTGGGTCCAGCCAGGCATGGCCAAGCTCGTCGGCGATATCGGTTTTAAGCTTGATGCGATGCGTGGATGCCCGCTCCTTGACAATGCTCAGGCTGTTCTGCAATAAAGCCGAGACTTCCGTGAACTCGCCTTCCAGGGCCATCTTTCCGGCTTCGATCTTGGACAGGTCCAGGACATCGTTGATCAGCGACAGCAGGTGCTTGCCGCTTTCGAAAATGTCGGCGATATACTCGCGTTGCTGTGCGGCCAGTTCGCCCACAAGTCCGTCGCGCAGCACCTCGGAGAAGCCGATGATGGCATTGAGCGGCGTACGCAGCTCGTGCGACATATTGGCGAGGAATTCCGATTTCATGCGGTTCGCTTCTTCCAACTGCAGGTTTTTTGCCGAGATTTCCTCGCTGCGCAAACGCAGCTGTTCAGCCAGCAAGCGCAAATCGTCATACTGGCGGATGTTCTGCAGGGCGACCCCGAGTTGCGCTGCCAGACGTTCAACGAAGGTCTGGTCGCGGTCGTTGAACGCGCGCCCGGAAACGATTACCAGAACTGCCAGGCGCTTGTCCTGGTATTTCACGGGGCACACGAAGATGCAAGCGGGACGGAAAGGCAGTTCGGCGCTGCTCTGCAACATCCGGGTGTGGTCTTCATGATCATGCAAAACCGTGGCCCGGTTTTCCTGCGCGGCTTCGGCGATGATGGACTTGTCTATGCTGAGTTCAATGTGGAGTGCGGCCGGCGAGGTATGGCTGACTTCCTCCTTGTACATGCCGCTCCAGTCGTCGAAGGAGTAGATCGCCGACACGGGAAACGGATGATTGCGCGCCAGGATATCCAGCATGCCGCGCAGGATTTCCGCACGGTCGAAGGTGGCGTTGAACAGGCGCAATACTTCGCCGTGCGTGTGTTCGTACAATGCGGCCAGGGTCAGTTCCTGCTGCCTGGCTTCGAGGTCTTCCTTAACCCGGATGGCCTCTTCGTAAGTTGAAATCAGCAGGTCGAGAATCTGCTGGCGTTCGGCAGTGACGAAATGCTTTTTCCCCAGCAGGTAGATTTCCATCCCCATCTGCATTTTCTGGTTCTGCCGGATACTCCGGTTCATCAGCAGGTAATCGATGCGCGACAGCAGATATTTCTCGTCGTACGGCTTGCGAATGAAGTTGTCCGCACCGGAATCCAGGCCCTGCAGCACGTCCTGCACATCGGCGAGCGAAGTGACCAGGATGAGCGGGATATTTTCCAGGTCCGGGTTCGATTTGACCGCGTGGCATAGTTCGTAGCCCCCCATCTCCGGCATCACGACGTCGCTGATGATGAGCTGGGGGTGGGAGCGGGCAAGGTGGGCAAGCGCTTCCTTGCCGTTTTTCGCGGCGATTACCTTGAAGTGATTGCGCTCCAGCAAGTATTGAAGATGGGCGGCTTGGGTCGGACTGTCTTCGACGATGAGGATTTCCACATTTTGCCTCGTTGCTTCCTGTCCTTGTTCTGTCGGCATCGCCTTCTCCTATGCGAGTCCTGCGGCACGGTTGAGTGCAACCGCGATTTTTTCCGGGGATAGTACATACGACACGGCCCCCAGCAGGATGGCTTCTCCCGGCATGCCGTGCACCACGGAACTTTCCTTGTCCTGAGCGATGGTCAGTGCGCCCTTGTCATGCATCAATCCCAGCTCTGCAGAGCCATCCTTGCCCATGCCTGTGAGAATGACGCCGATGGCATCGGCACCGTAAGCAGCGGCAACGGAGCGGAACAGCGAGGAGACGGACGGGCAATGGCCATGTTCGCCGTCGCCTTTTTTCAGCAGGATTTGCCCGCGTTTATCCACTTCGGCCTGGTAGCCGTTGGGCGCAATGTAAGCCTGCCCCGCGCGCATGACATCGCCGTTCTCCGCAACCCGGCATGGAAATCCGGTGGATTGGCCCAGCCACTCGGCAAACCCCGTGGTAAAGCCGTTCGCAATGTGCTGTACGATCACCAGCGGCAAGGGGTAGTTTCTGGATAGCCCGGACAAGATCTGTTGCAGCACCAGCGGTCCGCCGGTGGACGAACCCATGGCCACCAGCCGGCGCGGCGAGGATGGTCTGCCAGCGGTGAACTCGTGCTGCTGAAGTGACTTTTCCTGCTTCTCGGATGCGCTGTCGCGGCGCGCCCAGCGTTTGACCACCTTGATTTCGGACATCAGCTTGACGGTCTGGATCAATTCACGCACGTGCGCGGCGTGGTCCGGCAGGCCAATGCCCGCCGGCCGCTTGATGACGGCCAGCGCACCGGCTTCCAGCGCCGAGAGCAGCGTTTTCTGGGTGCCCGCAGAGGCACTGCCGGTAACGATGACGATGGGGGTCGGGAAGTTTTGCATGATGAGACGGGTAGCCTCATAGCCATCCATTTTCGGCATGTGCAAATCCATGGTGATGACATCGGGCTTGTGCTGCTTGACGGCTTCCAGGGCTTCTTCGCCATTGCTTGCAGTGCCGATGACGCGGATCTCCTGGTCTGAAGCGAAGAGATAGAGCAGGAACTCGCGTACTGAAGGCGAATCCTCCACCACCAGCAGCCTGATCGGCGGTCTGGGCAAGCGTGTGGAGGTGGTGGCAATCATGTCATTTCTCTCAGATGAGACGGCCTACAACCTCGATCAGATTGCTCTGCTCGAAACTGCGTTTGACGATGTAGGCGTTGGCCCCGACATCGATGCCACGCTCCCGGTCTTCGCGCGAATCCAGCGAGGTGACCAGCACTACCGGCAATTCGGCCAGCTTCTTGTCGCTGCGAATTTTTGCGGTCAGCTCAAAGCCGTCCATGCGCGGCATTTCCACGTCGGAGACGACAGCATCGAAGCTGCCGCTACGCAACTGGGTAAGGCCGTCGATGCCATCGACGGCGGTGGTCACGCGGTAGCCGGCCATTTCCAGAATGCCCTTGAGCAGGCTGCGCGCGGTGATCGAGTCTTCCACCACCAGCACCGAGCGCTCTGCGGGTGCACCTTCTTCGGAGATTGGTATGGCATGAGCGCGGGTGGGTTTGGTCGCGGATTTCATCAGGTCGACCACATTCAATACCGGCACCGCCTTGCCCGAGCCTAGAATGGTCGCCGCCGCGATGTTGCGCACGCGGGAGAGCTGTTTTCCCAGGCTCTTGACCAGGACTTCCTGCTCACTCAGCACCTCATCCACGGCGAAAGCCATGCGTTTCCCGGCGGAAGCCAGGATCACGATCTGCAGAAAAACGCTTTCTTCCTGCGCTTGTCTGGCCAGCTCCAGGGTGTCCGCCAGCCAGGCCAGCGCGAGCGTTTCTCCGTTGATGTGGATCGTCGCGTGGTTTTCCACCGTGCGCACCTGATCCCGGGCGATACGCAAGGTTTGCACGACGTTGCTGGTCGGCAGGACCAAGGTTTGGTCGCCGATCCGCACGCCGATGCCGCGGTAGGTGGCAAGCGTCAGCGGCAGCGAGATGCAGAAGCGAGTGCCAAGGCCGGCTTGTGTGCTGATCGCGATAGTGCCGCCGAGCTTGTCTATTTTTTCCCGCACGATGGCAAGCCCCAGGCCGCGACCGGAGATTTCCGTGAGGATGGAGCTGGTCGACAATCCGGATTGATAGATGAGCTCCAATATTGCTGGCTCTTCCAGCGATGCGGCCGCGGTTTCATCCAGCAGCCCCATGCGCGCGGCAGTCGTTTTGACCTTGCTTGTGTCGATGCCGGCACCATCGTCCGCGATCGTGATTTCGACGCGGTTTCCGCTACGCGGATGGAATTCGATTGTGATGCTGCCGCGTGCTGGCTTGCCGTACTGACTCCGCTGTTCGGGTTTTTCGATGCCGTGGTCGACGCAATTCCGGATCAGGTGGATGAGCGGGTCCTTGATGGCTTCCAGGATGCGGCGGTCGGCTTCTAGTTCGCCCCCGCGGATTTCCAGCGCGATATCCTTGCCGCTGCTTTTGCACAGGTCGCGTACCAGGCGAGGAAAGGTTTCCGTCAGCGTGGAGAAGGGCAACATCAGTGCTTTCTTCGTGTCCTCCAGCAGGTCGTCCACCATGCGGCCTAGCATGCGCTGATCCAGATCCGCCGTTTTGGCCATGGAACCCAGCCGCAGGATCAGGTCCTTGATGAAGCGGGTATTGCGTTCCATCAACTCCTGCCATTGGGGTTGGCTGGCTGCAATGGCATAAAACTCGGGGTGGTGCGCAATTAAATTGTTCCAGTCCTTACGCCACGCCGCTGCATTGGATAGCAGGTCTTGCAGTTCCTGCTTGTGCTGCTGGGCCATGATCTTGGCGGACAGCAACTCCTCCGTTTGCAGGAAAATGGCATCCAGCTTGTCGGTGGCGATGCGCACAGTGCTTGCGGAGGCAGTTTTTTCCTTCGCTGTCGTTTGCGTCGAAGCCGACGGCCGCGTCGCGCTCACCGGGGGAGGGGCATTGACGGGAGATGCAACGGCCGGTTCCGTAGCCGGGGCGGAAGCAAGGGGCGACGACGAGGATGCTTCGGGGCGGGGCAGGGCCAGCAATACCCCCAGCTGGGCCAGTGTTTGATGAATCTGGTCGATTTCCGCAGCCGACGGTGGCATCCCTTGCCGTTTCAGGGCGGCGAACAGGCTCTCCAGCCCCTGACAGGCACTTTCTACAGGGGTCAGTCCAACGGAACGTGCCGCGCCTTTCAGGCTATGCGCTTCACGGAACATGGTCTCGACAATGCCGTGACGCTGATGCGCATCAGACACCTGTTCGAGTTCTGCGAGCCCTGCAAAAAGGGTGTCGATATGTTCCTGCGCTTCTACCTTGAAGGTAGCCAGCAGGCGCTGCAGAAATTCGTTTTCCTGCTCGGTCATCGTTCACCCTGCTCCAGCATGTTCTTCAATGTGAGGCTCAGTTCATGCAGCTTGTGTGCGACGGTCTCGGATTTTCTTGCACTTTCCGTGTTCAGCTGGCTGGCTTGGCTTATGCTGCGTATCGCCAGTACGGCCTGATCCAGTCCGACCAACTGCTGGCGCGCTGACACGGCGATCTGCATGGCCGCCTGTGCGGCTTCTTCGACGCTGTTGGATAGCACCGCGATGGCTTCCTCCACCCGTTGCGACAGCTTGACGCCGGAATCCACCGCCTTGCTGCCCTGTTCCGTGGACATGACGGCCTTGCTTGTGGCCTTCTGGATATCGCCCAGGATGGAGCGCACCTGGGCCGTAGCCTGCTTGGATTGCGCAGCCAGGCTTTTTACTTCCTGGGCGACTACGGAAAACCCCTTGCCATGTTCGCCGGCCTTGGCCGCTTCGATGGCGGCATTGACGGCCAGCAGGTTGGATTGTTCGGCCAGGTCGTTGACTGTGGCGATGATCTCGCCGATGGCCTGGCCTTGCTCCGAGAGGCGGATAATGTTCTCGGCAATCGACTCCATCTGCTTCTGGATATGCTGCATTGCTTCGATGGATTCCTGGACCGCCTGCCTTCCATCCTGAGAAATCGATGCGGCCCGCTGCGCGGTATCGGAGACATGCTGGGATTTTTCCGTGGCTACCTGTGCTGTCTGTTTGATCTCTTCCACGGTCGAAGTGGTCTGGCTGACCGCCGAGGCCGTTTCCGCCGAACCGGCAGCGACCTGGCTGGCCGTTTCCAGAATTTCGCTGGTGGATGCAGTCAGTACGCCCGAGGTCTCCTGGATCTGTTTCATCAGCAGGCGTATGCCTTGCTCGGCGCGCTTGCGCTCGGTGATATCGATAATGCTGGCCAATACCATGGCCCCGCTTTCGTCCTGGATCGGGGTCAGGCCTATTTCGATCGGGAATTCGCGCCCCTCCCTGTGCAGGCCGAACAGATCGCGTCCGGCGCCCATGGAGCGCATGCTGGGTGAGGCGAAGAAGGCCGTGCGGTGGGCAGGGTGGGCAGCGCGGAAACGTTCCGGTACCAGCAGCTCGATGGCTTGGCCGATCAGTTCCTTGCGCGGATAGCCGAACAGCTTTTCCGTCTGGGTGTTCACCAGCGTGATATGGCCGCCTCGATTGGCCATGATCATCGCATTCGGAGCGGATTCGACGACCAGCCGGAAGAGTTCTTCGCTGCGCTTGCGCTCGGTAAGATCAATAATGCTGGCCAGTACCATAGGCCCGGTATTACCTTGAATGGGGTTGAGGCCGATTTCGATGGGAAACTCGCGGCCGTCCCTGCGCAGACCGAACAGGTCGCGTCCTACGCCCATGGCGCGGGCGCTGGGATGCGCGAAGAACGCCATGCGATGACCAGGGTGGGCGGCGCGGAAACGCTCCGGTACCAGCCGTTCTATAGGCTGGCCGAGCAGTTCCGTACGCGGGTAGTCGAACAGCTTTTCGGTCTGGGCGTTGACCAGGGTGATCCGCCCGTCCTGGTCGACCAGCACGATCGCGTTGGGGGCGGATTCGACGATGTTGCGGAACAGCGCCTGGTTGCTTGAAGAAAAGAACCCGAAGAATCCGGCGGCCTTGCGGTATGCGAACATGTGATCTCCTTCTGAAGCTTACGTTCGGACGTTCCCTACCAGCGACTGCAGGGCGATACCCACCTCGTGCAGGTTTTTTGCGGCTATTTCGGCCTGCTTGGTCCCGGCCATATTCTGGGCGCTGGCCTGCTTGATGTTTTCCATTGCCATGGCCACCTGATCCATGCCGACCATCTGCTGCTGGCCGGAGGCGGCAATCTGCAAGGCCGCCTGTGCGGACTCGCCTATGCTCTCGCCCAGCACAATGATCGTCGTACTGGCCGACTCTGCCTGACGGATGCCTTCCTCCACGGCCTTGCTGTTGAGGTCGGTCGCCATGACGGCGGCACTGGTGGCTTTCTGGGTATCGCCCAGTATGGAACGCACCTGGGTTGTGGCCTGTTTGGATTGCTCTGCCAGGCTTTTGATCTCTTGCGCGACTACCGCGAAGCCCTTGCCGAATTCACCGGCCTTGGCCGCTTCGATGGCGGCGTTGACCGCCAGCAGGTTGGATTGCTCGGCGAGATCGTTGACGGAGGCGATGATTTCGCCTATGACCTGGCTCTGTTCATTCAATCTGGAGATGATCTCCGCAGTGGAAGCGGTCTGTTGCCGGATGCGTTGCATGCCGGCCATCATGTCCTCGAGCGCTTGTTTTCCGGAGTTGGATGTTTGCTCGGTCTGCTGCGCGCTGTTGGATACCTGCTTGGCTTTCTGGCTGGCGACCTGCACGGTCTGTTTGACTTCCTCGACGGTGGTCGTGGTCTGGCTGACTGCCGTGGCGGTTTCCGCTGTGCTGGAAGCTACCTGCGTGGTCGTTGCCAGAATTTCAGCCGCAGCCGTCGTCAGCTGTTGAATGGTTTCCCGCAACTGGCGCGTAATGGAGCGGCTGAGGTAGATGCTGGAAGCAAGGCCAAACAGGAAGCCGACAACTGTGGCCAGCAAGATTCCGGCCATGAGCCGATTGATCGAGCTCTCCAGACTATGACGCTGCTCGGCGATGAGTGCCAGTTGTGCATCGCGGAATTGTTCGGCCTTGTTGGTGAGGAGTTGTGCTTGAGGCAACATTTCGGCTTCGCTCATGGCAATGGCATCAGCGGTTTTTCCACGCCGGACAAGTGCAATTGCGCGTTCGATGGACTGCGCCAGCCTGGCATGAATTTGTTCTATTTCGTCCAGTGCTGCCGTATCTTGGACGGCGGTGGTGCTGCGCAGTTTTCCAAGTGCACCATGAAATGCCTGCACATCTTCCGCCAGATTGGGTACGAAGGTCTGCTGCTGGTCTGGAAACAGGAACAAGCCGCGATAGTGACGGACTTCCTCGCTGGCAGCGAACCTGAGATCGCTAAATCCGGTGAGCACGGCATGCGTTTGCGACAGATAATGTTCGTAAGACTTCTGCACGGTCTGGAAAACGGAAAATGCCCCTAGGGCGACCAGCAGAAACAAGGCGAGCAGTGTGGCGTAGCCGCCGATGATTTTTCTGGGTATGGTCATGGCTTATTCCTTTGCAAGCTTTGTGGTTAGTCAGACCTGATAGCGGTCTACCAGCGACTCCAGTTTGAGCCCCATTTCGTGCAAGTTCTTCGCGGCGGTTTCTGCTTGCCGGGTGCCGGCCATGTTCTGCGCACTGGCCTGCTTGATGTTTTCCATGGCCAGTGCCACTTGGTCCATGCCGACAAGCTGCTGTTGGCTGGAGGCCGCAATTTGCACTGCGGCCTGAGCCGATTCGGCAATGCTCTCGGCCAGCATCTGGATGGATTCGACTGCTGCCTCGGACTGCCTTGCGCCATCTTCTACTGCCTTACCATTCAGCTCGGTTGCCATCACCGCTTCCCCGGTCGCTTTCTGGATGTCGCCCAGCAGTATGCGCACCTGGGTTGTGGCCTGTTTGGATTGTTCCGCCAGGCTTTTGATTTCCTGCGCCACGACAGCAAAGCCTTTGCCGTGCTCGCCGGCTTTGGCCGCTTCTATTGCAGCGTTGACGGCGAGCAGGTTGGATTGCTCGGCCAGGTCATTGACGGAGGCGATGATTTCACTGATTGCCTGGCTTTGCTCGCCCAGTCGGGCAATACTGCTGGCGGTGGATGCCGTTTGCTGACGGATACGATTCATGCCAACGATCATCTGATCTACCGCCTCACGCCCAGCCTGAGATACTTGAGCGGTTTGCTGGGCGCCGTCGGAGACTGCCTTGGCCTTTTGGCTGGCCACCTGCACAGTCTGCTTCACTTCTTCCACCGTGGTGGTGGTCTGGCTTACTGCCGTCGCCGCTTCCGCCGCGCTGGAGGCCACCTGCGTCGTCGTCGCGAGAATTTCGGTCGAGGACGAGGTCAGCACGGCAATACTGTCGCGGATTTCCAGCGTAAGCTTGCTGAGGTTGTTGGCCATGGTGGCGAATGCCGTCCCCAGGATATCCTTCTCGGACTGCGGTTTTACCTGCACAGCGAGGTTGCCTGAGGCAATCTGCTGGGCAATGTCGGCCATTTCTCGCAACGATTGAAGCATGCGGGAAAATGCGCGCATCAATGCGCCCACTTCATCCGTTCGCTGGCTGGGGGCCAGATTCTCCGACAAATCTCCAGAAGCGATGCGTTCGGCGACGTTTGCAATCTCGGTAAGCGGCCTGGAAATATGCTGGGTAAGAAACAGGCTCGCGCCGATAACCAGAGCGCAGGCAAGCAGCGAGCCTATGATGATCGATCTCAGGGTGGTTTGCGCACTGGTTCTGGCTTCCTCATTACGCAGGCTCAGTAAGCCGCTCTCCTCGCTCTCCATTTCCTGCACAACCGTTCTGATCTTGTCCATGTGCGCCTTGCCCGTGTTCTTGAGTACAACGGCTCGCGCAGCTTCCATCCCCTTGTTCCGGCGCAGGGATATGCTTTCCTTGAGCTCATCCAGCTTGCTCTGCACGAGGGGGGTGATCGTTTCCAGATGCTGTTGTTGGATTGGGTTGTCTGCTGTCAGTTTCTTGATGTTCTTCAGTTGCCTGTCGACATTGCTTACGGCTTCCTGATAGGGGCCCAAATACTGCTCTTCGCCGGTGATGATATAGCCGCGTTGGCCGGTTTCCGCGTCCTTCAGCATGGAAAGGAGCTTTTCCAAACTGCCGAGCACTTGATGCGTATGATTGACCCAACTGGCGGTTTCAGTCAGTTTCATGGTGTTGAAGTAACCGAGGCTGCCGACAGCTACGAGCGCGAGCAGGATGGAAATGAATGTTATCCAGAGCTTTAAGCCGATAGAAAATTTCATGTTGAGTGCTCCTTGTTAATGGCGCTCACTCCTTTGGCCAGGGCGCTTCAGTATTTGTGTTTTCAGGACACTTCTTCATGCACGATGAGGTCGCTGTTACTCAGCAGTTTGCCGGCATCCAGAACCACCAGCCCATCCGGCGCGACGCCCAGAAGATAGTCATTGCGGATGCCGGTCAGGCTTGGTAAAGAGGTTTGCAGCTCCTGCAATGGGATGTTGTGCACATCGACGATGGCATCCGCCAGGATGCCGAATTCCATGTCGCCGTCGGAAATAATGACGGCCTTGTTGAGATCGGTGATGCCTTGGTCGGGCAGCTCGAAAAATTTCTTCAGGTCGATGACCGACATTACCTGGCCGCGTACGTTGATGATCCCGGTGACGAAAGGCGGTGTGCAGGGCAAAGGCGTCAAATCCTTGAGCGGATGTACTTCGCGGACATGCGAAGTGGCGATTCCATAGATCTCGAAAGCAAGCCGGAAAATCACGACTTCGATGGTCTCGGTATTCTCATCCTCTTTCAGTGGCCGGGCCAGTTCGCGCGCGCGCGATTGCAGGATTTGATCCCAGGTATCCTGAGGCGCCGGCACCTCTGCTTGCGGTGTGGAAGTGCCGGATTGCCTGCGTGTCCGTTTTGGCGGCGTCTTGTTTGTTTTCTTCTCGACCGGACTCATGCCATCTCGTTCCTCTGCGCCATGTCGTGACGTATGATTTCCGCCAGCCTGCCGGCAGTGATGCCGTCGGACTCGGGCAGGACATCGTCGTCTTCATGCCGATGCAGCAACTGCAAGGCATTTTCGAAATGCTTGCCGGCCTCGCGCGGCCGCTTCTGGCGACGAAAGAGGTTGCCCAGCGCGAAATGGGCAACCACGAAATCCTGATCCAGATAGAGCGTGCGCTTGTAGGCCAGCATGGCCTCTTCCATGCGGCCATGTTCCATCAGGATCGCGGCACGCAAGTAGTGGCCGATCGGATTCAGTCGATTGAGGGCGATGATTTTTTCGCACCAGAGCAGCGCTTCCGACAAGGCGCCCTGGTTGGCTTGCAGGCGTACCATCAGCGTCATCGCATCCACATTGGTTCGATCCTGCGCGAGGAACCGGGTGGTTTCCTCAATGGCTCTCACATAGTGCCCTTGATGGTAGAGCGCTTGTGCATGCTGGAAATCGGGATGCGGCTGGGCGCGGGCCGGTTCCGGTTTGGGACGCGCAGTCCGCCGGGCGGGGGGAGGGCGGCGGTCGTGAAGACGTCTTTCTGTCGGCACCACATCGTGTTGCTGAGGCATGTCCCGATGGGCTGGAGTCGTTGTCTCCGGGTTTTTCTGGTGCAGGATGGCGTCGGGGAAATGTACGGCAGCAAAATTCGCAAAATAGGTAGGCGCAATTTCCGAGGGGCTGACGACCAGCCAGCCGCCATCGACCAAGGCTTGATGGTGTTTCTTGAGCACTTCGCCCGCCAGCGAGGTTTCGAAATACATGAGCACGTTGCGGCAAAACACGAGATCCATCGCGTTGGTGTTGTTGGCCAGAGAGGGAAAGGCATCTTCCGCCAGGTTGAGGTAGGAAAAGGTCACCATGTGCCGCACGGAAGTATCAATCTCATACCGGTCTTTTCCCGCAGGGGTGAAATATTCTTTCTGCAGCCAGGACGGTGCGCTGCGGAACGACCAGCTTCCATAGATGCCTGTGGCTGCTTTTTCCAATACCTGCGGATTGATGTCGGTGGCCAGGATGAGGATGTTCCATCGCTGGAAGTCAGGGATCATGCGCTGTAGCAGGATGGCCAGCGAATAGGCTTCTTCCCCGCTGGCACAGCCGGCGCTCCAGATCCTGAGATATTGTCCCGATTGGCGGCGCGTCCGGATCAACGGGGGCAGTACGTGATTCTGCAGAATGTCGAACACCTGGCGCTCACGGAAAAAGTAGGTTTCGCCTATGCTGAGATGCTTGGCCAGCGTTTCGATTTCCTTCTTATGTATGGAGGCCTTCATCAAGCCCTGCATGCAGGTCTGTATATTCGAGTAACCCAGTTCGCGCGCCGCGTGTTCCATGCCGCGCAAAAGATCGTTGCAGCGCGTGGGCGGGAAGTGCAATCCGATCTTGCGCGATAGAAATTCGCTGAACTGCAGCAGCAAGGTATCCGGGTCCGCATGGGCCATGGCTAGATATCCTCCATTGCGTGATCGAGTTCGGCAGCCTCTTCAAGCGAGAGGAAACGGTCGAGATCGTGTATCAGCACCATGCCATCCTCAAGCTTGACGACGCCTTCGACCGACTCCAGCCCGGGCAGGACGTCGTCAGCCGCGGCAACCGCGTCCTGCGCGCATTCGATGACGCCCGATATTCCGTCGACGATCAGCGCGACAGGGCGGCGGGATGTACGGCCAAGGACAATATGCTGGTTAGGTGAAAGCGGTTGTCTTGCAAATCCGAAACAAGTGCGCAGATCAATGGCGGGGAGCACAGTGCCGCGGACATTGATGATGCCCATGACCTTATCTGGCGCACCAGGCAATGCGGTGACGGCGACGGCGCGGTGGGTTGCGGCCACGGCGGCCAGCGGGAGCGCGCATCTCCAGTCGTTCAGCGTAAAGACCAGGAGCGCCGGCATGGCTTAGTACCGCAAAAGGTTCGGTGAGTGGGTGAGGGGGCGTAGCCAGGCAACGGCGTTTGCGAACATACAGCCATCCCGCGGCCAGGGCTTTGCTTGGCCTCTACGTCCCGCAATATGCGGACATGCGGTCTCCCGCCTATGGAAGTGCCGGTTTTGCCCATATGGTGTTTTTCTTTTCTTGGTGTTGTTATGCAAGAACGAATACACACACCATGCTGACATGATCCAGCCAGTCACTGGAACATGCTTGGGGTTAACGCTAGCACATCAGTTTTTTTGAGGCAAATGAATTTTGCAACAAGGAGTTATGCTAATCGGGTAAGGGCTTTTGAGGTGCCGTCATGCGGGCAAAGCTGATGGCGCAGCCGAAAAAAATGAGCGTCAGGAGAGTTTCCGCGGTAGCCAGGAAGGATGAAAGCCCATGGTCAGACCATGCGCGCACCACGCCTTCGGTGAAATACAAGAGAATGAACATCGACGACCATTGGTAGGTGTAGCGTCGCCCGCGCAGGATGCCGAACAACGGCAGTAGTAAAGGAGCGGCTTTCAGGATCAGCAACGTCCCGCCGGGTCGTAAAGGTGCAAGCCAGCCTTCCCAAGCCAGGCACAGCAGGATGAGCGCGATCAGGCTTGCGCTGGCCGCAGCGCGCAGGATGACGGTCATGCGCGGCAGGCTTGGGCGAGGGCGACCAGGGCTGTGCGCGCCTGCAATGCATCGATGATAGGCGCATCGAACGTGAAGCGCCGCAGCGCGCCATCGGCTCTGATGTCGAAACCATCGGTGTCGATGCCGATCATCTCGGCCTGCTCCGGCTGCACGTCGTGCACATGGCGGCAGTAGGCGCGCAGGTTTTCCAGGTGATCGG
>CAMLDQ010000012.1 GCA_946478965.1 uncultured Methylobacillus sp. | reverse complement strand
GTTCCAGCGCCGCAAGGCGTGAGAGTTCGAGTCTCTCCTTTCGCACCAGATGATTATTGAACTAAGGATTAAGCTATGCAAGCAACCGTGGAAACCCTGAGCACTTTGCAACGTCGCATGACGGTGTCGGTTCCGATGGGGCCTATTGAAGAGGAAGTCGGTCAACGACTCGGCCGTTTGGCGCGCACGGCGAAAATGCCGGGGTTCCGCCCGGGCAAGGTACCGATGAACCTGATCCAGAAGAACTACGGTCCCCAGGTATTTGATGAGGTGCTCTCCAGCACGGTAGAACGCAGTTTCACCGAAGCTGTCGAAGAGAATAAGCTGCGCGTAGCCGGTTTTCCTAATATTGAGCAGAAACCCAGTGCCGACACCGAAGGTAACTTCGAATTTGTGGCAACCTTTGAGGTGTTTCCCGAGGTTGCTTTGGGCGACCTTGGCTCCAGCGAGATCGAGCGTCCGGTATGGAGCGTGACCGATGCGGACATCGACAAGACCATCGCCGTGCTGCAAAAGCAACGCATGACCTACGAGCCGGTGAAGCGCGCCGCCAAGAAGGGCGACAAGGTCAATGTCGTTTTCCGCGCGGCAATTGACGGCCAAGAGGTTGAAAGCACCCAAGGTGAAGGCATCGACCTCATCCTGGGCGAGGATGGCCGTATTGCCGAGTTCGATGACAACATCATCGGTGCCAAGGCGGGGGTGACCAAGCAATTCGATATCACTTATGCGCAAGACAACCCGAGCCCGCAGCTGGCGGGTAAGACAGTGTCTTATGAGGTTACCGTTAATAGCGTTGCTCAAGGTAAATTGCCGGAAGTCGATGCTGAATTTGCGAAAAGCCTGGGTGTTGAAAACGGCGACGTCGAGAAAATGCGTGCCGATATCAAGGACAGCCTGGAGCAGGAGGTGAGCAAGCGGGTACGCTCATTGCTTAAGGATCAAGTGTTCAAGGCGTTGATCGGTGCAGCCGCGATCGAGCTTCCACGTGCCTTGCTGGAAATGGAAGTCGGTCGATTGATGCAGGGGGCACGCAACAATCTGCAGCAACGTGGCATTGATCTGGAACAGGTGAATCTGGAGCCGGCAATGTTTGATGAGCAGGCGCGCCGCAACGTGCATCTGCGTTTGATTCTGGCAGAGGTGGTGAACAAGAATTCGCTGCATGCGACGCCGGAACAAGTGCGTGCGATGGTCGACGAATTTGCCAAGAGCTTCGAGCAACCTGAGCAGGTGGTTCGCTGGTATTACGATGATCCGCAACGCCTGGATGAGCCGATGGGCTTGGCAACCGAGGAAAACGTAGTGGCTTGGGTGCTCGAACGCGCCAAGGTTTCTGACAAGGCCATGGCGTTCGATGAATTGATGGGGAATGCGAAATGATAACAATGCAGAGCCAGTGGGAGCCGCAAGGCCTCGGTTATATCCCGATGGTGATCGAGCAGAGCGGTCGTGGCGAGCGCGCCTACGATATCTATTCTCGCCTGCTCAAGGAGCGAGTGATTTTCCTGGTGGGGCCGGTCAACGACATGACGGCCAATCTGGTTGTTGCGCAATTGCTATTTCTGGAAGCGGAAAACCCGGACAAGGATATTTCCCTGTACATCAACTCTCCCGGCGGTTCCGTGACGGCAGGGATGGCTATCTACGACACGATGCAATTTATCAAGCCGGACGTCAGCACGCTGTGCATTGGTCAGGCTGCCAGCATGGGCGCTTTGCTGCTGACGGCAGGAGCGAAAGGCAAACGTTACTGCCTCCCAAACTCGCGCGTGATGATCCACCAGCCGCTCGGCGGGTTCCAAGGGCAGGCGTCGGATATCGAAATCCATGCCAAGGAAATCCTGTTTCTACGTCAGCGTCTGAACGAAATTCTTGCAACGCAGACCGGACAGTCGATCGAGGCTGTCGAGCGCGATACGGATCGTGACAATTTCATGAGCGCCGAGCAGTCGGTGAAGTACGGATTGGTGGACAAGGTGATTGCAAGCCGCGTCGAGGCCGCATAAGATATGATCGTAAATAGCAAGGAGCGGGAGCCGTCATGACCAGTAAATCGGAAGGTGAAAAGCTGCTTTATTGCTCGTTCTGTGGCAAGAGCCAGCACGAAGTGCGCAAACTGATCGCCGGTCCTTCCGTGTTCATCTGTGATGAATGCGTTGACTTGTGCAACGATATCATCCGTGAGGAAGTGCAGGACGAGAACGGTCTCAAGCCTCGCGGCGGCAACCTGCCGACGCCTAAGGAAATCTGTGCGATCCTCGATCAGTACGTGATCGGGCAGACTCCTGCCAAGAAGATACTCTCGGTCGCTGTCTATAATCACTACAAGCGCCTTGGTCAAAGCGGCCAGAAGGATGATGTCGAAATCGCCAAGACCAACATCCTCCTGATCGGGCCGACGGGTTCCGGCAAGACTTTGCTAGCTCAGACGCTGGCGCGTCTGCTTGATGTTCCCTTCGTGATTGCCGATGCGACCACGTTGACCGAGGCGGGCTACGTGGGTGAGGACGTCGAGAATATCATGCAGAAGCTGCTGCAGAAATGCGACTATGACGTCGAGAAGGCGCAGCGCGGCATTGTGTATATCGATGAAATCGACAAGATTTCCCGCAAGTCCGACAATCCATCGATTACCCGTGACGTTTCCGGTGAGGGCGTGCAACAGGCCCTGCTCAAGCTTATTGAAGGTACGGTTGCCTCCATTCCCCCACAAGGCGGGCGCAAGCACCCGAATCAGGAATTCGTGCAACTGGATACCACCAACATCCTGTTCATTTGTGGTGGCGCTTTCGATGGCCTGGAAAAGGTAATACGACGCCGCTCGGAGAAGGGCGGCATTGGTTTCGGCGCAGAAGTGAAGAGCAAGGAAGATGCACGTGCCGTCGGCGAAGTGCTGCGTGAAGTGGAGCCGGAAGATCTGATCAAGTTCGGCTTGATTCCGGAATTCGTCGGACGCCTGCCGGCTGTAGCAACGCTGGAGTCGCTGGACGAGGCGGCCTTGATGAAGATTCTGGTCGAGCCGAAGAACGCACTTACCAAACAGTACATCAAGCTGTTCAAGATGGAAGGCGTCGAGCTCGAATTCCGCGAAGCAGCACTGCGTCTGGTCGCGAAAAAGGCCTTGGAACGCAAGACCGGTGCGCGAGGCCTGCGCTCGATTCTGGAACACTCTTTGATCGAGATCATGTTTGACTTGCCGTCGATGACGAACCTGAGCAAGGTCGTCGTGGATGAAGGCGTCGTTCGTGGAGAAACGCCGCCGCTGCTGATGTATTCCGATCAACCGCGTGCGGCAGAATCCGCCAGCTGATTGCCCGTCACAACGGCGTGCTCTTGAAGTGCGCCGATTTGTCCCCATTTGTGTACTGACGCCCGGCATTCGCCGGGCAAGCCTACAGCGAAAGTCCGTCCATGACAGAAAATACAGTCCCCGTCATCTCCGCAGATCCTGACTCACTGCCGTTGCTGCCATTGCGCGATGTCGTCGTTTACCCGCATCTGGTCATTCCCTTGTTTGTCGGGCGATCCAAATCGGTCAAGGCATTGGAGATCGCATCAGAGCAGAACAAGCAAATCCTGCTGGTGGCCCAGAAGTCGCCCAATAACGACGAGCCGCAGCCTGAGGATCTTTACGATGTCGGCACGGTGGCAACCGTGTTGCAGATGCTGAAGCTGCCCGATGGGACCGTCAAGGTGCTGGTGGAGGGTGTTTATCGTGCCAAGGTGAAGGAGTTCTTCGAGGTTGAGGACTGCTTCCTTGCCAAGGTTGAACGTGTCGAACCGGAAGGCGGCGGCGACAATGAAATCCAGGCGCTGATGCGCACGGTGTTCACCCAGTTTGATCAGTACGTCAAACTGCATAAGAAAATTCCGCCGGAAATTCTGACCTCACTGGCCACGATCGACGATGGCGGGCGCTTGGCGGATACGATTACCGCGCATCTGACCCTCAAGCTGGAAGAAAAGCAGGAAATTCTGGAGATGTTCGACGTCGGTAAGCGGCTTGAGCATCTTCTGGGCTTGCTGGAAGCCGAAATTGACATCTTGCAGGTGGAAAAGCGCATCCGTGGCCGCGTCAAACGCCAGATGGAAAAAAGCCAGCGCGAGTACTACCTGAACGAGCAGGTGAAGGCGATTCAGAAGGAACTCGGCGAGCAGGACGAGAATGCCGACATCGAGGAGTTGGAAAAGCGCATCAAGGCTGCGCACATGCCGAAGGAGGCGCTGATTAAAGTCCAGAGCGAATTGAAAAAGCTCAAGATGATGTCGCCGATGTCAGCCGAGGCAACAGTGGTGCGCAATTACATCGAGACTCTCGTCGCATTACCCTGGAAGAAAAAAACCAAGATCAGCAAGGATCTGCAGGAAGCGGAAAAGATTCTGGATGCCGACCATTATGGCTTGGAAAAGGTCAAGGAGCGCATCGTCGAATACCTTGCCGTGCAGCAGCGTGTAGACAAACTGAAAGCACCTATCCTGTGTCTGGTTGGTCCGCCCGGCGTTGGCAAAACCTCCCTTGGGCAGAGCATTGCAAAGGCGGTGAACCGGAAATTCATCCGCATGGCCCTGGGCGGTGTGCGCGATGAATCCGAGATTCGCGGACATCGCCGCACCTATATCGGCTCGATGCCGGGCAAGGTGTTGCAAAGCATGAGCAAGGTCGGTGTGAAGAATCCGCTGTTCCTGCTGGATGAGGTCGATAAGATGGGGCAGGATTTCCGCGGCGACCCGTCTTCGGCTTTGCTGGAAGTGCTTGATCCCGAGCAGAATCACACTTTTGTCGATCATTACGTCGAGGTCGAGTATGACCTATCGGATGTCATGTTTGTAGCAACTTCGAATTCGCTCAACATTCCTCCTGCCTTGCTGGATCGTATGGAAGTCATTCGATTGGCCGGATATACCGAAGACGAGAAGGTCAATATCGCGATGAATTACCTGCTGCCCAAGCAGCTCAAGACGCATGGGCTAAAGGAAGCGGAGATCAATATCTCGGAAAATACCGTACGCGATATCGTGCGTTATTACACGCGCGAGGCTGGGGTGCGGAATCTGGATCGCGAAATTTCCAAAATTTGCCGAAAAGTTGTGAAGGAGCTACTCACGGGAAAGGCCAAGGCAAGAGCAGGCGCGCCGCGCAAAGTGACTGTCACGCCGCGTAATCTGGACAAGTATCTGGGGGTGCAGCGCTATGATTTTGGTGTCGCCAGCAAAGAGAATCAGGTGGGGCAGGTTACCGGTCTCGCATGGACGGAAGTCGGCGGCGAACTGCTGACGATCGAGACCGTACTCATGCCGGGCAAGGGTAAAACCATTACCACCGGCAAGTTGGGTGACGTGATGCAGGAGTCCATCCAGGCGGCGATGAGCGTAGTGCGTAGCCGGGCCAAGCGTCTGGGGATCAATGAGGACTTCTACGAAAAGAACGATATCCACATCCATTTGCCAGAAGGTGCCACGCCTAAGGATGGCCCGAGTGCCGGGATTGCCATGTGCACGGCACTGGTCTCGGTTTTGACCGGTATTCCTGTGCGGGCCGATGTCGCAATGACCGGCGAGATCACGTTGCGCGGCGAAGTGCTGCCGATCGGCGGGTTGAAGGAAAAGCTGCTGGCAGCACATCGCGGCGGAATCAAGACGGTGATGATTCCCGAACAGAACGTCAAGGATCTGGCGGATATTCCGGACAACATTAAAAATCGCCTTGATATCCACCCGGTTAAATGGATAGATCAGGTGCTTGAGATCGCTTTGGAGCGCATGCCGCAACTGGCTGCCGAGTCAGAACAGGCGGCAGAGCTGAAGAAGGGCGAGGCGAATACGGATACCACAGTTGTGGTGACTCACTGAGACGGTCAGAAGAGGGCGTCAATAAGCTGTTCTGGTTGGTTGGAAAGGCTTGACATGGGCTTTTCCAGCTTGCTATAAAGCGGTGTACAGGGGTGGTTATCCTGTCTTTTCAAATAATGTCGAAAGGGGATTGCTCGTGAACAAGTCTGAACTGATTGATCAAATCGCCAAGGATGCAGGTCTCTCCAAGGCTGCTGCTGGACGTTCGTTGGATGCCACTACTGCTGCAATCGCCAAAGCTCTGAAAAAAGGGGATCTTGTTACCCTGATTGGATTTGGCACATTTTATGTAGGAAAGCGAGCTGCGCGCAGCGGCCGGAATCCCCGCACCGGCGCTACCATCAAGATCAAGGCCGCGAATTCGCCGAAATTTAGAGCTGGCAAAGCACTCAAGGATGCTGTAAACTAGCGGTCTTTGTTCGGTAGGCAAGGGTGCTTAGCTCAGCTGGTAGAGCGTCGCCCTTACAAGGCGAATGTCGGCGGTTCGATCCCGTCAGCACCCACCAGAAAATACCGAAAAGTAGTACCCGATTTAGGAGTGGTAGTTCAGTTGGTTAGAATACCGGCCTGTCACGCCGGGGGTCGCGGGTTCGAGTCCCGTCCACTCCGCCACTGACAACAAACGGCGAGCTTAGGCTCGCCGTTTTGTTTTTCTGTTCTCTCTCCAAGACCCTTGGCGTCTATGGTATAGTCAAGCCTTTTTCAACCTTGGCTTGGACAAAGTTTGCGATTGTCCGGGCGTCCCGTACCTTTAAGAGAGTTCTGTCATGCTTGAAACATTCCGAGAGCATTCCAAAGGCTGGCTGGCCAAATTGATTCTTGTGCTGATCACTGTGCCGTTTGCGTTGTGGGGCATTGATTCGTATATGCAGAAAGCTGGTTCTGGTGTCGCGGTCGCAAAGGTGGACGGTAGCAACGTTACCGTGCAGGAATACGAGAATGCGATGCGCAATCTGCGCAACCAGATGCAATCCGAAGGCAAGGTCGACCAGGCGTTGCTGGATAGCCCGGAAGTCAAGCAATCCATTCTGAACAAGCTGATTTTTGCCAAGTTGCTGAATGCAACCGTCAAGCATGAGCATTTTGCGCTTTCGGATGAGTCTCTAAGCAAGTTCATCGTCACGTTGCCCGAATTCCAGAAGGACGGTAAGTTTTCCCAGGAGGCTTACGACTCCGTCCTGATGCAGAACAATCTGCTTCCGAGTCAGTTTGAAGCCCGCATGCGTGGCGAACTGCTGGTACAGCAGGTGAAGGACGGGGTTGCAGCAGCGGCATTCGTCCCGAATGCCGTGTTTGAGAATGCTGTGCGTGTGGATCGCCAGCAGCGCACGGTCAGCGTGGCTGACGTCAATGCCAGCGATTTTCTCCCGCAGGTGAAGGTCAGCGAAAGCGACGTAAAAACCTACTATGATAAGAACAAGGATAAGTTCCGCGTGCCGGAGCAGGTGAAGGTGGAGTACCTCACATTTTCCGCAAATAACCTGATTGCAGGCATGCAGGTGTCCGATGACGAGGCGCGAAAATATTACGACGAAAACGCCGCCCAGTTTCAAGGCGACGAGCAGCGTCGCGCGAGTCACATTCTGATCGGTTTCGGCGGGAAGACGGACGAAGCCAGTAAAAAAGCCGCGCACGACAAGGCGGAAGAAGTCCTGGCCGAAGTTCGCAAGCATCCTGAGAAATTTTCAGAGTTGGCCAAGAAGTATTCGCAAGATCCAGGCTCAGCCAAGAATGGCGGGGATCTGGGGACGTTTGGGCGCGGCATGATGGTGAAGCCATTCGAGGACGCGGTATTCAGCATGGCGCCCGGTGCCATCAGCGATCTGGTCGAGACCCAGTTTGGCTACCATATCATCAAGCTGACCGGAATCGAGGGGCAAGGGCAGTCTTTTGACGCGGTAAAGCCAAAAATCCGTGCGGAACTGATGTACCAGAAATCACGTACTAAATTTGCCGAACAGGCTGAAACCTTCAGCAATATGGTGTATGAGCAATCCGACAGTCTGGAGCCAGCGGCCAAAGCTTTCGGGCTCCAGGTGCAAACCAGCGGCTGGATGAGTCGTGCCGATCTGGCGAAGTTCTTCAAGAGCGAGAAATTGGCGACGTCCGTGTTTTCCGATGAGATTTTGAAAGACAAGCGCAATACCGAAGCGATCGAAATTGGGCCGAATACGCTGCTGTCGGCGCGCGTAGTGGATTACAAGCCCGTCGCGCAGAGGAGCCTGACCGAAGTCGGCCCGGCGATCGAGGACTTCCTTAAGCACGAGCAAGCCTTGGCGATGGCGGTGAAGAAGGGCAAGCAAGTCATGGAAGCCTTGCGCATGGGCAAGGATGCAGGCTATCCACTGGACTGGATCCCGGACGTGATTATCGATAGGAAAAATGCGCAAGGCTTAACCGATGCCGTAATGAAGCAGGCGTTCCGAATCAATGCCGACACGCTTCCTGCCTATGGCGCCGTGGATAACGGGCAAAATGGGTATACGCTGATTCGCGTCAGCAAGGTCGACAGCCAGACTGTCGAAGATGAAGACGAGAAGAATCTGCTGCGCGGTGAAATGCAGACTGCATTGACGGAGGAGTTCTCCAACGCGTATCTGGTTTCCCTTCGGGATAAGGCAGACATTTCCCTTAATCAGCGGCTGATGGGAAGCGGCAGTCAGTCGCAATAGTTTAATAGTTTGGGAACCAAGACAAGAAGGCGGGATATCCGCCTTTTTGTTTTTTGAATGGCCTAGCTGGCTTGCCTTCTGACCACAGCAAGACGCGCCATCACGCGCTGAGCAATATCGTGCAAAGGGATCACTTCGTCGACGCCTCCTTCTGCGATGGCTTGCTTCGGCATGCCGAAGACGATACAGGAGGCTTCGTTCTGCGCAAGGGTGTATGCGCCTGCGTCATGCATTTCTTTCATGCCGCGAGCGCCATCCTTTCCCATTCCTGTCAGGATGATGCCTATGGCGTTACTTCCGGCGGCTTTCGCGGCGGATCGAAATAGCACATCGACTGATGGTCGGTGCCGGTTTACCGGTTCAGCCGAGGACAATTCGCATACATATTGGCTGCCCTGCCTCGCCAGCAAGAGGTGAGAGTGCCCTGGCGCGATATAGGCATGCCCGGCCTTGACGACATCCCCATGCTCAGCCTCCTTGACCTCAATTTTGCACAGACCGTCGAGGCGAGCGGCGAAGGATTTGGTGAAGCCTTCTGGCATGTGCTGTGTAATGACGATACCGGGGCACTGGGCCGGAAAGTTCATGAGCACATCCTTTAATGCTTCAGTCCCTCCGGTGGAAGCACCGATTACCAGAATGTGTTCGTAGCCGATGCTCATGCGAGAGCTACAGCAAGATGCCGCGCACTTTCGGCGATGTTGTATACCGTACGTCCTTGGATGCGAAACAAGTCGGCAGCGTGCTGAAAGCTTTCCGAATGCCCCGCGAACAACAAGGCATCGGAGCGCATGACGGGAACGAATTTTCGCAATATCTTCTGTTGGGTCTGTTTGTCGAAATAGATCATGACATTGCGGCAGAAAACGGCCTCGAATGGGCCGCGTATCGGCCACTGGGCATCCAGAAGATTCAGTTTGCGAAATGTGATTAGCGCGCGCAATTCCTTACGAATCTGCATTTGCGATGCATCCCCGTCAACCGGGACAAAAAAGCGCTGCACCAATTCCGGGTTGAGTTTTTCCAGTCTATCCTTCGGGTAAATGCCGGTTTCAGCTTTTTTCAGCACCTGCGTATCCAGGTCGCTGGCCAGTATCCGTACTGGCGGGTTGAAGCTGCCATACACATCTACCATGGTCATCGCCATGCTATAGGCTTCTTCGCCAGTAGATGCCGCGCTGCACCAGAGGGTGATCTGGCCCCGGGTTCGAATTTTACGTATATGGTCGGCAAGAATCGGGAAGTGATGAGCTTCGCGAAAGAATGAAGTCAGGTTGGTGGTCAGGCTGTTGACGAAAGCTTCCCATTCGCTGGCATTATTGCTTTCAAGCAAAGCAAGATACTCGCGGAAAGTGGAAAGCCCGGTTGCCCGCAGGCGACGCCCGAGGCGGCTGTACACCATATCCGTTTTGGCATCGGTAAGGTTGATGCCGGCGTGCTCGTATATCAGTTTCCGTATCCGCTGAAAGTCCTGTGCGGTAAATTGAAACTCCCGCACAGGAAGGTCGGGGATAGGAGAGTCAGCCACCTCAGGCGGAAACCATGGCCTCGACGGAACCCGCTGCGGTGGTGTTCATGCCGCCGTCGACATAGGTAATTTCACCAGTGACACCGCTGGCAAGATCGCTGCAGAGGAAAGCCGAGACGTTGCCAACTTCTTCGATGGTTACGTTGCGACGCAGCGGAGCGTGCTTTTCGTTGAAATCCATCATCTTGTCGAAGCCGGCAATGCCGGAGGCCGCCAAGGTCTTGATCGGGCCTGCGGAAACCGCATTTACCCGAATGCCGCGCGGGCCGAGGCTTTGCGCCATGTAACGCACGTTCGCCTCAAGGCTGGCTTTGGCAACGCCCATGACGTTGTAATTGGGCATGGTGCGTTCGGCGCCCAGGTAGCTCAGCGTCAGCAGGGCGCCGTTGCGGCCCTCCATCATCGGCAATCCGGCCTTGGCCAGTGCCAGAAAGCTATAGGAACTGATGTCATGCGCAATCTGGAAATACTCCCGTGTCGTCGAATCCAGGTAGTCACCGGACAGTGCGACTTTGGGTACAAAGGCGACCGAATGCACGATGATGTCGAGGCCGTCCCAGCGCTCGCTGAGGCGGGAAAACATGGCTTCAATCTGGGCATCGTCCGCGACGTCACAGGGCAGGACGATATCGGAACCGAACTCGGCGGCAAGCTTGCCGACGCGGTCCTCGAATTTTTCCGTCTGGTAAGTGAAGGCGAGTTCGGCTCCTTCACGTTTCATGGCTTCCGCGATGCCGTAGGCAATGGAACGGTTGCTAAGTAAACCGACAATCAGAGCGCGCTTGCCGTTGAGAAATCCCATTTAATTCCTTCCTTTTCCGTTGGTTCTCGGGTCCAGCGCGTCGCGCAGCCCTTCTCCCAGCAGATTATAACCCAACACCGTCAGCAGAATTGCGACGCCGGGGAAGAGGGAAAGCCACCAGGCGAACTGGATATATTCCTTTCCGTCGGTGAGAATGTTCCCCCAGGATGCCTGCGGTGGCTGTACACCGAGGCCGAGAAAACTGAGCCCCGATTCCACCAGCACTGCGCTGGCCACGCCCAACACCGAACTGACGATGATGGGCGTAAGGCTATTGGGAAGCAAATGGCGAAAAATAAGGCGATGATCTCGGGCGCCGAGTGTGGCCGAAGCCAGTACGAATTCACGTTCGCGTAAACTCAGGAATTCGGCGCGTACCAAGCGCGTAACTCCCATCCATGAGGTCAAGCCGATAACGATCATGATGTTCCAGATGGACGGTGTGAGAAATGCGATGACCGCCAAGATAAGGAAAAATGTCGGAATCGACAGCATTACGTCGACGAGTCGCATGATGACGATGTCGACCCAGCCGCGGTAATAGCCGGAGATGGCACCCAGTACGACGCCGATGGCAGTGGCGATCCCGACCGCGACGAAACCGACCAGCAGCGAGATGCGCGCACCGAACAGCATCCGCGAGAAGACGTCGCGCCCGAGCGCATCAGTGCCCATCCAGTGAGTGGGGGATGGCGCAAGCAGGATGGCTTTGACATCAATCGCATCCGGGTCGAAAGGCGCAATCCAAGGTGCGAATACAGCCAGCAGAAGCACGCTGGCGATAATGACGAATCCCCAGCGGGTCAGCGGGTTGGCCCAGGCCTGTTTCATTGCGTCAATCCCCGGCGGACACGCGGATCAGCCCAGGCATATGCCAAGTCGGCGAGCAGGTTGCCGAGCAGCGTGAGTGCAGCGCCTATGGTGAGTATGCCCATGATGACAGGGAAATCGCGCATCAGCACGGCATCGTAGAATAGCTTGCCCATCCCGGGGATGGCGAATAGCGATTCCGCGATGACCGAGCCGCCGATAAGGCCGGGAATCGATAACCCCAGCAGGGTGATCAGCGGCAGCAAGGCATTGCGCAGGGCATGGCGATAGAGCACGGTATTTTCCGGCAGCCCCTTGGCGCGTGCCGTCGTGATGTAGTCCTGATGCAGTACGTCCAGCATGCCGTTGCGTACGAACAGTGAGATACCGGCCAGACCGCTCAAGGCGGAAATGAACACCGGAATGGCAAGATGCCTTATCAGATCCCAGAGTTTTGCCAGGTTGCCGAGGTGCTCGTAGCCCAAGCTATGCAGGCCGGAGATCGGCAGCCAATTGTGCGCCACTCCGAGCCAATACATGAGGATGAGTGCGAGCCAGAAGCCCGGCACGGCGAAACCTACGAATACGAATATGGTGATAACCCGATCGGGAGGCCGATTCCGGTAAAGCGCGGAAATCACCCCCAATGGCAGGGCAACCGCCATGATGAGTAACAGGCTCAGCACGTTGATCATAAGTGTGACCGGCAACGCCTCCTGAATCATGCCTGGCTTGACATTGCCATGTTCATCTTTCTTCTGCCAGAACACCGGGCGCTGATGACTGGCGAAGGATTCCCCGAAGTCCAGCGTGGCCATGCGTTTGAGCCATAGGCCGTACTGGACGATCAAGGGTTCATCCAGATGGTAGAGCTGGCGCAGCTTCTGTCTGGATTCTTCACTGGCCTTGGGGTTGAAGCCTGCTTCCGTGGTGGTGATATCGCCCGGTGCGAGATGCATGATGAGGAAGGAAATCAGGCTGATGCCGACCAGCAATGGCACCATCCAGAACAGGCGTTGCAACAGATAGCGGATCATTGCGCGGAAATCTCCGTGCGGCGCAGTTGTTCGGGGATATACCACTCATAACTGTTGTAACCGATTCCGGCGGGTGGTGCCGGATCGGCGATGCCTTTCACGCGCTTATGTATCGCAGACAAGCCGTAGCCAGCATAGAGATAGACGACGGGGCTGTCGTCGAGCAGCACCTTGGCAAACTGGTGATAGATTTTCATGCGCTTTTCCGTATCCAGTTCGAGTCGCCCTTGTTCTAGCAGGCGGTCGACCTCCGGATTGCTATAGCCGATGAAATTGAATTGCCCGGGCGCCTGCTGGGATGAATGCCAGATACTGTATTGGTCGGGGTCGAGCGAGAGGCTCCATCCCAGCACCACGGCGTCGAATTCGCCGGTTTTGATAAAGCGACCGATAAAGCTTGCCCATTCCAGCACGCGAATGTTGACGGCTATCCCGATTTCCTTCAAACGGCGTTGGATGAGCACGGCGCTCATTTCCCTCTGCTTGTTCTGGTTGGTCAGGATTTCAAAGGCGAGCGGTTTGCCATCGCGATCCAGGATGCCATCACCATCGTGATCCTCGTAACCTGCTTCGCGCAACAGGGCGCGTGCCTTGGCCGGATCGTAGGGGTAGGGGTGCAGGTCGGGGTTGGACCAGCGTGTGCCAGGTTTGTAGGGCGAGGATACCGGTTCGCCCAGGCCCAGCAGTACGCCGTCGATCAGCTCCTGTTTATCGATTGCATAGTTGATGGCCTGGCGCACGCGCTTGTCGTCGAAAGGTTTGTGCTTCAGGTTGAAGCCGAGATAGGTATAGGCGTTTCCCAGTTCTTTGTACAGGCCAATTTTTTTGGTCAGGTCGGGTCGAGCGGGGAAGATGCGTGCGTACTGGATCGGACTCAGGCTCATGGTGTCGATATTGTCCGCCATCAGTTCCAGGAACTGCGAAGCAGGGTCGGGGATGAAGCGCGAAACCAGCTTGTCGATGCGGGCTTGCCCTTGCGTTGCTCTTGCATTGCGCGTCAGCACGATACGCTCGCCATCCTTCCATTCAGCAAGCTGGTAGTAGTTGCTGCCGATGGGATGGCGGGCGAACGCAGTGGTATTGATATCCTGCCCCTTGAGTATGTGCTCCGGCAGGATTTGCAGACCGGCCCAGGAGTCGAGTGCCGGGGCGTAGGGCTGCCCGTAGGTAACGCGGAAAGTCAGCGGGTCGGGCGCCTCGGCTTGGACCACCAGCTTGTAATCGGCCCCGTAGGGCGTGCGGGTGTGGTCGTCCGTTACCAGTTTCCAGGTGAACAGGACATCGCTGCTGGTCAGGGGCTGACCGTCAGCCCATTGCATGCCCGGTTTGAGTCGGAATGTGATGGTTCTCTGGTCGGGCGAGACTGTCCAGGATTGCGCCAGTTCGCCCTCAAGATCGAGATTCTTGTCGTATTTGAGCAGTGCATTGAAGATGTTGGCTGCAATAGTCGAGGAGGCGGACTCTCCCGCGATCATCGGGATCAGCCCGCTAGGCTCTCCGCTCATGGCATCGATCAGGGTCCCGCCGTACTGAACCGTGTAGTGTTTGTCATAATCCACCTCGGCAGATGGCTGGCTATGATTGCAGGCACTGAGCAGCAGCGTTAAGGCAAGAAGGACTAGCAGTCCGGTGACTCGGGACAGGCTTGGCATGCGCGTGGCGGCTGCGATTATGCGGCGTCCGGATTCTGGATATTGAGTCTCCGCCCCGGAACCAGGTGACCACTGTCCAGCTTGTTCCAGCGCTTGAGATCCGCAGTGCTGACATCAAATTTGCGAGCAATGCTGTACAAGGTGTCGCCTCGCCGCACCACATAATGGGTTTTTGCGGCAATCGCCTTTGCGGCAACCGGTTTCTTGGAAGAGGCCGTTGACGCGACCTCGGTTTGCACAAGCAACACTTGTCCTTTACGGACCTTGGCTGATTTCAGGTGATTGAGCGTCATCAACTCCTTGCTGGTAACGCCATAGCGCTTGGCGACAGTGGACAAGGTTTCGCCACGTTTGACCAGATGCCGTTTGGTTGCAAACGAAGCGGTGGTAGCCTGCTCCTCTGGGTTGCTCGTAAAGTCTTCTGCCGTAAAGATTTCTTCTGGCGATTCGCTTTGCAGCGGGACCATGAGTTGGCGCGCGGACTTGAGTTTGCCCTGTTCCTGCAGGTCATTTACTTCGCGCAATTCGTTCACGGATGCGCCGAATTTCCGGGCAATGGTTTCCAGGCGTTCGCCGCGCTTGGCATAGTAACTTTGCCATGTAACCAAGGGCTTGTCATACGATGCCAGGTTTGTGGTAAAGGTGTCTGCCGCATCGACAGGCAGCAGGATGTCGTGGGTTTTTCCGGTTGAAGTGAGTACGGGGCGGTTGTACTCTGGATTCAGCGCAACGAATTCATCCTTGGAAATCCCTGCCAGCTTCACCGCGACATCGACATCAATCTGCTTGGGGGCGCTCACCGTAGTGAAATACGGTTTGTTGGCGATAGGCTGAAGATTGAGGCCGAACTGCTCGGGGTGGCTCACGATGTTTTTAACCGCTTGCAGCTTGGGCACATAGTTCTGGGTTTCCGGTGGCAGCCGCAGGCTTTGATAGTCCGTCGGCAGGCCGTTCCTGCGGTTGCGTTCGATGGCGCGCATGACAGTGCCTTCGCCGGCATTGTAGGCCGCCAGAGCCAGTTCCCATGTGCCGAACATCACGTGCAGTTTCTGCAGGTAATCCAGTGCCGCGTCGGTAGCGGCCATGATGTCACGCCGGTTGTCGACCCACCAAGTCTGTTTCAGGCCGAAGTTCTTGCCGGTGGACGGCACGAACTGCCAGATACCCGACGCATGGCTGCGGGAGTAGGCTTGGGGGTTGAATGCGCTCTCGACCATGGGCAGCAACGCGATTTCGGTCGGCATGCCGCGCTTCTGGACTTCTTCGACGACGTGGTACAAATACTTCTGGCTACGGCCAATCATGCGTTTGACATAGTCGGGGCGGGATGCGTACCAGGATTCGTGGACGGAAGTGTAGGGCGATTGCAGATCCTGCATCGCATAGCCGCTTTTGATGCGTTGCCAGAGGTCGGTGTCGCTGGAGTCATTGCTGTCGGAGGTATAGTCCTGCAGCGGAGGCAACGCATCCGGTTGCAGGCTGTCCAGTATCGGTGTGTCGCTAGGTTCGTCAAGGGTGGTGATGACGTCGCCGGCAAGATTGGTGTCGGCGTAAGCGGGGAAATACAAGGGGAGCGTGAGCAGGGCCAGTTTCAGTAGATTTTTAACAACCATGTAGCGTGTCTCTGGTAAGGCCAAAAATTCCAGCAATGCTATCCGCTAACGCTGTGGTGCGTCAAGCGATTGCCCTTGTTTTTTCAATTGGTTAGAAAGAGTTTCTCAGGTTTCTGATCGTGCAGAATACCGAGACTGGGTCGCCCGAACTGTCGGTCGAGAAGCGTCTCGCCGAGGAAGCAACGGCGACATCATCACAGCGAAAAAACGGATTGGTGGCAAGTTCCAGCCCGATGGTGCTGGGCAGGCTGGCTTGTCCGCGCTCGAGACGCCGCTCGGTTTCGACTTCACGCTGGGCGAGCAATGGGTTATCGGGATCGAGCGTGCGTGCGAAATGGATGTTATGCAGCGTATATTCATGCGCACAATAGACCAGGGTATCCGGAGGCAGTTCCGCAAGGCGATGCAGAGAATCGAACAACTGCTGGCAGCTGCCTTCGAACAAGCGACCGCAGCCGCAGCCGAATAGCGTATCGCCACAGAACAGGGAATTTGCGCCATAATAAACCACGTGGTCCAGCGTATGGCCGGGGGTTTCGAGTACACTCAATTCCAGCTCAAGCTCTGGTAACTGAATGCGATCGTCTTCGCCTACTGCTTGGTGCGCGAAATCGTAACGCCCTTGGCGTGGCGCATAGACTTGGGCCGGGCAGGCATCCAGCAATTGCCGGACGCCGCCGATATGGTCGTCGTGATGATGGGTTACCAGGATGGTATCGAGATGGAGCCCGCGTGATTTCAAGACCTGAAGGACAGGTGCAGCATCCCCTGGATCGACGACGGCTGCATGGTCGCCGCGACGCAATAGCCAGATATAGTTGTCCCGGAATGCGGGGATGGGAATAACCTCGAACATGGGTGCCATGACATCAAAATACACCGAAGAAAGCTGGCTGCAAACCCCTTTGGGGGAGTATCTTCTGGAGCAGGAAGAGCGTCTTTTCGACGAGGCTGTGGCCGATATTTTCGGCTTCAATGCCGTGCAAATGGGCATGCCCGAGGCCGATCTGTTGCGCAACTGCCGCATCCCATACCGTATCAAGGCGGCCATCAATGGCAAGATCGCCCTGCGCTGCCGGCCGGAGCAGCTGCCATTTGCCTCTAGCAGCGCCGATCTGCTGCTGTTGCCCCATGCACTGGAATTTTCCGATAACCCGCACGATACACTGCGCGAAGCTGAACGCATTCTGGTTCCGGAAGGCCATCTCATTGTCAGCGGCTTCAATCCGCTTAGTCTGTGGGGCGCGCGACGCCTTTTCGACAAACGCGGCATGCAGCCTTGGCAAGGGAAATTCATGCCCCTGCTGCGCATCAAGGACTGGCTCGCGCTGCTTGGCTTCGAGATTGCTGCAGGGCAGATGGGCTGCTATGTCCCGCCGCTACGCAACAAGGCCTGGCTGCAGCGTTGTCGCTTCATGGACAGGGCCGGAGACCGCTGGTGGCCGATGCTGGGCGGAATCTATTTCCTGGTCGCGAAAAAGCGCGTGAACGGAGTGCGTCTGATCCGCCCCAACTGGAACGGTGCACGCATGGCGCAGGCATTCATCCCCAAACCGACACAAAAAACAGAATGTCAGAAAAATGAATATGGAAACTAAGGTGGAAATTTATGCCGATGGCGCCTGTAAGGGCAACCCGGGTCCTGGCGGCTGGGGCGCATGGCTGAGCTATGGTGGCAAGGAAAAGGAGCTGTTCGGCGGCGAACCGCAGACTACCAACAACCGCATGGAATTGTTGGCAGTCATTCGGGCGCTCGAAACCTTGAACCGCAATTGCCGGGTGCGGCTGCATACCGACTCGCAGTATGTGCAGAAGGGTATCAGCGAATGGATTCATGGCTGGAAATTGCGCGGTTGGCGCACTGCCGACAAGAAGCCTGTCAAGAATGATGATCTATGGAAGATGCTGGATACGTTGGCGGCCCAGCATGACATCGAATGGGTTTGGGTCAAGGGACATGCCGGCAATATCGGCAACGAACGTGCCGATGCGCTTGCAAACCGCGGTGCTGCGGAAGCGATGGGGCGGCCATGACGCGCCAGATTTTTCTCGATACCGAAACGACCGGGCTGGATCCTGCGCAAGGTCACCGCATCATCGAAATCGCCGCTGTGGAAGTGGTCAATCGTCGTTTGACCAACAATCATTTTCACGTGTATCTGAATCCCGACCGTGAGATCGATCTCGGCGCGCAGCAGGTCCATGGTATCAGCCTGGAATTCCTGCAGGACAAGCCGCGCTTTCCTGAAGTAGTGAAGGACTTTCTCGACTTCATCGCGGGAGGGGAACTGGTAATTCATAACGCGCCCTTCGATGTTGGCTTCCTCAACCATGAACTGGGCATGCTGGGCATGCCAAAACTTGGCACTTGCTGTGCCGGCGTGATCGATACCCTCAAAATGGCCAAGGAGATGCGACCGGGGCAGCGCAACAACCTGGATGCTTTATGTCGGGCTTTCGGTATCGACAATTCGGCGCGTACCTTGCACGGCGCCTTGCTGGATGCGGAATTGCTGGCGGATGTCTATCTGGCGATGACGCGCGGGCAGGAAAGCCTGCTGATGTCGGAGGTTGTCGGTGGCGAGCAGACGGTTTCTGCAATCGAATTGCCGGTGCGCAGCCAGCCCCTGCTGATCCAGAACGCGGATGAAAGCGAACTGGCCGCCCACTTGGAATATCTCAAGGGCCTCGACAAGGCGGCTGGCGGCTCCAGCCTGTGGTCCCCCCGCCCGCAAGGCGAGGCCGCAGAGCAAGACGCTTAATCCTGACGCAACGCATCCGCCCAGCTATTGGGCGTTTCGAACAGGCGTACCCGTTCGAGACGAAGGTGGTTGCCGTAGCTATCCCGGTAGAGTGCATCCAGAATGCGGAAAGCTTCCGCCGCCATGTTTTCGGCGGTGGGGACGTGTTCCATGATCACGGTCTTGTGATCCGGAAGCGATTCAAGAAAGCTGCGCACGGTGCTGTCGCCCTTGTAGACCAGGAAGGCATGATCCCAGACGTCGACGACCGCCTGACGGGCAATCGCCTTGACATCGGAAAAGTCCATGACCATGCCTTGATCCGAACTTCCTTCCTGCTCAATGATGTCGCCGGAAAGCGTGATCTCGATGGCGTAACGGTGCCCGTGCAGATTGCGGCACTGGCTTTTATGGCAGGGAATGCGATGGCCAGCATCGAATTCCAGGCGGGTAGTGATTTGCATGCGCGGATTATAGCAGGACGCGCATGCATCGTCTGAGCGGCAGCATCACCATGTGCTTCTGATTCGGTGTATATTCAAGCCATTAATTATTTCAGGGGTATGCATGATCGCGATAGTTGAAGCCGGGCGTGCTGGACTGCTATCCAAACAGCATTGGCTGAATAACCTGCTGGCGGGTGTCATTGTCGCGATCGTGGCATTGCCGCTGGCAATGGCGTTTGCGATTGCGTCTGGCGCGAAGCCGGAGCAGGGGCTCTATACCGCGATCATCGCCGGTGGACTGACTTCGCTACTAGGCGGCAGCCGCATGCAGATCGCCGGACCGACCGGAGCGTTCATCGTTATTCTGTCGGGCATTACCGCGAAATACGGTATCGCAGGTTTGCAGGTGGCTACGCTGATGGCTGGAATCATGTTGTTGTTGATGGGCATGGCAAGGCTGGGCGGAGTCATCAAATTCATTCCTGACCCGGTGATCGTGGGTTTCACCAGCGGTATTGCCGTGATCATCTGGGTCGGCCAATGGAAAGATTTTTTTGGCCTGCACCCGATTACAGGCGCGGAGCAGTTTCACCTGAAGCTCTGGTTTCTGTTGCAGGCGCTTCCCGGATTGCACCTTCCGACTACTTTGTTGGCGCTCGGGTCGCTCGCTGTTCTGCTGCTGTCGCCGCGCTTGTTCAAACGGATTCCGTCGCCGTTGGTGGCCATGATTTTTGCCGCTGCGATTCAGGGATTTTTCCATTTCGATGGCGTCGCGACTATCGGCACAGCTTTTGGCGGCATACCGCAGGCCTTGCCGCATTTCCAGGTGCCGGCAGTATCATTAAGCGAGGTACTGAAATTGATCGGGCCCGCCTTCACGATTGCTCTGCTGGGCGCTATCGAATCGTTGTTGTCCGCCGTGGTGGCTGACGGCATGGCAGGTACTCGCCATGATTCGAACCAGGAGCTGATCGGCCAGGGAATTGCCAACATTTTCTCTCCGCTGTTCGGCGGCTTCGCATCGACAGGGGCGATCGCACGCACTGCCACCAATATTCGCAACGGCGCGACGAGCCCCTTGGCCGGGATCGTGCACGCGGTCATTTTGCTGCTGACTGTGTTGATTCTTGCGCCGTTGGCCATTCACATTCCACTGTGCGCGCTATCGGCGATCCTGTTTGTCGTTGCCTATAACATGAGTGAACTGCATCGTTTTTGGCATATGCTGAGCCGGGCGCCCAAGCCCGACGTTGCAGTCCTGCTGATCACTTTCTTTCTGACGCTCTTCAGCGATCTTGTCGTGGCGGTCAATATTGGCGTATTGCTGGCGGCGCTGCTGTTCATGAAACGCATGTCGGAAGCCGTCAGCATTGTCGAGCAATCGGCAGAGAAGTTACGTGAGGAAGTCGCTGACGGCAATTTCTTGCTGCTTCCAGGGACTGCCGTGTACACCATCGAAGGCCCGTTTTTCTTCGGTGCGGCCGACCGGTTGGAAAATGCTCTGGAGGCGGTGCATAACCATGCAGATGTCCTGGTGTTGCGACTGGGCCAAGTGCCTTTTATTGATGCGACCGGCTTGCAATCGCTTGGCGATTTGCTTGATACCTGCAAGAAGAAGCAGACCCGCCTGGTGTTGAGTGAAGTGCGGGCGAACGTGCTGGAAAAACTGAGGCGAGCCGGACTGCTTGACCGGCTGGGACCGGAAAATATCATCGGGCACATCCGCCAGTTGACGGAACGTAGCGTATCTGATTAAAGGCGCGCCAGTGTCCTTATATGCGCAACCGCGCTTTCTGCAAGCGACGGCAGGTCATAGCCGCCTTCGAGCGTGGATACAATACGTCCGGAAGCATGTTTGTCGGCAACTTCCATGATGAATTCGGTGATCCAGACATAATCCTCGCGCACCAGCCGCAGTTCCGCCAGCGGGTCTTGCGCGTGGGCGTCGAACCCGGCTGAGATAAACAGCATTTGTGGCTTGAAACTGTCCAGCGCCTGCGCAAATTCCTTCTCCACCGCGGCCCGGAATCCCTTGCCATCCGTCATCGCCGGCAAAGGCACATTGATCATGCGCTCGGTACGCGTATCCGCGCCGCGGTAGGGATAAAACGGATGCTGGAACGTCGAGCACAGCATGACGCGAGGGTTGCTGCGGAATATCTCTTCCGAGCCATCGCCATGATGCACATCGAAATCGACAATCGCAGCGCGCTCGATCCCGTAAACGGCCATGGAATGAGCAATGCCGACGGCGATATTGTTGAAAATGCAGAAACCGGCGGCGTGGGCGATCCCTGCATGATGGCCGGGCGGGCGAACGCAGCAGAAGGCGTTCTGTACCGCGCCGCCGATCACGCAGTCGACGGCCTTGACGACGGCTCCGGCAGCGTGCAGCGCGGCAGATAGTGTCATGGGGCCCATGGCGGTATCGGCGTCGAGGCGGACGATGCCTGCCGGCGGAGCGATATTGCGGATATGGTGGACGTATTCCGGGGCATGCACACGCACAAGCTGTTCATCGCTTGCCAGCGGGGCTTCATAAGTCTGCAGGCGTCCGAAAATACCCGCAGCAACCAGACCATCCCGGATAGCCGTAATACGTGCAGGTGATTCCGGATGCCAGCCGTCCATGACATGCAGCAGCGTGTCCGGATGGCTGATGTAGGCGGTCGTGTTCATCCCAGTTCCGTCAGCAGTCTATGATACGACTGTATTCTGGCGGCGGCGATCTTTCCATCTTTTGCGGCATTCAGGACGGCGCAGCCAGGTTCTTTGACGTGCCGGCAATTATTGAAACGACATTTACCGAGAAATGGCCGGAATTCGACGAATGCATGTTCCATTGCGTCGAAACTAAGATGATTCAAACCAAACTCTTGCAAACCGGGGGAATCGATTAAATGGCTCTCGGCATCCAGATGATAGAGTCGCGCAGAAGTCGTCGTGTGTTTGCCGCTGTCGAGCACTGCGGAGATGTCCTGGGTGCGCGTCTTGGCTTCGGGCAGCAATGCGTTGACCAGGGTGGACTTTCCCATGCCGGATTGGCCTACCAGTATGCTGGTTTGCCCCTGCAGCCAAGGTTTCAGCTGCATAGCATCATGTTTGGCAGAAAGCGCCAGCACCGGATAGCCAAGGGATTCGTATGGCTTCAATTGCTGCAGCGCATTCGCTGTCTCAGGCAGGTCGCTTTTGTTCAGCAGGATCAACGCACGTATGCCGGCGGTCTCTGCGGCGATGAGGCAGCGGTTCAGTAATTCCTCATAAAAGCTGGGCACGGCGGCCAGGACGATGACAACCTGGGTAACGTTAGCCGCGAGTAATTTCTTGCGGTATTCATTACTGCGGTAGAGCAGGCTGAATCGCGGCAATGTGTTTTCGACCACGCCTTCAGTCTTGGACGTCGGTTTAATCTCAACCAGATCCCCACAGGCGAGATCGCTTTTCTTCCCGCGCGTGACGCAGCTCATCAGCCGACCATCCCTCAGCTCGATGTCATAACGCTTGCCGAAAGAGGCCACGATCAGGCCGGGTGTGAGGTCGGGATTTGTGGGGTGCTGGTTTCGCATAGCGCCATTATTGCCGATTTTCGAGATCTCGTCGGGAACGGGAGACAGAGGTGGAGTGTACGTTCAGGCAGCGGCTGGGAGGTTTGATTAGCCGTTCCATTGTAGTTTCATGCATGACATTGTCGTTGTCCGGCGACGTGATATCGGGATGGGAATAATTGACCAATGTTTAATTTATTGATTTATATGGAATTTAATTCTGGCATGGCGATTGCTGAATGGCTTCATACGGGATTATCGATGATCCCGTATGCCAATCCATTTTAATCTAGAGGAGAAAACACCATGAATCCGAATCGTTTGATGACTCGTTTTTCCCTGAGCGCTCTATGCGCGGGGATCATGCTTGTTTCAGGGGGCTTGGCTATTGCCGCCGATCCCGGCATGCCGCCGGATTCTACTGAGATGCCGAATGTCGTCCCTGGTCATCAGGAAACCGCAGATTCGGTTTTTGCAAAACTGGACAATGGGAATAAAGGGTATATATCCAAGACGGATGCTACGGTGCTACCCGGGTTCGATCCCATCTTCAAGCAGGCGGATGCCAATCGCGATGGGAAGTTGACGCTGAAAGAGTTCAAACTTGCCTGGGCTGCCTATGCAGGCAGTACCGGGGCGGGCAACCCCAGCCGCATCGACGGAGCGGGAGGGCAGTAGCTGAGAAAAGAGCACGACTTCACGCAAGCGAAGTCGTGCTCTTCCTACTTGTCAAACTTGTAGTAAGTGTCGTTCAAATAGCGAGCGACGTTAAGCTCTTCATCCTCGAACCAGTTCAGGCCGAGATTGGTGTTGCAAGTGCGAATTTGCTGGATCAGCGCGCTGGCATCCTTGACCTTGCGGTTTTCACGCGTGTAGATGCCTGAACCGTCACCGCCGAAGCTGCTGGCGTGGCAGGAAATACAGTGCTGCTCCAGCATTTTTTTACCGAGGGTGGCATTGCCTTTGGCAAAAGGATCTGCATGCCCCAAGGGCGATGCCAAGGATAGGACGGTAATGAGGCTGGTCAACAGGATGCGCACGGTATTCACTCCTTCAAGACGATTCCAGTTTTGCGATGCGGATGCTGGCCGGTGGATGCGAGTCATAGAAGGCCGAATGCAGCGGATCCGGCGTCAGCGTCGAAGCATTGTCGCGATAAAGCTTGACCAGGGCTTCTACCAAGTGGCGGGCACTGGAATGCTGGGCGGCATAGGCGTCCGCCTCGAATTCGTTTTTGCGCGCATAGCCGGCAAGCAGCGGGCGAAACAGGAAAGTAAACACCGGGCTGGTGAGCAGGAATAGCAGTAGTGCCATGTAGTTGCTTGGCTGGGTCACTCCAAGCCCGATGTAGAACCAGCCCTGGTGTATCAGCCAGCCAAGCAGCGCCAGGCCGGCAAAGCTGACGATAAACATCAGGGCAATCCGCTTGATCACGTGGCGGTGCTTGAAATGGCCCAGTTCGTGTGCCAGTACGGCTTCGATCTCGTCGGCTTCGAGCCGGTCCAGCAGGGTATCGAAAAATACCACACGTTTGGCTGTTCCAAATCCGGTGAAGTAGGCATTGCCGTGGCTGCTGCGGCGAGAGCCATCCATCACGAACAGCCCCTGCGACTTGAAACCGCAGCGGGTCAGTAGGGTTTCGATGCGTGCCTTAAGGGTTTCGTCGGTCAGCGGAGAGAATTTGTTGAAGAGCGGGGCGATCAAGGTGGGGTAGATCGCCAGCATCAGCAGGTTGAATCCGGACCATAACAGCCACAGGTATAGCCACCACCATTCACCCGCGCCCAGCATCAGCCATAAAGCCGCGAATACCAGCGGGGCTCCGAGAGTCAGGCCGACCAGGGCATGCTTTACCAGATCGGTAAAGAACATGGCGCGCGTCATTTTGTTGAAGCCGAAACGTTCGTCGACAACAAAGGTTTTGTAGTAATCGAGTGGTATGTCGATCAGTGTGCTGGCGACGAATGCGGAAAGTATGACCAGTGCACCGCGCAGGATTTCATGGTCCGGCAATACGCCGCGCCATATGCCATCTATCCATTGCAGCCCGCCCCCGAGCGTGAAGGCGAACAGCAGGATCGCCTGGATGACGCTTTCGGTCATGACCAGGCTGGTTTTGGCCGTGGAGTAGTCGGCTGCTTTCTGGTGGGCGACCAGGCTGATGGTGTCGGCAAAAGCCGAGGGAACGGCAGCGCGGTGCGCTTGGATATAAGCGATATGACGGCGCCCAAGCCAAAGGCGGATCAGCGTGGTCAGTATCAGCAAACTGAGGAATACGGTGGCAAAGGCGGTCATCGACATGGGTTTTTCGGTTAAACTCAACAATCTTTTGAAGCTAAAGTACGTTGGAAGGTTCATTATGGCACAAGACAACAATAATCTTATCTGGATCGACATGGAGATGAGCGGCCTGCAGCCAGAGACCGACATGATCCTGGAACTGGCGGTGGTGATCACTGACAGCAATCTGGAAGTGCTGGCAGAGTCGCCTGCACTGGTCGTGCACCAGTCTGATGCCGTGCTGGATGGTATGGATGCCTGGAACAAGGGAACGCATGGCAAGTCCGGCCTGATCGACAAGGTCAAGGCGTCGAATCTGGATGAAGCGGCTGCAGAGGCGCAAATGATCGAGTTTATCAGCCAGTACGTTCCGGCCAACAAATCCCCGATGTGCGGAAACTCGATTTGCCAGGATCGTCGCTTCATGGCGCGTTACATGCCGAAACTGGAAGCCTATTTCCATTATCGCAATCTCGATGTCAGCGTGTTCAAGGAACTGGCGCGCCGCTGGCGACCCAAGCTGTACGATGGATTCAAGAAAGCCAGCAATCATACGGCGCTGGCCGATATCCATGAGTCGATCGATGAGCTCAAATACTACCGCGAGCACTTTATACGGCTAGAATAAAACCAACGGCATGTATTTTGGGAGGTGGTAGCGATGGATAACAGAAGCACATTTGTCATTGAAATCACCCCTAAAATTCCTCGCAAACTCATTCGTCTCGAAGAACTGGCCAATAACCTCTGGTACAGCTGGGACAAACCGACCCGCACTCTATTCGCCCGGCTGCATCCCAAACTATGGGATGTTGTCGGGCACAATCCCAAGGTATTTCTCAAGCGCGTCGACGAGCATCACTTGCAGGAAGCGGCCGAAGACCAGGTGTTCCTGTCCACCTATAATCGGATCCTTTCTTCCTACGATACCTATCACAACGAACTTCTGCGCAAGAACGGCAATGAGCTTTTAGGCAACGGGGAACTGGTAGCCTATTTCTGCGCGGAGTTTGGTTTTCATGAAAGCTTCCCGATCTATTCCGGCGGGCTTGGCATTCTGGCCGGGGATCACTGCAAGGCGGCAAGCGATATGCGGCTGCCGTTTGTCGCAGTTGGGCTGCTCTATCGCCAAGGCTATTTCGCACAAATGATAGATGGCGAGGGATCGCAAAACGTCCACTACAATACGGCCGATTTCGACGACCTGCCGGTGAGGCCGGTGTTGAAGGACGATGGAAGCGAACTACGCATAGAAGTGGAACTACCAGGACGACATGTCAAGGTGAAGGTTTGGTGGGCGCGTGTCGGCCATATCGTGCTTTATCTGCTGGATACCGATCTTGAAGAGAACTCCGAAGCCGACCGCAACATTACCCATCAGCTTTATGGTGGCGACCGCAGCATGCGCCTGCAGCAGGAAATTCTGCTGGGGATAGGCGGAGTGCGCGCATTAACAGCCGTAGACCTTAAGCCGACGGTTTGGCATATCAATGAGGGTCATGCTGCATTTCTTGTGCTGGAACGCATTAGGGGGCTGGTCGAAGGGGGGCTGGATTATGATGCGGCACTGGAAGCCGTTGCGGCCAATACAGTGTTCACCACGCACACGCCGGTGCCTGCCGGGCACGATCACTTTGCCGAGGAAATGATCAAGGAATATTTCAGTCAGTTCTTCCCGGTATCCGGAGGAGGCATCGAGCAAATCATGAATCTTGGGCGGGATCCCGATAGTCCGCATGAACTCAACATGACCACGCTCGCCGTCCGTGCCTCGCGTCACCAGAATGGCGTGTCGCGCATCCATGGCGAAGTATCGTCGCGAATTTGCCAGGATCTGTGGCCGCAGATCGATCCGGAAGAGAACCCGATGGACTACATCACCAACGGGGTGCATGTGGCTTCTTTTCTGGCGCTCGAATGGTCGGATCTTTTTGATCGGTTTCTGGGCGGAGAGTGGCGCAACCGGGTATGCGATGCGGGGTTCTGGACGCGTCTGGATGAAATCCCCGACCATTTGTTCTGGAGTGTGCGGCAATCGCTTAAGTCGCAGATGCTGCATATGGTGCGGCACCGGGTTGCCACCCAGCATGTCCGCAATCATGGTGGTGAAGCGCATTTAGACCGGTTGCTGGCCTATTGTGATCCGCATGATCCCAATGTCCTGACGATAGGTTTTGCACGCCGTTTTGCCACCTACAAGCGCGCCAATCTGTTGTTTGAAAACCTGGACTGGCTACGCGAGATATTGTCAGATCGGGGGCGCCCGGTACTCTTCATTTTCGCCGGCAAGGCACATCCTGCCGACCAGCCTGGACAGGAACTCATCCGGAAGATCCACGAAATTTCCTGTATGCATGAATTCGAAGGCAAGATATTACTGCTCGAGGGCTACGATCTTGGTGTGGCGCGCCGCCTTGTAGCCGGGGTGGATGTCTGGCTGAATACCCCGGTCTATCCGATGGAGGCATCCGGTACCTCAGGGGTAAAGGCGGGAATGAATGGCTCCATCAATCTGTCTGTTCTGGATGGCTGGTGGGGGGAGGGATATGACGGCAGCAATGGATGGGCAATCAAGCCTGCTCCGACCTACTGGGACGAGGAACGTAAAAACCGCGAAGACAGCCGCAGCCTGTATGAGCTGTTGCAGGACCAGGTGATCCCGCTCTACTACGATCGTGGCAAGTTCGGTTACTCTGCCGAATGGGTGAAAAAGGCCAAGCAATCAATGGCGACGGTGCTGCCGCACTTCGGTTGCGGCCGCATGCTGGGCGAGTACGTCAGCAAGTTCTATTTGCCTGCCAGCAGGCAAGGAGCTGCGTATGCGAAGAAGAACTATGCGGTTGCCCGCGAAGTGGCCGAATGGAAACAGCGGATACGCAACGCCTGGGGTGGGGTGTCGCTTCGTCGTCTGGATGAACCAAAACGCCAAATCCAGTTCGGTGCGAACATGCACATTGAAGTGGCCGTCAAGCTGAACGGTTTGCAGCCGGAGGATGTCATGGTGGAGCTGCTTTTATCCAGAACACCAAGAACCTCTGCGCGCAAGCCGTGCACGATATTCCACTTTAGCCCCGCCGGTACGCAAGCGGATGAGCATCTGTTCGAACTGAATCTTGAGCCTGGGATGTGCGGGCAACTCGATTACCGGATTCGCGTGCATCCGGCCAATCGGTTATTGACGCATCCGCACGAAACGGGACTGATGACCTGGCTGTGAGGTGCCGCTTCAGAACTGGTAGAGCAGCCCGGCGCGAACGGCATAGCCCTCATACGTGTGGCCGCCTTTCGCCATGGCATCGAAGTAGCTCGCACTGAAATCCAGTGCCGTGCTGCCATTGATGGCATGGTTATAACCCAACTCCAGCGAATTCACGACGGCATCGAAGCGATAGGCGCTACGGATGGCATAGTGTTCACTTAACGCATCATCCTGTGTTTTTGCAGAATATTGCAGCGGTTGCAATGAAAGCGTGGATTGCGGCGAAGAGGAAACCTGATCGCCGAACGTGCGTGCCGCCCTGGCGTAAAGCGTTCCTTGAGGGGTGAGCTGAAAATCGACATCAAGGTGCCAGCGCCGGTTACGCAAATCAAATACGCGACCTTCTTCTGCAATGCGGCGTTCGACCACCCAGCCAAGCGACGTCTTCAAGCGGTCGGTGAAATACTTGCCTACGGCAATTCCTGTATCGGTCAGCCAGCCATCCCGAATCGGGCTGTTCTCATGTTCCAGCCGGGAGACGTCAACTGAAAAGTCCAGCCAGGGCATCGTAAATCCGGAGACAGGTTGGATACGATAACGGGCGCCAGCATTGAGCGCGAGTTGGCTCAGGTCGTCGTAATGCGCTTGCTGAGTGAGCTGAATGCCCGCGCGGGCGACCAGCCCGCTTTTTTCTGTCAGCCGGAAGCTGCGGCTGATATTGGCGCCGACCTCGATGGCCGTGTCTTCCTGAGTATCCTGTGAGTATTCGGAGCGGCCGATGTTGCTGTCATGGACAAGGAAAGCTTCGAGGTCGAGGTGCGTGGCGTCCGCCTGGGCATTGGCGGTAAGCGCTTGGCATGCTACAAAAAAGAGGATATTTCGTCGCAGCATTCTTGACCCCACTTGTTAAGGAGACTATAAAACACCAGTGATGGCCAGACAACTTATAAATTTGGAAAAACGCCGTCAATTCCTAATCCAGGCATTGCGGGCAGGCGTTTACGCATTTTCTGCCAATGTTCTCTTCCCTCAGGCGGTGCGGGCAGACTTGCTGGGGAAGGTTCCGCACAAACTTCCGGCCGGCCAGTCCATCTATGACATGCGGGGTGGCGTGTTCATCAACGGTCAACCGGCTGGGATGGAGACGCGGATCGGCCAGAACGACCATATCGAAACGGCGCCGGACGCCCAGTTGATTTTCGTTGTGGGAAAAGACGCCTTCTTGCTGCGCGGAGGTAGCCGATTGGAGCTCTCTGGAGCGGAAGCGATGCTGGTGTCGGGCTTGCGCCTGCTGAGCGGCGCGTTATTGTCGGTTTTCGGCCATCGGGAACATCATTTCACCACGCCGACCGCTACAATCGGCATTCGCGGGACAGGGCTCTATGTCGAGGCGCAACCCGATTTGTCATATGTCTGCACATGCTATGGAACGACGGATATCGCGGTGGCGGACGATCCTCAAATTCATGAAACGATCGTCTCCAAGCACCATGATGCACCGCGCTATGTGTTGGCTTCCGAGGTCGGCGGTCAGCGCATTCTTGCGGCGCCGTTCAAGAACCATACCGATCTGGAGCTTGCCATCATTGAAGCACTCGTCGGCCGGACGCCGCCATTCAACCTGTTTGACGAAGGTTACGGCGGACCGCGGCGTTACTGATTTCTCCCAGACGAAAAAAAGGGTGCGAAGCGCACCCTCAAGGAGGAGATTTAAGCTTTGGAGAAAGCTCGCTTAAATATAAGCAATACGTGTGCCACATTTATATGAGCGAGCGGTAAATATCCAGATAAGCGAGCGCGCTTTGGGTCCAGCTTAAATCACAGGCCATGCCATTTTTCATGATGGCTTCCCATTCCTGCTTGTGGCCGTAGCAGGTCAGGGCGCGCTGAATGGCGCTCAGAAGATCGCCTTTATTGGCGCTGTCGAATACGAAGCCGTTTGCGCTCCTGTTTGCAATCGACTCCGGCGTTGTGTCATTTACCGAATCGGCAAGCCCGCCGGTACGGCGAACCACCGGCGGTGTGCCATAGCGCAGGCCGTACATCTGATTCAAGCCGCAGGGTTCGAAGCGGGAGGGCATGACGAAAATGTCCGCACCAGCCATAATTTGGTGCGAAAGTGGTTCATTGTAGCCAATGGTTACGCTGACTTGGTGCGGATGATGCAGCGCCAGGTGGCTGAAGCCTTGCTCCAGCGCCGGTTCGCCACCGCCCAGAACGGCAATTTGGCATCCTTGCGCCAACAGGGCGGGGGCGCATTCCAGGAAGAGATCGAGGCCCTTTTGGTTCGTCAGCCGGCTGACTACGCCCAGTAATGGTGCCTCGTGGTTTCTGTCCAGACCAAGCAGGGTTTGCAGGTCTCTCTTGATTTCGGCCTTGTTTTGCAAATTTTCGCGGCTGTACGGATGTGTCAGATAGGGGTCCGCCGCAGGATTCCACTCCACCATATCCACCCCATTCAGGATGCCGTGAATGTCCTTGCTGCGTGTTGCAAGCAGGCCTTCCATGCCGAAACCGTATTCGGGCGTTTGTATTTCCCGGGCATAGGTCGGGCTGACCGTGGTGATGGTGTCGGCGAAATAGACGCCGGCCTTGAGAAAGGAAAGCTGCCCATAGTATTCAAAGCCGTTAACACGATATCCCTGGGGCGGTAGCCCAAGTGTTTCGACCCATTCCTGCGCGAAGTTGCCCTGAAATGCCAGATTATGGATGCTGAGCACCGATTTGGCGCATGGAGTGCTCGAATAGTGCATGTAGGCTGGAGCCAAGCCTCCCTGCCAGTCATTGACATGGACAATATCCGGAATCCATTCTGCCAGCGGGCTGAGGTGGCTTCCAAGGATGGCTGCAACGCGGGACAGGATGCCGAAGCGCAAAGGATTGTCGATCCATTCGCGTCCTTTGGCATCGAGGTAAGGGCCGCCGTCCCGGTCATAGAGTTGCGGATGGTCCAGGACGTATACGGGAACGCCGGTGTCCGGCATTTCCCCAATCTTGAGCGAGATGTCGCCAACGACAGGCAGCCATTTCAACGTCAGCAGCACGCGCTGATTACGTAGTTTCTCGATTACCGGGCGATAGCCGGGAACGAGTAGGCGTACATCCTCACCGAGTTTTCGCAATGCAGCCGGCAGGGAACCGCTGACATCCGCGAGTCCTCCGGTCTTGATGAGTGGATAGACTTCGGATGTAACGTAAAGAATGCGCAAACGAAATTCTCTCTTGGTATGAAGGGCTGGCCCGGTTTCTGCTGGCGGGTTAGGGTGTCTTATCGCGTCAAGCCCCAAACCTGATAGAATAATTGAGTCAGTTGCTGTGGGCAAGGTAATGCTAGCCAGCTAAATGGAAGGGGTGTTTTTGTGAAAATTGCGATGGTTGGCTTGGGTAAAATGGGCGGCAACATGGCGCGCCGTTTGCGCCGTGCCGGACATGAAGTTGTCGGATACAGTCAGGACGCCTCTGCAATGCAGCGGCTTGCTGACGAGTGCGGTCTGGAACCTGCCTTCTCGCTTACGGAAACAATAGAGCGCCTTCCCGCTCCTCGCGTGGTGTGGTTGATGCTGCCGGCAGGCGAGGTGACCGAGTCCGTGCTGGAACAACTGCAGGGCATGCTCTCCGCAGGCGATCTCGTGATAGAGGGGGGTAACTCCTACTACAAGGATTCGCAACGGCGTGCGCTGGCGATGAAGGCAATCGGTGTGGACTATATCGATGCCGGTACATCGGGCGGTGTATGGGGGCTGGAGAATGGCTATGCGATGATGGTTGGCGGTTCTGCTGAAGCCGTGGCGCGTGCCGAACCCATACTGAAGGCGTTGGCACCTGCGGAGGACAAGGGGTGGCTGCATTGCGGCCCGAGCGGTTCCGGTCATTTCACCAAGATGATACACAACGGTATCGAGTACGGCATGATGCAGGCATATGCGGATGGTTTTGCTCTGTTGAAAGGCAAAACGGAGTTCAATCTCGATCTGGCCGCCATTGCGGAAATGTGGCGGCATGGTAGCGTGATACGCAGCTGGTTGCTGGATCTGACAGCGGACTTCCTTGCGCAGGATCAGGAGTTGACGAGTATCGAGCCCTTTGTGGCCGACTCGGGGGAAGGGCGTTGGACGGTGCTTGAATCGGTCGAGCAAGGCGTGCCGACCCCGGTTATGACGATGGCCTTGATGCGGCGCTTCGCCAGTCAGGGTAAGGTTGATTTTCCAAATAAGTTAGTGGCCATGATGCGTAAGGGCTTCGGTGGCCATTCAGTAAAAGCAGGAGAAAAAGCATAAATGAGTAATCACGAAGTTATCCCGGGACCGTGTCATTTCGTCATTTTTGGAGCGACGGGCAATCTGGCGACCATCAAGCTGTTGCCTTCGCTCTACAACCTTGAAGTGGCTGGTCGTATTCCAGGCGATATGAGCATATTGGCTCTGGGACGGCAGGAATATACCCAGGAAGCCTGGCTGGAACATCTGTCCAAGGTGCTGCACGACAAATTCGGCGACAAGGTGAACAAGAAGATTGCCGAGCGTTTTGCCAAGCGCTTCTCCTATCTTTCCGGCGATTTGCGGGAACCCGAGTTTTACAAGAACCTGCAGGCGGAACTCGCCAAGCCGCGCGAGGGCGCATGCAGCAATATCGTGTTCTACCTGTCGATCATTCCGAAGGATTTCAACACGGTCATCAATTATCTGGACGAGTTCGGTTTTTCCAAGCCGCGCGGCCTGCACCGCATCGTGGTGGAAAAACCGTTCGGTACCGACCTCGAAACCGCACAGCAGCTCAACCGCTCCCTGCACAAGCATTTCGATGAAGAGCAGATTTACCGTATCGACCATTACCTGGGCAAGGAAACGGTGCAGAACCTGCTGGTGTTCCGCTTTGCCAACACCCTGATCGAGCCGCTGTGGAACCGCAATTTCATCAATCATGTGCAGATCACCGTGGCCGAAGACCTCGGCATCGGCACGCGTGCCGATTATTACGATAAATCCGGTGCCTTGCGCGATATGCTGCAAAATCACCTGATGCAGCTGCTGACTGTGGTCGCGATGGAGCCGCCACCCTCACTCGAAGCGGATGCGGTGCGTGACGAAAAGGTCAAGGTGTTGAAGTCGATGCGTGCGATTCCGCGCGATGCCGTCAACGCGTATGCCTTCCGCGCGCAATATGCCGCCGGCACGGCCAAGGGGCAGCCCGTGGTCGGCTACCAGGAAGAGCAGGGCGTCGAAGACAATACGGCGACCGAAACCTTTGCAGCGGCAAAGTTCTACATTGACAACTGGCGCTGGCGTGGCGTGCCGTTTTACCTGCGTACAGGCAAGCGCATGGCCAAGACCCAATCGACGATCGCCATCCGTTTGCGCCATCCCCCACAGCACCTGTTCCACGACACGCCGGTGGAGGAGGTCGAGCCGAACTGGATTCTGCTTTCTCTGCAGCCGACCGAATCCATGCACATGGAACTGCATGTCAAGGCGCCGGGCTTGGGCATGGAAACGCGCACGGTGCAATTGAATGCGTCTTATCGTAAGCCGGACGAGACGCCGTTGGAAGCCTATGAGGCGCTGATCCTGGATGTGATCGAAGGCGACAAAACGCTATTCATCCGCTTCGACGAAGTGGAATGGGCTTGGCGTGTGGTGGATCCTATCCTCAAGCATTGGCAGCAGGAACGTGACTTTATCCATACCTACCCTGCTGGAACCTGGGGCCCGCAAGAGACCAGTCGCCTGTTCGATTGCGAAGACCAGGAATGGCGTAACGAGCTCTAGGCTCTGGCATTATGGGATTCGGCGGATTCGTCGCTGTTGGGCTGGGGGCGGCATCGGGCGCCTGGCTCAGATGGTGGCTCGGGATTCTGTTCAATCCGTTGGTCCCGACCTTGCCGCTCGGCACTCTGGCCGCCAATCTTGTCGGCGGTTACCTGATGGGGGTCGCCATGGGGGTGTTGAGCCATTACGCTAGCCTCCCTGTGGAAACCCGGTTGTTTATCATGACCGGTTTTCTTGGCGGGCTGACGACTTTCTCTACTTTCTCCGCCGAGGCTGTGACGCTATTCTCCCGTCAGCAATATGCTTGGGCGGCGGCACATGTTTCCTTGCATCTGCTGGGTTCGCTCGCGATGACCGGGCTCGGCATCCTGACCGTCAACCTTATCCGGAGCTAGTCCTATGCACGGCAGCTTTCTGAAACTTTATGTCGCCCAAACTGCGAAGCATGATGGCAAGCTGCTGTATGAGTGGGTTCTGGAAACGGCACGGAATATCGGAATCCCCGGTGGTTCGGCATTTCGTTCGGTCGCCGGTTATGGGCGGCACGGACGCTTGCACGAAGAGCATTTCTTCGAGTTGGCGGGGGATTTACCGATGACGGTGGAATTCTTTGCCGAGGCGGCGCTGTTGGATCGCTTGCTGGCGACGCTGCAGCAGGAAAACATTTCCCTGTTCTACATTCGCCTGCCCGTAGAAGGCGGCATGACTACCGGCCGCTAACCCGAACCCGGCCTCGGACTATTTCCCGATCACTACCGATGTGATCCCGAGTGTCTTCAGCTTTTCCCTGGCCTGATCCGCTTCTGCTCGTGTCTTGAAAGGTCCGATCTGGACGCGGGTTTCGGTATGCGATGGAATGCCATGCTTTGTCAGCTTTTCCTGAAATTGCTTCACATGGTCGAGGTCGGTAAATACCCCGAGTTGTACTTCGAATTGTTTGGGTTGTACTGCAGTGGAAGGCTGAGGTGCCGCAGCGGTCGAGGGCTTTACTTGGGCGGCAGTGGCGGTCGATACTGTCTGTGTCGGAGTTTTTACCGGCATGGGTTTGGAGACTCCGGCACTCTCTTCTGTCACCGCCGGCGAACGGGCGGGTGCGCTGGGCCTTGTGACTTCAGGTAATTGTCCTGGAACAGGAGGCGGTGGCGGCGTTGCTGCGACTTCTGCCTCGGGCATCGGAGAAGGGGCGGCGGGTGGCGTGCTTTGCTCCGGCACAGGGGGTGTTGGCTCCATTTCCGTGCTGGACATGCTGGTCTGAGGCGCTGGAGGAGGGGCGGTCTCTTCCGGCAGTGCCGTTTCCGGCTTGCGATGGCTGAGGAGGGTGAGAATGCCAATCGCCGTAACCAGCAGGACTGCCGCAACGCCTATACGGACTTTCGCGCGTCGGCCGTCGAGTGCGTGGCCGGTTTCGGTGATAGGAGGGGGCATGCGTACCTGCAAGTTGTTTTTCCGCATATTAGCATGCCGGGAAGCGCTTGCAATCCAGGCAAAGTTATTTGATTCTGTTTGGAATTTCCTTTAGAATGCTGCGCTCTTCAACCTTGCCTTACCGTTATCGCATACGGAAGGCTGTTAATCCACAAGGAGAATCTATGCGACATTATGAAATTGTATTCATCGTCCATCCGGACCAGAGCGAGCAAGTGCCAGCGATGATCGAGCGTTACCGCACGCTCGTGACCTCCACCGGCGGTGCCATTCACCGTCTGGAAGACTGGGGACGCCGCCAACTGGCTTATCCGATCCAAAAAATCCACAAGGCACATTACGTGTTGATGAACATCGAGTGCGGCCAGGAAGCTTTGGGCGAACTCGAGCACGCATTCAAGTTCAATGACGCTGTGCTGCGCCATCTGACCGTTGTGATGAAGGAAGCCGTTACGGCACCCTCTCCGATGATGAAGGAAGAAAAGGCCAAGTCCGTCCTGAACAAGGAAGAAGCGCCGGCTGCGGAAGCTGCAGCGGCCTAAGTGATTAGCAACCGGCTGGTGCTGAGCGGCGAGGTGACGGAAGTCGCCGATCTGCGCTACACCCCGGCAGGTATCCCGCTCCTGGCATTTACTCTCAGGCACGCCTCGCAGCAAATCGAGGCAGGCATGAAGCGTCAGGTGGAGTGCGAAGTTCCCGCAGTTGCGATGGCCAAGCTGGCCGAGCAGGCAAGGGGGCTGAAGCCGGGAAACCAGGCCAAGGTAGCAGGGTTCCTCGCCAGGAAAAGCCTCAACAGCCGCCAGCTTGTACTGCACGTAAACGAATTAGAGATTATTGAGAAAGGTTAAATCATGGCACGCGATATGTTCCGCCGCCGCCGTTACTGCCGTTTTTCGGCAGAAGGCATCAAGGAAGTCGATTACAAGGATGTAGATCTGCTGAAGGACTTCATCAATGAAAACGGCAAGATCATCCCCGCACGCATCACGGGCACCAAGGCCCGCTATCAGCGTCAACTGACCACGGCTATCAAGCGCGCCCGTTTTCTGGCCCTGATGCCTTACTGCGACAAGCACTAAGAGGGAGAGAGAACGATGCAAGTCATTCTTCTGGAAAAAGTTACCAACCTGGGCAGCCTGGGCGACATCGTCAAGGTCAAGGATGGCTACGGCCGCAATTTCCTGATTCCGCAGGGCAAGGCCAAACGTGCCACCGAAGCCAACAAGGCCGAGTTCGCCGCCAAGCGCGCCGAGCTGGAAAAGAAACAGGCTGAAATCCTGGCGGCGGCACAAGCGCGTGCCGAAAAGCTGGCTGGCTATATGCTGCAGATCGCGCAGAAGGCCGGCGTCGATGGCCGCCTGTTCGGTTCCGTGACCAACGGCGACATTGCCGAAGCGCTGAACGCGCAAGGCTTTGAAGTGAGCAAGGCGGAAATCCGCATGCCGAACGGCCCGCTGAAGACCATCGGTGATCATCCGGTCAGCGTTGCTCCGCATGCCGACGTGGTTGTGGATATTACCGTATCCGTACTCGGCGAATAATTCCCTTCTCCGGGAAATCGAAAAGGGCTGCTGCGGCAGCCCTTTTTGTTGTTCTGCGCCCATTCCGTATCCCCGTGAATATGCGCATTGGGTAGCTTCAAAGTAGAATTGCACTTATCACTTACTCTAGAAATCGCATGATAGGCGAGCGATACATCAAGACCGCGCATTCCTGCGCAACCGATGCAGCTATGGCCGTACACGAGCTACATGCGTCGCTTGTCAGTGTGGAGGCTGCTCTTTTCGTTTTTTTCTGCTCCAGCCATTATGATCTCGATGTCATTGCAGATGAGATCAACGCGCTTTTCCCCAATATTCCTACAATCGGTTGTACCACGGCAGGCGAAATCGGGCCGGCTGGTTTGCGCCAGCACAGCCTTGTCGGTATGGTATTCCCGGCTAGCGCTTGTGCGGCTGTTGTCGGTTATCAGGATCATATCGATGGCCTCGTGACCAAGGATGCGGATGCTCTGGTCGAGGAAATGAAGAGGGCTCTGGAGAAGCGCAGGCCTGATAACGAGTCCAGCCGACGATTCGCGCTGGAGTTGATCGACGGCCTGTCGAACAGCGAAGAGAGTCTTGCCTTCACTTATCAAAAGGCTCTGGGTGACATTCCATTGATTGGCGGCTCTGCGGGAGATGACCTGAAAATCGAGCAAACCTGGGTATTCTGCAACGGCCAGTTTCGTTCCCGTGGTGCGGCATTGGCGCTTGTCGAAACTACATTTCCGATCACTATTTTTCGTACGCACCATTTCGTCGGCGGGCCGGAACGTCTGGTGGTGACGGAGGTCGATCCCGCGACTCGGACCGTCAGAGAAATCAACGGGTTGCCAGCTGCACAGGAGTACGCGCGGATGTTGGGAGTGCCGCAGTCTGCGTTGCAGGCGTCCTTTTTCGCCGAATCGCCCGTGGTAGTTCGCATCAATGGGAACGATTACGTGCGCTCCATACGAAATGTGAATGCGGATGGGAGCCTTACATTCTATTGCGCGATTGAGCGTGGCGTTATCCTGCGTGTGGCGCATGCTGTGAATTTCATGGACAACCTGCAGTATGCTTTTCAGGATGTTCGTACTCGTGTCGGCGAGCCGCAACTGGTGATTGCCTGCGATTGCATTTTCCGCAATATGGAGCTCACGCATGCTGGCTTGGCACCGGCGGTGGAAGCTCTGTACCGTAACAACAATGTGCTGGGCTTCAACACTTATGGGGAGCAGTTTTTGGGGATACACGTCAACCAGACACTGACAGGCATCGCCATCGGCCGCGAACAGATGAGCGACCATGACTGATTGTTCAGCAGACCAGGAATCCCTGAACATGCAAGTGCGTGACTTGCAGCAGGAAGTAGTGCGCCTCAACAAGGTCGTGAATGCTCTGATGGACCAGGTGGAGCAACGGTCGGCAGGCTCCGATTCGGCCTATGGCATGTTCCAGGCCACTATCCTGCTGGAAGATCGGGTTCGGACGCGCACTCAGGAGCTCAATGCGGCGCTGCAGCGCAACGAGAGGATCAGTCGTGATCTCCAGATTGCGCACGAAAAAATCGAGCAAAGCGAACAGTTGTTTCGCAATATATTCGAGTTTGCTCCCATAGGGTTGGCCATTACGGATAAGGAACTCAGATTCCAACTGGTGAACAGAGCTTTTTGCGACATGCTGGGTTACAGTCGGGCAGAACTGCTAGCGATGTCGCCGACCGAATTTACGCATCCAGATGACCAGAATGCCAGCCGTTTGAATATGGATGGTCTGATGCAGAGGCGCATCGATTCTTATCAATTAGAAAAACGCTACATTCGCAAGAACGGCAGCATTCTCTGGGTTGTTGTTACTGTATCCACGCTACGCGATGCAAACGGCCAGCCGACGCATTTGATCGGTCAGGTGATGGATATTACCGGACGCCGTCATTCTGAAGAACAGCTGCGCCTGGCTGCCGCGGTATATACCTTTAGCAGTCAGAGCATGATGATTACCGATGCCGCAAACTGTATTGTGGCGACGAACCCGGCTTTTACCGAGCTTACCGGCTACGGAGCTGCGGAAGTTCAAGGTAAAAACCCGAGAATTCTGGCCTCCGGTCGACAAGGCCAGGAATTTTACGAGGCTATGTGGTCTTCCCTGAATGCTTCTGGACATTGGGAGGGCGATCTATGGAATCGAAAGAGAAGCGGCGAAATCTATGCGGAATGGCTCTCGATCAGTGTGGTGCGCGACGATGCCGGGGCGGTGCAGCATTATGTGGCGCTTTCAACCGATGTGACCGAAAAGAAAAAAGCGGCGGAGCTGATCTGGGAACATGCCAATTACGACCCGCTGACCAGGCTGCCGAATCGTCGACTATTCCGTGACCGGCTTGGCCAGGACATCCTCAAGGCTGGCCGATCCGGCAAAGCCATGGCACTGCTCTTCATCGATCTCGACCGTTTCAAGGAGGTGAACGACACCCTGGGGCATCAGGTCGGTGACGAACTTCTGATACAAGTTTCCGCGCGACTAAAGGCACAGGTGCGCAGTTCGGATACGGTGGCCCGTATGGGTGGGGATGAGTTTACCGCCATCCTCAATGACATTGCCAAACCTGAAGATGCAGGAAGCATCGCGCAGGAACTGGTAGATGTGCTCGTCCAGCCTTTCGATGTTCTGGGCAATGAAGTCCACGTTTCCGGGAGCATCGGGGTCGCGCTCTATCCATTCGATGCGCAGAATGCGGAAGATCTCATCAAATGGGCGGATGATGCGATGTACCAGTCCAAGAACAAGGGCCGCAACTGTTATACCTACTTCCATCCACCGCAAAAAACCGTCATCCGGCACAAGTAATCCGCCCTCCATGCGATGCTATAATTCCGCATGGCCGACGACTCTCTTGCATCTCTTAAACTGCCGCCGCATTCGGTCGAGGCCGAGCAGTCCGTACTAGGCGGCTTGCTGCTCGAAAACGAAGCGCTGGATCGGGTCGCCGACCTGATCGCCCCCAGCGACTTTTACCGCCACGATCATCGCGTCATCTACGAACACATCAGCCGCCTGATCGAGCACAACAAGCCGGCGGATATCGTCACCGTTGCAGAGTCGCTCGAAAATACGGCAGAACTTGCCGGCATTGGCGGCATCGCATACCTCGGCGCGCTTGCGCAAAATACACCTTCCGCCGCAAACATCCGGCGCTATGCGGAAATCGTGCGGGAGCGGGCGGTGATGCGCAGTCTGGTAGAGGTGGGCTCCAGTATTGCCGACAGTGCCTTCAGCCCGCAGGGCAGGGATGCAGCACAATTGCTGGACGAGGCCGAAGCCAGGATTTTCGAGATCGCCGAAGGCGGGAAGCGCAGCTCCGAAGGGTTTATCGATATCAAAACCTTGCTGCCGCAGGTCGCTGACCGTATCGATCAGTTGTTTCAGCGTGACAGTGCCAGCGATGTTACCGGCATCTCCACCGGATTTGCCGATCTGGATTCGATGACGTCCGGTTTGCAGCAAGGCGATCTCGTCATCGTCGCAGGCCGGCCGTCGATGGGCAAGACCGCTTTTTCGCTCAATATTGCGGAAAACGTCGCGCTCGATTCCGGTCTGCCGGTGGCAGTGTTCTCGATGGAAATGGGGGCGGCGCAGCTGGCGATGCGGATGATCGGCTCGGTTGGCCGCCTGGACCAGCACCGCATGCGTACCGGCCGGCTGGAAGATGAGGATTGGGTGCGCCTGACCACCGCACTGGGCAAACTCAACGACGCGCCGATTTTCATTGACGAGAGTGCTGGCCTGAATGCCTTGGAAGTGCGCGCACGGGCGCGCCGCTTGCACCGCCAGTGCGGGCAGCTCGGCTTGATTGTCCTGGATTATCTGCAGTTGATGTCGGCGACGCGCCCCGGAGAGAATCGCGCGACGGAAATATCGGAAATATCCCGCGCACTCAAGGCCTTGGCTAAGGAACTCAATGTTCCGGTTATTGCACTCTCGCAGCTCAACCGCAGCCTGGAACAGCGGCCGAACAAACGTCCGGTGATGTCGGATTTGCGCGAATCGGGCGCTATCGAGCAGGATGCCGACGTGATCCTGTTCATCTACCGCGATCAGGTATACAACCCCGATAGCCCGGACAAGGGCACGGCGGAAATCATCATCGGCAAGCAGCGTAACGGCCCGATCGGCACGGTGCGCCTGACCT
>CAMLDQ010000011.1 GCA_946478965.1 uncultured Methylobacillus sp. | reverse complement strand
CCATGGTGGACAAGCTGCTGCAGCAGGCCGGCACCTTTGCCGCCCACCAGCAGGTGACCGAGCGGGTGATGGATTCCAACGACCTGGAAAAGGAGCGCGGCATCACCATTCTGGCCAAGAACACCGCGGTCAACTTCGAGGGTACCCACATCAACATCGTCGATACCCCGGGCCACGCCGACTTCGGCGGCGAGGTGGAGCGGGTGTTGGGTATGGTGGACGGTGTGGTGCTGCTGGTCGATGCGGTCGAAGGCCCGATGCCGCAGACCCGCTTCGTCACCAAGAAGGCCCTGGCGCTGGGTCTGAAGCCTATCGTCGTTATCAACAAGGTGGATCGTCCCGGCGCACGTACCGACTGGGTGATCAACCAGACCTTCGATCTATTCGCCAACCTGGGTGCGACCGACGAGCAGCTGGATTTTCCGGTGGTGTATGCCTCCGCCCTGAATGGCTTCGCTACGCTGGACATGAAGGTGGCTTCCGATACCATGCGTCCGCTGTTCGAAACCATACTCAAGCACGTCGAGCCGCCCAAGGGGAATCCTGACGCACCCTTGCAATTCCAGATTTCCGCACTCGATTACTCCAGCTACACTGGCCGTCTTGGCGTTGGCCGCGTGCTGAACGGGCGTATCAAGCCTGGCCAAATGGTCGCCGTGATGAAGGGTGACGAACAGATGGCTTCCGGCCGCATCAACCAGGTGCTGGGTTTCCAGGGCTTGGAGCGCGTACCGGTGGAAGAAGCGGAAGCCGGCGACATCATTATCATTTCTGGACTGGATGAAATCGGCATCGGTGTGACCGTCGCCGACCGCGAGAACCCGGTTGGCCTGCCGCTGATGGAAGTGGACGAACCAACGCTGACCATGGACTTCATGGTGAATTCCTCGCCGCTGGCCGGCACCGAGGGCAAGTTCGTTACCAGCCGCCAGATCCGCGATCGCCTGACGCGCGAACTTCTGGTGAATGTCGCGCTGCGCGTTGAGGATACGGCGGACGCCGACGTGTTCCGTGTTTCCGGTCGCGGCGAACTGCACCTCACCATCCTGCTGGAAAACATGCGCCGCGAAGGCTACGAAATCGCTGTCGGAAAACCGCGCGTCGTGTTCAAGGAAATCAATGGCGAGCGTTGCGAGCCATACGAAATCCTGACGGTCGATCTGGAAGACGAGAACCAGGGCGCGGTGATGGAAGAACTGGGCCGCCGCCGCGGTGAATTGCAGAACATGGCATCCGACGGCAACGGCCGCACCCGACTTGAATACCGCATTCCGGCACGCGGCCTGATCGGGTTCCAGAGCGAGTTCCTGACGCTGACCCGCGGCACTGGCCTGATGGCGCATATTTTCGACGAATACGCCCCGCTCAAGGCAGATATGCCAAGCCGTCGCAACGGCGTGCTGATTTCTGCCGAACAGGGCGAGGCGGTGGCCTATGCGCTATGGAAACTGCAGGATCGCGGCCGCATGTTCGTGAATCCCGGCGACAAGTTGTACGAGGGCATGGTGATCGGGATTCATAGCCGCGAAAACGATCTGGTGGTCAATCCGATCAAGGGCAAGCAGCTCACCAACGTGCGCGCATCCGGTACCGACGAAGCCGTACGCCTGGTGCCGCCGATCCAGATGTCGCTGGAATACGCGGTCGAATTCATCGATGACGACGAACTGGTGGAAATCACGCCGAAATCGCTCCGTATCCGCAAGCGCCATCTGCAGGAGCACGAGCGCAAGAAAGCGGCAAAAGAAAGCGCTGTTTGATCCTGATCAAATAAAAAAACCCGGCATTGCCGGGTTTTTTTATTGCTCGCCGGCTACTTCGGTCCATGGCAGTTGCAACCACGTATCTGTAATGTTCTTGTAAGTAATTTTCCCTAACATGCCCGCTTTCGTTGGATCGCTTTCGCGTTCCTGAAACCCCTGAGGCAAGAGGTGGACGGCGCATTGGAGCACACATGGGCCGTAACCTGCTAAAAGAACTCTTCGCGGGATTTCTGCGCACTCGCCACCTCGGCCGTCACTTCCGCCGTCTGGCATTGTTCGAGACCCTTACCCAGACCGGCGTCAGCCGGGAATTGCCTCCTACCTTGGCGCGTACCCTGGTGAAGGCGGCTGGGAGTGATATCGATTCCCTGCTGGGATCCCTGCACTCCCATCCTGATGGCCTGAGCGATGCCCAGGCCGAACTCGTGCGCGAGCAGGTTGGCCTCAATGAAATCGAGCACGAGAAGCCGCTGCCCTGGTGGAAACACCTGTGGCACTGCTACAAGAATCCGTTCAACCTGCTGCTGACATTGCTGGCCGGCATTTCCTATCTGACCGAGGACATGAAGGCCGCCATGGTTATTTCGTCCATGGTGGTGCTGTCCACCATGCTGCGCTTCTGGCAGGAATCCAGATCCAACAAGGCTGCCGATGCGCTCAAGGCCATGGTCAGCAATACCGCGACGGTGATGCGGCGTGACGTGGCCGAATATGTGGCAGAGGAGGCCAGCAAGTATTTCCAGGTGACTTTGCATCCGCATGGCGCCAGACGTGTTGAATTGCCCATCAAGCAGCTCGTGCCCGGCGATGTCATCGTGCTGTCCGCCGGGGACATGATTCCTGCGGACTGCCGCGTGCTCACGGCCAAGGATTTGTTCGTCAGCCAGGCTGCCATGACCGGCGAATCCGTCCCGGTCGAGAAGTTTGTCGAGCTGAAAGAGGCGGCGGCGACCAACCCGCTGGATCTGGACAATATTCTGTTCATGGGCACCAATGTGGTTTCCGGTACCGCCAGGGCGGTGGTAGTCACGACCGGCAACATGACCTATTTCGGCTCTCTGGCGCAGCGAGTGACGTCGACGGACCGCGCCACTACCTCCTTCCAGGCGGGCGTGAACCAGGTGAGCTGGTTATTGATCCGTTTCATGCTGGTGATGGCGCCCCTGGTGCTGATTATCAATGGCTTTACCAAGAGCGACTGGACGGAGGCGCTACTGTTCGCGCTTTCCATTGCCGTCGGCCTGACGCCGGAAATGCTGCCGATGATCGTCACCTCGACGCTCGCCAAGGGCGCTGTGTTCCTGTCGCGCAAGAAGGTGATCGTCAAGCGCCTCGACGCGATCCAGAATTTTGGTGCGATGGATGTCCTCTGCACCGACAAGACCGGTACGCTGACCCAGGACAGGATTTGCCTGGCGCAACACACCGATATCTGGGGGGAAGACTCCGACCAGGTGCTGGAAATGGCTTACCTCAACAGCTACTACCAGACCGGACTCAAGAACCTGCTGGATGTGGCTGTGCTGGAACATGTCGAGGTCCATCGCGAATTGGAGGTGGCTACGGCATTCCGCAAGGTGGATGAAATCCCGTTCGATTTCACCCGCCGTCGCATGTCGGTGGTGGTGGCCGAGCATGATCAACACCATTTGCTCATCTGCAAGGGGGCACTGGAAGAAATCCTCTCGGTGTGTACCCAGGTCCGCCATGCTGAAACGGTGGAGCCGTTGACGCCAGAACTGCACGAGCGTATCCGCGAGGTGACATCTCATCTCAACGAGCAGGGGCTGCGTGTGGTCGCGGTGGCTGCAAGTGAACTGCCGCCGATCAAGGATGCTTATGGTGTTGCCGATGAGCAGGCGCTGACCCTGATTGGCTACGTGGCCTTCCTCGACCCGCCCAAGGAGAGCGCCGCGCCCGCTATCCAGGCATTGGCCGAGCATGGTGTGGCCGTCAAGGTCTTGACCGGCGACAACGAACTGGTCACCGCGAAGATTTGCCGCGAAGTAGGCTTGGAACTGCGCGGCATGCTGCTCGGCTCGGATATCGAACGCATGACGGATGCGGAACTCGCTCAGGCTGTGGAAACGGCAAATGTGTTCGCCAAGCTGACGCCTACACACAAGGAGCGTATCGTGCGCCTGCTCAAGCACAACGGCCATGTGGTCGGCTTCCTGGGCGACGGCATTAACGATGCTCCGGCGCTTCGCACCGCCGATATCGGTATCTCGGTGAACACGGCGGTCGATATTGCAAAAGAAGCCGCTGACATCATTCTGCTGGAAATGAGCCTGCTGGTGCTGGAGGAGGGCGTGCTGGAAGGCCGCCGTACTTTTGCCAACATGCTCAAATACATCAAGATGACGGCCAGCTCCAATTTCGGCAACGTGTTCTCGGTGCTGGTGGCAAGCGCCTTCATCCCCTTCCTGCCGATGCTGCCGATGCATCTGCTGGTGCAGAACCTGCTGTACGACATCTCTCAGATCGGCATCCCGTTCGATAACGTGGACAAGGAGCTGCTCAAGCAGCCTCAGCGCTGGCAGCCGGCGGATATCGGGCGTTTCATGGTGTATTTCGGGCCAGTCAGCTCGATCTTCGACATCACCACTTACCTGGTGATGTGGTTCATATTTGCGGCCAACGTCCCGGAGAAGCAGACCCTGTTCCAGTCGGGCTGGTTCATCGTGGGCTTGATGACGCAGACGCTGGTCGTACACATGATACGCACGCCCAAGATCCCCTTCATCCAGAGCCGTGCTTCGACGCCGCTCCTGGTCATGACAGGGCTCATCATGGCGGTGGGTATTTTTATCCCGATGGGGCCGGTGGCGCATTACTTCAAGCTGCAAGCGCTGCCGCCCGGTTATTTTGTATTCCTGTTGCTGATCCTGCCGGCTTATATGGGGCTGACTCAGGTAATGAAGATTTTCTATATCAAGCGCTTTGGCTGGCAGTAGCGGGTATGAGTAGATAGAGCGGCAGGATGAGGCCTGGCGCCTTAGCTACCCAGGAATCGCACCAGCACGAAAATCCCGATCATGCTGAATCCGATGGCAAGTTTTGCCGCAGCTCCCACGGCCAACCCAATTGCGGTGCCCAAGCCGGCTAATCCGGCCTGGCGAAGGCTGCGCTGGGCCGAAAGCTCCCCGACGACCGCGCCGAAAAAGGGCCCCAGCACGATGCCGGCGAAACCCAGCGGAAGACCGACCAGGGCGCCGATTGCCGCACCTGCCATTGTGCGGGAACTGGCTCCGAACTTTTTTGCGCCCAGAATACCGGCAAGAAAATCGATCAAATACGTCAGCGCGGCCAAGACAGCCAAAATCACCAGTGTTCCGGTGCCGACATAGGTAAAGTGATCGGCCCAGGCCGCTGCTAGCAAGCCTAGAAACAACAGGGGAGCGCCCGGTAGCAAGGGGTAGCACCATCCCTGCGAGGCCGAGCGTGATCAGGCAGGCCGCAAGCAGCCAGAGCAGCAGGGGTGCCCACTCCATGCTAATTCTTCAGTTTGTAGAACCGGTTCTCCAGCGTTTTGCCATCGTCGATCTTGTCGAAACGGTCGCCAATGGCCTCGCCCAGTTTTGCCAGGCGGTCGTCCGGTGCCGGATGTGTTTTGAAGAGTAGTGCAACGCGGCTGTCATCCTTGCTGGCATGGCCGATAGTCTGCAACACCTCCGGCAGGCCGTAGGGATCGTAGCCGGCTCTGGCGGCAAGGACTACGCCCATACGGTCTGCTTCGAACTCGGCATCCTTGTCCAGGCTGCGGGCGCTGATCTCGGCACCACTACCGATGAGCTTCTGCACGGTCTCGTTGTTCTTGCCTACCTTGCCGCTCAAGAGGCCGGCACCCATGCTGAGCAGTTGTTGTTTCTGCAGCAACTTGAGCTGGTGTTTCTTCACCACGTGGCCGATCTCGTGGGCGAGCACGCCGGCGAGCTCCGCTTCGTTAGTGAGCTGCCGGTAAAGCCCTTTGGTGATCAGCACATAGCCGCCGGGGGCAGCGAAGGCATTAAGGTCTTCCGATTCGATGACGCCGAAATGCCAGGGCAGGTCGGCGCGCTCACTTTGCGAGGCGACCCAGCGGCCGACTTCGTTGACATACTTCTGCAAGTCCGCATCCTTGACCAGAGGCGCCGCACCAAGCAGGTTGCCGGCAATCTGACGGCCGAGCTTGATTTCATCTGCGCGCGAGGGTTTTTTCAGGTTGATTGCGGGCTCTGCACTAGCGCTTGCGGTCGAAGCGTCGGAAGTGGTTTCTTGCTTGTTCTTGTCGAGCGCGCCTTCCAGCGCGCTGCCAAGATCAAAAGCCTGCGCTGCAGCCGCGCTGCCAAGCAGGGTCAGGGCCAATAGGAGGCGTCGTTTCATTTTGCACTCCCCGGTTTGGGCAGGTATTTCAGCGTTCGGGTTTTCAATCCGCCCGCCTGGGCGAAGCTCTGCCCCTCTTTGGCACTGATGCCGTAGCTTTCCATTTGTTCGATTTCCTGTGCGTTGAATTTCGCCGTCTTCAGGTCTTCTTCGTTCAGGCCGCGCACGCCGGTGGTGGACACGACATGCCCGGTGCCCGTGCGGCCGCTTGCCAGACCGAGTACCCCGGCGGCTTCGTTGCTGGACCCTGCTGCTCCGCGGCGTACCGAAAGCAGTCTCACCCAGCCGGTGCTGCGGGCGGTTTTGATTTGCAGCCAGGCGCCCTTGCGGGTCAGGATGTCGACTGACTGGCCGCGCTTGATGCTGGCGACCGATGCGGCATCCGCATAAGGCTCCTTGCGCAGTGTGTCGTCCTTGAGGACGGTGCCGGCTTCACCGGCCAGGGCGATGCCGGGCAGCGTAAGCAGGGCGGCAAGCATCAGATAATGAGGTTTCATGCGGTGTCCTTTTTGTGTTGCGAGTGTTCCAGTGCCAGTATGGCCTGCGCGAACAGGGTTCGCCACTGGGCGTCCAGCGGCCGCTCGCCGTTCAATAAGCCTTCGTGCAGCACATGGTGAATTTGCGTGTCGCCGGGCAGTCCCCTGCTTTTGACCAGTAATTCCATGTTATTGCCGATTTCTCCGGCTTCGGCGCGAATGGCGGCGCGCTGCATGTCATCGTCGGGCGGGCAGGTCCAGCGGATCACGAGCATGTCGCCGAACAACCCCCAGATACCGCTTTGCGTGCCTTTCAGGTGTTCCACGCTTTTTTCGAGCGAGCCAATATTGCTGATTTCGGTGCGTAACTTTTTGAGCATGGCCTCGCCCAATGGTTCGATACTGTCGATCAGCACCGGCATCAGCATCACCCGCGCGCTGCCGCCTCCGGTGACGCCGGTGGCCAGCCAGCGCTGCAAAGCCCGGTCGGTGGCCAGCGCATAAATTTTGGCAATGCTGAAGTAGGCAATCGCCCAAGTGACCGGGCCGGTCAGGTCGATATAGGTGTTCGTCAGGTTGATGCCGACGTAGGAGACGGCAAGCAGGGCGATCTGACTGCTGCTGAATATTTTATTGAAGCGGTCGCGATCGACATTGCGGTAGAACGCAGTTGCCGTCAGCCAGATGAGCGTCAGGCTCATCAGCAGGTAAGGCAGCGCGCCGCGCCAGAAATGCAGGTAGTCGCCATTTTTAACGTTGTCGATCGCGGTGGCGAGGATTTCGACTCCAGGGAAGGCCTTGGCCATTGCGGTAGCCTTGACATCGAACAAGCTGGGCGCGGTAGAACCGATGATGACAATCTTGCCGGCGAATTCGGTTTGCGGCCGCTTGGGGGCTTTGGCCGTCATGTCCTGATAGACGTCGCTGAAACTGACGTAGCGGTAGCTGAACGGCTTGCCGCGCCAGTTCAGCAGCAGGGTCTGGTCGTTCGGCACGGTCTTGGCGGCGGACTGCCCCACCACCAGTGGCAGCGAGGGCACGCGCCAGCCGTAGTCGTCGCGGTACAGCTGGTATTCGCGCACGATACCGTCGCGATCCGGAGTGATGTTGTTCATGCCGAGACGGCCCGGTTTCAGCATTGCCGGGAACTGCGGCAATACTACGGCGATATGGCTGGAGTCCGGGGCAACGGGCTCGTCGGTCGGTACACGTGCGACCCCCGGGATCATGGCCGGGGTGACTTGGCTCAACGCATCCTGGCCGTCCAGGCGTACGAATGGGAAAAAGGTGTTGTCCGTGCCGGCAATCACTTCGTTGAAGTAGGCATCGCTGTCCGGATTGTAGACATCGGCGTCGCTGAACAGGATGTCGAATACGACTGCCTTGGGCTGCTGCTCTTCCAGGTGCTCCAGGAATTCGCCCATTACCTGGCGCGGCCACGGCCAGCGGCCATAGTCTTTGGCTAGGGCGGCGAGACTGGCCTCATTGATGTCCACGATGACAATTTCCGGGTCGGGCTTGGGAGCGACCACGCGGTAGCGCACCATTACGTCGAATGCCTTCTGCCGCATGTTGGTGCCGACATGGAAAACGCCGGCGTCGAGCACGACCAGCAGCGTCAGAAACGCTGCCAGCACCAGGTAGAAGTTGTTGCGAAAGCGCCTGACGAATGCGGCGGAGGCGCGGCTGAAATACAGGGCCAGACGGCTAAGCATCAAGCGGCCGGTGTCATGCCGGGGTTGGCGAGGCGCTGAGCGGCCAGCAGGCGTGCGGCCAGCAAGCGGTTGTTCACTGGCGAGCGCAGGATTTCATCTACGCCGGCTTCGTAGGCTTCCATCCGCCGACGCTCGTCTTCGAAGGGGGTGAGCAGGATGAAATACAGCTTGGTGCCGATGGCGGACTTGCGCAGGTCGCTGCAAAGCTTGATGCCGTCCGTACCGGGCAGCAGCCAGTCGGCGATGACAACCTGTGCGATGGACTGTGCGGCCATATCGAATGCGGCCATGCCGTTGTCCGATGCGGAGACGATGTGTCCGGCCGCCGTCAGGAATTTCGTCAGCAGCCCGCGCTGGTTTTCATCCGCGATGCTCAGGACGATGCGCAGCGGTATCGTCGCCAATGGCACGGTGTCCTGGATAGGTTCGCTTTTGGCGGCAATGCCGGTGATGGGGAGCGAGAGCTTGCGCGGCTGGTAATGGCGGGCCTGGATGTTCAGCATCTTGGACCAGTCGGCCCAGTGCGCGGCTGTTTGTTCCAGCAGTATTTCCAGCTGTTCCGGAGCCATGTCGAGCGCGGCGCTGGCCGAAGCGGTCGCGGCATTCAAACTCTCGTCATCATGGCCGTGCAGGCAGGCATGTGCCAGCAGCGAAGAGAGCTGCAGGGTGTAGCACAGGCGGAGCATGCGCGAATTTTCCGGGAAGGGCGCCGCCGCGGGTTTTTCGTGGTGGTACATCGCATCGATGAAGAGTTGGGGAATGCCCCAGTCGCGCAGCATCAGCACCAGCATTTCGCGCTCGTCCACGCCAAAGCGTTCATTCTCCATGCGCAATAGTTCGTCGCTGGAGGCTTCCGGGTGCTGGCGCAGGACTTCGCAAAAGCCTTCCGGCCTGGCCGTTACCAGGGCCAATTGACCGATGCCGCACATCAGGCCGCAATTGAATATTTCCGCCGGCGGTGCGACGCGGTTGATGGAGCTGATCGCGTGGGCGGCACTGGCCATGGCGATGGCCCGCGACCAGAAATATTCGTAATCGAACAGCTTGCAGGGGCCGTCCCGGTAATTGCTGATGAGCGACATGCACATGACGGCCTGGCGTACGGCGTGGATGCCGATCAGGATCAGCGTGTCGGTGGTGACCGACGCTATCGGGCGGGACTTGTTAGGGTTGACGTAGTTGGCAATCTTGATGATGCGGCCGGCCAGCGCCGGGTCGGCCTGGATGGCGTGCGCCAGTTCCGGCAGTGCCACGGTTTCCTCCTGGCACAGATGCATGACCCTGAGCGCGACTCCCTTGGGAGAAGGCAGCATGCCGGCGGCTTTCAATTCGGCGAAATTGAGGTTTTCTGTCATTGGTCGACATTTCTATTCTTAGGTTAACCCCGTTAATCCGAATTGCTGTGTAATTATCATTATCGGTGCAGTTTCGCACAAACGGCCCGGCGCGCAAATAGTTGTCCTTCAAGCGTGCCAGACATCATGCGCTATAATCGACATCAGGCGCCCAAACTTTATATATTCCCCATGCTCGATTATCTGATTCTGTTCCTGCTGTGTGTCAATCTTGCAATTGTCGGTGGCGGGATGATGAGAATTCTGCGCCGTTCAGGGCAAGAGGTCGACATTGAAGCCAAGCTGGAAGAAAAGCATCGCGCCATGCTGCTCGATTTGCACGACGGACTGAACCGCTTGGGCGATCGGTTGGCGGCGGTATCCGCCGACTCCGCCGAGCGCTTGCGCAATGCCGTGGCCCAGGAGCTCGCACAGACCCGCGATGCAATGCAGGCGTTGCAGCTTTCGCAGTCGCAAAGTCTGGCGCAAACGCGGGAAAACGTCCTGGAGAAACTGCACCAGACATTGGCGGAACAGGGCAAGGCCGAGCAGGAACTGATCCAGTCCACCATGCGGCATGCGACCTCGCAGCTGACCGCCAGCATCGAAGCTTTGACCAAGTCTGTGGACGGCCGCCTCGAGCAGATCGGCGGCAAGGTCAACGAGCGTCTGGAAGAAGGTTTCAAGAAGACCAACGATACTTTCGTCAGTGTGATGGCGCGCCTGGCGACGATAGACGAAGCCCAGAAAAAGATCGACGGCCTCACCACCAATGTCGTCAGCCTGCAGGAATTGCTGGGCGACAAGCGCTCGCGCGGCGCGTTCGGCGAGGTGCAGCTCGAGGCGCTGGTGCGCAACATCCTGCCGGTCAGCGCTTATGCGATGCAGCACAGCCTGCCGAACGGAACCCGCGTCGATTGTGCGCTATTCCTGCCTGAGCCGACCGGTACGGTCGCGGTGGACTCCAAGTTCCCGCTGGAAAACTACCACAAGATGTTCGAGGCCGGGCTGGGCGAGCAGGAGCGTCTGCAGGCGCAGAAGCAGTTCAAGGCGGATGTCAGGAAACATATCGATGACATTGCAGCCAAATACATTATTCCCAGTCACACGTCCGATGGGGCGGTGATGTTCGTCCCCGCCGAGGCCGTGTTTGCCGAGATCCATGCCTATCATCCCGATCTCGTGGATTACGCGATGGGCAAGCGGGTCTGGGTGGTGTCGCCGACGACGTTGATGGCCGTGCTGAATACGGCCCGCGCGGTGCTGAAGGATGTTGAAACCCGCAAGCAGGTGCATATCATCAAGGATGAACTGGGCAAGCTGGGCAAGGAATTCGGCCGCTTCGACGTGCGCATGAAGAAGCTGGCTGACCATATCCGCCAGGCCCATGAAGACGCGCTGGAGGTGCACACGACCAGCCAGAAAATCAGCCGCCGTTTTTCGGCCATCGAGAAAGTGGAACTGGAAGGTGAAACCCTGGGCGTCCCGCTGGACGAATCGATTGAGGATCAATAACGGGATGCGGCCTTTCCCCCGTATTTTTGTAGAGGATTGAAATCATGGAAGACGAGAGCATGCTGATCATGCTGATCCAGCAATATTCCGCCAAGTTCGGCATCACCTTCAGTTCGAAGGCGATGGAAAACGAGGAAACCAAACAGAAGGCCATGCAGCTGATGATGCTGGCCGTGAGCGGGCAGCGTGGCCCGGTAACCGACGAAGACCTGGGGCTCTGATGGTCAAGTTACTGTATTTCGCCCGCTTGCGCGAAGCGCTTGGTACTTCCCAGGAGGAAGTTGCCGTGCCCGAGGGCGTCGCCAATATCCAGGCGTTGATGGAATGGCTCGCCGTACGCGGCGAAGTCTGGCAGGCCGAATTCGCCGGGTGCCGGCCGTTGCGCGCTGCCGTGAACCAGGAATTGGTCTCCAACAGCGCCGCATTTCGCGATGGGGACGAGGTGGCTTTCTTCCCACCGGTGACCGGAGGCTGACGTGATTCGAGTGCAGTTCGAGGATTTTGATGCGGGCATGGAAATCAACCGCATGCGACTGGCACGTCCCGATACCGGCGCTGTCGCCGCTTTTGTCGGCCAGGTGCGCGACCTCAACGACGGGGCGGCCGTATCCGGCATGACGCTGGAACACTATCCCGGCATGACCGAGAAGGCGCTGGAAGACATCGTCGCGCAGGCCAAATCGCGCTGGGATATTTTCGATGCGTTGGTGATTCATCGTATCGGTGCCCTGCAGCCGCAGGATCAGATCGTACTGGTGGTGGTTTCCGGTGCGCATCGCGGCGAGGCTTTTGCCGCCTGCGAGTTCATCATGGACTACCTCAAGACGGAAGCCCCATTCTGGAAAAAAGAGCAAACCGAGAGCGGCGAGCGCTGGGTCGAGGCGCGCACCAGTGACGACGCGGCAAAACAGCGCTGGGTAGGTCGCGATTGAGTGCACGCAGCCTTTTACCGTCCGAGCTGACGGTTCTCCTGGATCCGGCCGAGCTGGGATTCCGGGACACTTCCGACATTACCGACTTCGATTATGGCTGGATCGGCCAGCAGCGCGCCGAACAAGCCGCGCGTTTCGGGCTGGAGGTCGACCAGCCCGATTTCCATCTGTTCGTGCTCGGCGAAGCCGGCAGCGGACGCTCTTCGCTGATGTTCCGCCTGATGCAGGAAATCGCAGCCAAGCGCCCGGCGGCGACGGATCTGATCTATTTGCACAACTTCGACTGTCCCGAGCGGCCGCTGGCCATGCGTTTCCAGCGCGGTGGAGCCACACTTTTGCGCAAGGCGTTGGAAGGGTTTGCCGAACGCATCGCGCGCGAGATTCCGCATAAGCTGGAAGAGGAGAGCCTTCGCCTCGGTAGCGAGCGCCTGAAGAAGTCCAGCCGCCAGCCGGTCGAGCAGGCCTATGCCGATCTCGTCGCATTCGCCGCTGCGCGCCGCTTTTCCTTGCGCAGGGATGAAGGGCGCCTGGTCTTTACGCTGCTGGGCGAGAACGGCAACGCAATGCAGGAGGATGCGGTGCTGGCCCTGCCGGCGGATCGCCGTATGGCCATGGAGAGCGCCGAACAGGAGTTGCGCGCGGAGATCAGCCGATACCTTGACCTTGTGCGCCCGATCGAGGAAAAGCTGGAGGCGGATTTGGACGCCTTGCGGCGCGAGGCGGTCAGGCCTATGCTCCAGCAGGAAATCGAGGCCTTGCGCGGCGCAATGAAGGATGCGGTTGTCGAGCCGGAGGCATTCTCCGCTTATCTCAATGGATTGCAGGCAGATGTGCTGGACGCCTATGCGATCTTTGCCGCGCAGCAAGAGGACGGTCGCGAGCAGGCCGGCTTACACCTCAACCGCTATCGGGCCAATGTGCTGGTGGAGCATGACGCCGGGACCGGGGCGCCTGTATTGCGCGACGACGATCCGACTTTCCGCTCATTGTTCGGCGGCATCGACTTCCAGGCCGAGAACGGGATATTTGCCACCGACTTTACCCGTATCCGCGCCGGCAACCTGCAGCGCGCGCATGGCGGCTTCCTGATGCTGCATTTGCGGGATATCGCACGTGATGCGAGCGTATGGGAGAAGCTGCAGCGTTACCTGCGGCATGGTTGCGTGCAAATCGAGGAGCCGGGTGCCGGAGCCGGGCAATTGTCGGCGATGAGCCTTGAAACGGAGCCGCTGGAAATTCGTACCAAGCTGGTGCTGATCGGTTCCCGCGAAGATTATTATGCCTTGCAGGAGGCGGATTCCGAGCTTATGCGGCATTTTCGCGTGAAGGTGGATTTTGCCGCCTATTTTCCTGCCAATACGGAGACGCGTCGCGCCCTGGGCGCTTTCGTTGCCCACCGCTGCCGCGATCTTGCATTACCTCATTTCACGGTGTCAGCCGTGGCCCGTTTGTTGCTGGAAATGCAGCGACTCATCGATGACCAGCGGCACATCGCGACGGAGCTGGGGCAACTCGAAGCCATGCTGATCGAGTCGGCTGCGGTATCCGGCAATCGGAAGCGCGGTAAGCTTGTAACGGAACTGGATGTTGCGGAGGCGCTGGCCGCACGCCGCATGCGCCACGATTATCCGGAACGGCAGATGCAGGAATCCATTGCTAGCGGGGAACTGGTCATTCACACCCGGGGGGCTGTGGTGGGGCAGATCAACGGGCTGGCCCAGATCGATCTCGGCGACCATAGGTTTGGCCTGCCGGTGCGCATCACGGCGCGCACTTATGCCGGCGACGAGGGGGTGATCAACATCGACCGCGAGGTTGAAATGACCGGCCCTTCGCACGATAAAGGGGTGCTGATCCTGCAGGGCTGGCTGTCCGCAGCCTTCTCCCGGCTTGCGCCGCTTTGCCTGTCCGCCTCGCTGGTGTTCGAGCAGGAATACCACGGCGTGGAAGGAGACTCCGCGTCCTGCGCCGAATTGTTTGCGCTGCTGTCTTCGCTTGCCGGTCTGCCCTTGCCGCAGGGGATTGCGGTGACCGGGGCGCTGAATCAGCATGGCGAGGTGATGCCGGTTGGGGGCATCAACGAGAAGATCGAAGGCTGGTTCCGCACGTGCTCCCAATCGGGGTTGGACGGCAGTCAGGGCGTCGTTATCCCGGCACGCAACCGCGCACATCTGCTATTGGAGCCAGATGTGCGGGCAGCTGTCGAGCGGGGGGATTTCCGTATTCACGTGATCGATCACGTGATGGACGGCATGGCGTTGCTGACCGGTATCGAGGCGGGCGATCTCGGCACCTACGGGCATTATCCTGAAGCGTCGGTGATGGGCCGGGTTCACCATACGCTGGAAGAGTACCGCAAGGCCTGCGACGAAAGCGGGCATCCGCGAGAACACGAGCATGGCAAATAAACACGTGGACGACGAGGGCGGCAAGGTTCGCATCGACAAGTGGCTGTGGGCGGCGCGATTCTTCAAGACGCGCGGATTGGCGGCCGATGCCATCGATGGCGGCAAGGTGCGCTACGACGGCGAACGTCCCAAGCCGGCCAAGGAGGTCAAGGTGGGGGCTGTGCTGCGCATTACGCGCCCCGATGGGGAGTGGGAAGTGGTGGTACGTGCCCTGTCCGCGCAACGCCGCGGTGCACCGGAAGCGGCCTTGCTGTATGAGGAAACCGAGCAAAGCCGGCAACGCCGGGAGCAGGCGACGCTGACGCGCGAGTCCGATCACGCAATGCGCGACAGGGGTATGGGCCGCCCAACCAAGCGCGACCGCCGCCTCATCAGGCGCTTCAACGACGGCTACTAGAACAAATCCAGTTGCTGCCGGTCCCGGGAGGGCGGGCGGAAGAGGGTGGAGTTCAATGGGCGGCGCTGCTTGTTCAGCCCAAGTTTCTGGCAGGCAAGTCGGAAGCGCTTGGCGATCATTTCAGCAAATAATCCGCTGCCGCGCATGCGGGTTGCGAAGTCCGATTCGTAATTCTTGCCCCCGCGGCTCTGGCGGATGAGGCTCAGCACGTGTTCGGCTTTCAGTGGGTAATGCAGCCGCAGCCAATCTTCGAACAGCTGCGCCAGTTCGTGCGGCAGGCGCAGCAGCACGTAGCCGGCGCCTTGCGCGCCTGCGTTGGCCGCCTCTGCTAGGATGCGCTCCATTTCGCCATCGGTCAGCGCAGGGATGACGGGTGCGACCATGACACCGGTTGGGATGCCGGCTGATGAGAGCCGGTGCAGGGTTTCCAGCCGGCGTTCGGGCGCGGCTGCACGTGGTTCCAGCCGACGCGCAATAGTGCGATCCAGTGTGGTGATCGTGATATACACCGATGCCAGCCCTTCGGCGGCCATCGGGGCCAGCAGGTCGATATCACGCTCGACCAGGGCCGATTTGGTCACCATGGTTACCGGGTGTTTGGTTTCTGCCAGCACTTCGAGTATGCCGCGTGTGATGCGGTACTCGCGCTCGATGGGTTGATAGGCGTCGGTATTCATGCCCAATGCAATCGGTGCGCACCGGTAGCTGCGCTGCGCCAGTTCCGTTTTCAGCAATTCCGGCGCATCGGGCTTGGCCTGTAGCCGGCTTTCGAAATCCAGCCCCGGCGAGAGTCCGAGATAGGCATGGCTCGGTCGCGCATAGCAGTAAACGCAGCCGTGCTCGCAACCGCGATAGGGGTTGATGGTGCGGTCGAACGGAATGTCCGGGGAGTCGTTGTAGGTGATGATCTTGCGCGTTGTATCGATGGCCACTTGCGTGCGGAGCCGCGCAGGCACCTCGTCCAGCTGATTCCAGCCATCGTCGAAATCGGCCCGATCCCAGCTATCGAAGCGGCTGTTGGCGTTGCTGCTGGCGCCGCGCCCCTTGAAAACCAGCGGGCGTGTTGAGGAGGTGGAATCTTTCATTAGCCAATATTTGCATGTTCCCCGTCTGTCGGCAATCTTTTGCGCGGGGGTGGGGCAGCCGGTAGAATGGCGTCCATTCGGTGAGTACGGGCATGGCTATGCAAACGGTTGCGGTGGTCGGTTTGGGGTACGTTGGGTTGCCGCTTGCAGTGGCTTTCGGTCGAACGGTCAAAACCATAGGTTTCGATCTTTCTGTCGACAAGGTCGCGCACTACCGGAACCATGTCGATCCTTCCGGCGAGGTATCCAGTTTCGATCTCAAGGCGGCCGTGCATCTGGTATGCACCAGTGATGCGGAACTTTTGAGTGAAGCCGATTGCATCATCGTCGCGGTGCCAACCCCGGTGGATGCTGCCCATCAGCCTGATTTTACCCCGCTGGTGAATGCCAGCCGCACGATAGGGCGGCATATGAAGCGCGGTGCGCTTGTTATTTACGAATCCACCGTCTACCCGGGGGCGACCGAGGAAATCTGCATTCCGGTGCTGGAGGAAAACTCCGGATTCAAATGGCTGCAGGATTTCAATGTGGGCTATTCGCCCGAGCGTATCAATCCTGGCGACAAGGAACACTCGCTCAGGAATACCGTCAAGGTGGTGTCCGGGGATACGCCGCAAACGCTGGATCGCGTCACGACTTTGTACGAAGCGGTGGTGGAGGCCGGCGTGCATCGCGCTTCCAGCATCAAGGTTGCCGAGGCCGCCAAGGTCATCGAGAATACGCAGCGCGACCTCAATATCGCATTGATGAACGAATTGGCCATTATCTTCGACAAGATCGGCATCGATACCCTGGAAGTGCTCGAAGCGGCCGGCACCAAGTGGAATTTCCTGCCGTTCCGCCCCGGCCTGGTCGGCGGGCACTGCATCGGCGTCGATCCCTACTACCTGACCTACAAGGCCGACATGATCGGCTATCACCCGCAGGTTATCCTGGCCGGCCGCCGCATCAATGATGGCATGGGCAAGTATGTTGCCGAGCAGACGGTCAAGCGGATGATCGACAGCGGAAGCCCAATCAAGGGCGCAAATGTCAACGTGCTGGGGCTCACCTTCAAGGAGAACTGCTCGGATCTGCGTAATTCACGCGTGATCGATGTCATTCATGAACTGCAGAGTTATGGCATCCATGTGTCGGTACATGATCCGATTGCGGATGTCGACGAGGCGCAGGCTGAATATGGCGTCACATTAATGGCGTGGGAGGAACTGGAGCCGGCAGATGCCGTGATAGTCGCCGTAGGGCACCGAAGCTATCTGGATCTCCCGTACGAGCAATTACTGGAGAAAATCAAGCCGGCGGGCGTATTCATTGATGTTAAAGCCCATTTGGATAGTGCAGCGCTGAGTGCCGCCGGTTATTCCGTCTGGAGGTTATGAACCCCACAGAGCAAGACGGGTGTGAGGGATTTTGTGGCGGAATGTGATGGAATTGACCGTGTTTTAAATGGTAAAACCCACCATATTGCGCCCGGCCTATATTGCTAAGTTGCTGATTTAATGGTGGGCGGTACTGGGATCGAACCAGTGACCCCTGCCGTGTGAAGGCAGTGCTCTACCGCTGAGCTAACCGCCCCTGTGAAGGGAGGCGCGTATTAAATCATAGTCGCTCAAGTGGGTCAAATCGGAATTGCCGGCCTGCGCGTGATAAAATTCGCGCCTTCCTGAACTTATTGTTTTTTTACTCCATGACCGTTCGTACCCGTTTTGCGCCCAGTCCGACAGGCTTCCTGCATATTGGCGGTGCTCGTACCGCACTGTTTTCATGGGCGTATGCCCGCAAGCATAGCGGGGTATTCGTGCTGCGTATCGAGGATACCGATGTGGCCCGCTCGACCCCCGAAGCGGTCCAGGCGATTCTGGATGGCATGAGCTGGCTCGGCCTGCAATGGGATGAAGGGCCTTTCTACCAGATGCAACGCATGGATCGCTACAAGGAAGTGATTCAGCAGTTGCTGGATTCCGGCAAAGCCTATTACTGCTATACCTCGCCCGAAGAGCTGGACAAGATGCGCGAAATGCAGATGGCGGCGGGCTTGAAGCCGCGTTATGACGGCACTTGGCGCCCGGAGGATGGCAAGGTGCTGCCGACCCCGCCTGCAGGCACGCAGCCTGTGGTGCGCTTCCGTAATCCGCAAACAGGCGTGGTGGCATGGGACGATCAGGTAAAGGGGCGCATCGCCATTTCCAACGAGGAGCTTGACGACTTCATCATCGCCCGCGCTGATGGCACGCCCACCTATAATTTCTGCGTTGTCGTGGACGACTGGGACATGGGCATTACGCACGTCATTCGCGGTGACGATCACGTCAACAACACCCCGCGCCAGATTAATCTTTTGCGTGCTCTGGAAGCGACTATCCCGCAATATGCGCATCTTTCGATGATTTTGGGCGACGACGGCCAGAAACTTTCCAAACGCCACGGGGCGGTCAGCGTAACGCAATACGACGACGACGGCTATCTGCCCGAAGCGGTATTGAATTACTTGGCTCGCCTGGGATGGTCGCACGGCGACGACGAGATTTTCAGCATGGAGCAGTTCTGTTCCTGGTTCGATTTCGATCACATCACGCCATCCGCGGCGCAGTTCAATACCGAAAAACTGAATTGGCTGAACGCGCATTACATGAAGCAGGCCGACCTTGGTCGCCTGGCTGGCGAAGTGACCAGGCGGTTGGCGTCGCGCGGCATCTCGACGGCAGCAGGTGCAAATGTCGAGAAGGTGGTCGAACTCTATCGCGAGCGGGCTTCAACCTTGAACGAACTGGCGGATGCGGTGGAGTATTTCTACCAGCAGATACACCCGACCCAGGAAGTGCTGGACAAGCATATTGCCCCGGAAATTCGTCCGGTGATGCAGGCGCTGGCCGGCCAGCTGGCGACAGTCGAATGGAATACCGAGAGCCTTCATCACCTGATCGAGCAGGCAGTGCTATCCAGTGGCCTGAAATTCCCGAAAGTGGCCATGCCGCTGCGCGTCATGCTGACCGGCGGGGCGCAGTCACCCAGCATCGATGCGGTGATGAGCTTGCTGGGCAAGGAGGAAACGCTGCGGCGATTGGCTGGCTTTCTGGGCTAAGCGCCTAGAAATTGACGGTCTCGTGCGCGTCCGCTGCGCGCGTTGTCCAGCCTAAGCGTTCTTCTACCAGATTGGCGAACTGGATCGCCGTGGCGGATTCACCGTGGACGATATAGGTTTGCTGCGGCGCCTGCTTGAAGTGCGAGAGCCAATCCAGCAAGCCGGCCTGGTCGGCGTGGGCGGAAAGGCCGCCGATGGTGTGAATGCTGGCGCGTACCGGGATTTCCTCGCCGAATATTTTGACCAGTCGGGCACCATCGACCAGCCTGCGCCCTAGCGTACCGGCGGCCTGAAACCCGGTAATGAGGATGCTGCATTCCGGACGCCGGAGGTTGTAGCGCAGATGATGCTTGATGCGTCCTGCATCGCACATGCCGCTCGCCGAGATGATGATGGCGCCTGAGTGGATGTCGTTCAGTGCTATGGATTCCTCCACGTCCTGAACGAAGCGGATGTCCGGCATCTCCTTGCGGCGCTCCTGTCCCCATGCCATAAGCTCCTGTGCCTGTTTGTTGAAAAGCTCGATGTGGCGCAGGGTGATTTCGGTTGCGGCCAGAGCCAGTGGCGAATCGACGTAGATCTTGAGTTTGCTGAGACGCCGTTGACGTGTCAGGTCGATCAGCAGATACAGGATTTCCTGTGTGCGGCCCACGGTAAATGCCGGCATGATGACATTGCCGTGCTTGCGGTGCAGGGTGTCATCAATGGCGTGCACAAATTCTTCAAGGGTATCGTTCAGGTTTTTGTGCAGGCGGTTCCCATACGTGGACTCGACCAGCAGGATGTCGGCATGTTGCAGCGGTGTCGGGCTGCGCAGGATAGGGCGCCCGGGTTGCCCCAGATCGCCTGAGAAAACGATGGTTCTGCCATGGGTGGCAACCTCGATAATGGCCGAGCCGAGAATATGTCCGGCATCGTGAAAATGTACTGCGATATCCTGGGCGGGTCTCAGCAATTCGTCGTAAGGCGTAGTGCGGATCAGGGTAAGGCATCGCTCCACGTCTTGCAGGGTATAGAGCGGCTCTATGGCGCCGTTCCTGAGGCCGTGGTGGGCGGGGTGCCGTGCCTCCCATTCGGCCTCCTTGGCCTGAATGTGGGCGCTATCCCGCAGCATCACTTCGAGCAGTTCTGCGGTCGCCTCGGTCGTATGAATCGGGCCGTTGAATCCGAGCGCGGCCAGGCGAGGCAGCATCCCGGAATGATCAATATGTGCGTGCGTCAGCAGAACGAAATCGATCGTGGCTGGGTCGAAGGTCGGGAAACGCTGATTTTTCAGGTCGGCATCGCGCCCGCCCTGAAACATGCCGCAGTCGACGAGAAAGCGGGACTCGCCTGTATCGACCAGATAGCAGGAACCTGTGACCTCGCCAGCGGCGCCCAGAAAAGTTAATTGCATCGGCGTTCCTTGTTTTTTCGGCAGTTGGCCGCATTTAACGTTAGCACGAATCGCGCGGGCCGGATGTAGCCACAGGCTGAAATTTCACGTACAGTTTATTAACAACTAAAGCTCCATGAAAAGGAGAGCATAATGAGTACTAAAGGGCAGACTTTACAAGACCCATTCCTGAACGCGCTGCGCAAGGAGCACGTTCCGGTTTCGATCTATCTTGTTAACGGTATCAAACTGCAAGGACAGATCGATTCCTTCGATCAGTACGTCGTTCTGTTGAAAAACACGGTGACGCAAATGGTGTACAAACATGCCATTTCCACCATTGTTCCCGGACGTGCCGTCAGCATACCTTCCAGTGTAGCCAGCGAGGAATGATGCCGGGCGATTCTTATGCTTGACCGTCCCGAGGGCGGGGCGGCGGCCGTTCTCGTTAGCCTTGACTTCGGTAAGCCGGGTTACTCGGACAGTCTGGAGGAGTTGCGGCAGCTTGCATCGACGGCAGGGCTGGACGTACAGGCCACGGTGGAAGGTCGCCGTCCCAAGCCGGATGCAACCTATTTCGTCGGCAGTGGCAAGGTGGATGAGATTGCGGCCGCCTTGGCTGCAACAGACTCCAATATCATCGTCGTCAATCATGACCTGACTCCATCCCAGCAACGCAACCTGGAGCGCAGGCTGGAGTGCCGGGTGGTCGATCGAACCGGCCTGATTCTGGACATCTTTGCCCAGCGTGCGCAAAGCTTCGAAGGGAAGTTGCAGGTCGAGCTTGCGCAGTTGCAGCACCTTTCGACTCGCCTGGTCAGGGGCTGGACCCACCTGGAACGGCAAAAGGGTGGTATCGGCATGCGAGGCGGTCCGGGTGAAACGCAGATCGAACTGGATCGTCGTATGATTCGTGAGCGTGTCAAAAGCCTGAAGGAAAAACTGGCCAAGCTCAAACAGCAGCGCGGTATCCAGCGACGTGCGCGTAAGCGTTCGCAGGTAATGTCGGTGTCGCTGGTGGGGTATACCAATGCCGGAAAATCGACATTGTTCAATCGGCTGACGCAATCGGGCGTCTACGCGGCGGACAAGTTGTTCGCTACGTTGGATACCACTTCGCGCAAGCTTTTTATTCCAGAAGGTGGGCCGGTGGTGTTGTCCGATACGGTCGGTTTTATCAAGCACCTGCCACATGCATTGGTGGACGCTTTCGGCGCCACACTGGAAGAAGCCGCTCAGGCGGATTTGCTGCTGCACGTGATCGATGCCTCCAATGACAATCGCGACGACCAGATTGAGCAGGTGGATTTGGTGCTCGCGGAAATCGGCGCTGCCGAAGTGCCGCGCATTCTGGTGCTCAACAAGATCGACCGCGCGGGAATGGAGCCCGGGCTTGAGCGTGATGAATATGGTAAAATCCGCAAGGTTTGGATTTCCGCCCATAACGGCGCGGGAATCGAGTTGTTGCGCCAGGCATTGGCGGAACATCAACGCGGCTTGATGGAAACGTTCTGTCAGGCCAACGCAGTCGTCGCATAAGCAAACAACAATCGGAGTATTCCATGGCATCAAACGACCCCGGCTGGGGCCGCAACAATGATGGCCCGCCAGATCTGGATGAAATGCTGCGCCAGTTCAGCCGCAAGCTGAATGGCCTGTTTGGCAGGGGCGGCGGTTCCCGGAACCAGCCTGGAGAGCCTGGCGGCAATGCCATGGTGATGATGGTGTTGGGGCTGATCGCTATTATCTGGGCGGCGACCGGATTCTATATCGTTAACCAGGGCTCCCGCGGTGTGGTGTTGCGGTTCGGCAAGTATGTGGAAACCACCATGCCTGGCCCGCACTGGCATTGGCCGTATCCGATCGAAGGCGCAGATGTGGTCAATATGGAGCAGGTGCGTACTTTGGAAGTTGGCTATCGCACTTCTGCCGATGGCGCTTCCTCACGCAATCGCGAGTTGCGCGAATCGCTGATGTTGACGGACGATGAGAACATCATCGACCTGCAGTTTGCCGTGCAGTACAACCTCAAGAGTCCGGAAGATTTTCTCTTCTATAACCGTGATGCGGAAAATCAAGATGGAGAGCAGATGGTTCGCGGTTCGGCGGAAACTGCCATTCGTGAAATCGTCGGCAAGAGCAAGATGGATTTCGTACTATACGAAGGGCGCGAAGAGGTTGCCGTGCTGGCAAAGAAGCTGATGCAGGAGATTCTGGATCGGTACAAGTCCGGTATCAATATCGTCAACGTGACCATGCAAAACGCGCAGCCGCCGGAGCAGGTGCAGGCGGCCTTTGATGATGCGGTCAAAGCCGGGCAGGATTTGGAACGCCAGAAAAACGAAGGCCAGGCGTACGCCAACGATGTGATTCCAAAGGCGCGTGGTACGGCCGCCCGCTTACTGGAAGAGGCCGAGGGTTACAAGATGCGCGTGGTGAACGAGGCGCAAGGGGATGCGAGCCGGTTTACGCAGGTGCTTGCGCAGTACGAAAAGGCTCCCGTCGTGACGCGTCAGCGTCTTTATCTGGATGCGCAGGAGAAAATTCTGTCTAGCGTGAGCAAGGTGGTGGTGGATCAGAAGGGGGGCAGTAACTTGCTTTATCTGCCACTGGACAAGCTGATTGCTGCTTCAGACGCCGGTGCTGTTCAGCCGGTCGCTCCGTCCGCAGCCGCGGCCAAGCCAAGTGAAAGTGATGATGTCCAACGCTCGCGCGACGCTTTCCGTAGTCGAGAAAGGGAGAGCCGGCCATGAAGAATCTAGGCGCTATTCTCGTTGTGCCGATTGCGGGGTTGCTGCTGCTCAGTATGTCGGCTTTTCAGGTCGATCAGCGCGAATATGCAATAGTGTTCCGCTTGGGAGAAATCGTTTCCGTCAAGAAGGAGCCCGGTCTCAATTTCAAGGTGCCGCTGCTCGACAACGTGCGGTATATCGACAAGCGCATTCTCACTCTGGACTGGGGGGAGGCTGATCGTTTTATTACCAGTGAGAAAAAGAACGTGCTGGTGGATTCCTTCGTCAAATGGCGTATTGCGGATCCAGCGAAATTCTTTGTTTCGGTACGCGGGGGAGACGAAAAGCAGGCCGAGGCACGGCTGGCCCAAACGGTCAACGACGGCTTGCGAGCCGAATTCGGCAAGCGCACTATCCATGACGTGGTATCGGGCGAACGCGACCAGATCATGGATATCCTGCGGCAGAAGGCCAACAAGGAGGCGCAGCAGATGGGCATCGAAGTGCTCGACGTGCGGCTCAAACGCGTGGATTTACCGGAAGAAGTGAGCGAATCGGTTTACCAGCGGATGGAGGCCGAGCGCAAGCGTGTTGCCAATGAGTTGCGCTCTCAAGGTGCGGGTGCGGCGGAGAAGATTCGCGCCGATGCCGACAAGCAGCGAGAAGTGATTATTGCCGAAGCCTACCGCGATGCGCAGCGCATCAAGGGGGAGGGCGACAGCAAGGCGGCCGAAATTTACGCAGCCGCATACAGCAAGAATCCCGAGTTCTACGCCTTCTATCGTAGTCTGGATGCATACCGCAACAGTTTCAAGAGCAAGAGCGATGTGCTGGTATTGCAGCCCGATTCGGAATTCTTCAAGTACATGCGGGACGCAGGCGGCCGAAAGTAGTACGTTTTGAAGAATCTCTTGGTCGCAGCATTGGGGCTGATGCTGGTGTTGGAAGGTATCCTGCCTTTCCTGGCCCCGGAGTTATGGCGTCAGACTTTCCGCCGCATGATTGAACTCAATGATGGGCAATTGCGCTTTGTCGGACTCTCGTCAATGGCGGGCGGTCTGATTTTGCTGTTTGTTTTGAGCTGAAACGATTTTTATGCGCAACTGGTTACTTCCAGAATATATCGAAGATGTCCTCCCGGCAGAAGCTGCGCGTATGGAACAGATGCGGCGTACGCTGCTGGATCTCTTCCGCGTGCACGGCTATCAGCTGGTCATTCCGCCCATGCTGGAATATCTGGAGTCCCTGACGACCGGTGCGGGGCGGGATCTTGATCTGGCAACGTTCAAGGTCGTCGATTTGCTTACGGGCCGCCTTATGGGCGTACGTGCGGATATCACCCCGCAGGTGGCACGTATTGATGCCCATCTGCTCAATCGACAGGGTGTTACGCGCCTCTGCTATGCGGGCAGCGTCTTGCGTACCCGTCCCGATGGGCTGGCCCAGACGCGCGAGCCCTTGCAGGTAGGGGGGGAGCTGTTTGGCCATCCGGGTGTCGAGAGCGACATGGAAGTGCAACAGCTGATGGTGCAAGGCCTGCAGGCCGTCGGTGTGAATGGACTGCAGATCGATTTCAGCCATGTCGGCATTTTCCGCAGCCTGATCCAGTACGGCAACGTTGATCCGCTGCTCGAACAGGAACTGCACAGTGCCTTGCAAGGCAAGGATAAAACCGCCATTGGCGAGCTCGCTTCGGGGTTGGATGCGCCTACGCGTGAGGGGTTGTTGTGGCTGACAGACCTGAATGGCGATATCGAGGTGCTGCAGCAAGCGGAGCGCAGGCTTCCCACCTATCGCGAAATTCGCCAGGCGCTGGCCAATCTGCGAACGGCTGCCCATCATTTGCAAGCGCTCGATGTCGAGGTTTCCTTCGATCTTGCCGAGTTGCGCGGTTATCACTACCACAGCGGAATGGTGTTTGCAGCTTACGCGCAGGGGTATGCCGGACCGCTGGCCTTGGGTGGCCGCTACGACAAGATCGGTTCCGCATTCGGGCGTGCCCGCCCGGCGACCGGGTTCAGCCTGGATCTGCGTGGGCTGGTGACGGCTTTGCCCCCTGCACAGGCGGTGGGCGGAGTTTTGGCGCCCTATGCCGACGATGCCAACTTGCGGACGGCTATTGCCGCACTGCGTGCTGCAGGCGAAGTGGTGCAGATCGAATTGCCAGGACACGAATTGCAACGATCCGAGTCGGGATGCGACCGGATGCTGGTCAAGCAGGGGGCGGCCTGGACGGTCGTTGCCATCTAAAAGATTTGGATTCCATTTTTAGGTTAAACATGAACAAAAACGTCGTCGTAATCGGCACCCAGTGGGGGGATGAAGGCAAGGGCAAGATCGTGGACTGGCTGACAGACCAGGCCGAAGGGGTGGTTCGTTTCCAGGGTGGTCACAATGCCGGTCACACCCTGGTCATTGGCAACAAGAAAACGGTGCTGCACCTGATTCCTTCCGGCATCCTGCGCAGTCACGTGCAGTGCTATATCGGCAATGGCGTGGTGCTCTCGCCGCAGGCGCTGATGACGGAAGTGCGCATGCTGGAAGAGGCGGGTGTGGATGTGCGCTCCCGCCTCAAGATCAGCGAGGCTTGCCCGCTGATTCTTCCCTATCACGCCGCACTCGATCTGGCACGCGAAGCGGCCAGGGGTACGGCCAAGATCGGCACGACCGGGCGCGGCATCGGTCCGGCCTATGAGGACAAGGTAGCGCGGCGCGCCATCCGGTTGCAGGACCTGTTCTTCCGCGAGCGTTTCGCCGCGAAGCTGGGCGAGGTGCTCGATTACCACAACTTCGTGCTGAAGAATTACTTCCACGCGGAAACCGTCGATTTCCAGCGCACGCTGGATGAAACGCTGGCCTATGCCGAGCAGATCAAGCCCATGGTCGCCGATATCTCGAATTTGCTTTACCGCGCCAACCAGGAGGGCAAGCAGCTGCTGTTCGAAGGCGCGCAAGGTGCCCTGCTGGATGTGGATCACGGTACTTATCCGTATGTGACGTCCTCGAATACCGTGGCGGGTGGCGCTTCTCCGGGCAGCGGCGTGGCGCCGCAGATGCTGACCTACGTGCTCGGCATTACCAAGGCCTATACTACGCGGGTTGGGTCCGGCCCGTTCCCGACCGAGTTGTACGATGCTGTCGATAAACTGGACCCAATCGGCAAGCAGTTGGCTACCCGCGGGCACGAATTCGGTTCCACTACCGGCCGCGCGCGCCGCTGCGGCTGGTTCGATGCGGCTGCGCTCAAGCGCTCCATCCAGGTGAACGGGGTTTCCGGCCTTTGCATCACCAAGTTGGACGTGATGGACGGCATGGAAACGGTGCAGATCGGTGTAGGCTACCGCATCGGTGGCGAGATTTACGATATTTTCCCGGTAGGGGCCGAATCGCTGGACCACTGCGAGCCGATTTACGAGGAAATGCCAGGCTGGAAAGAAAGCACCGTCGGCATCAAGCGCTACGAAGACCTGCCAGCTGCGGCGAAAAACTACCTGAAGCGCATGGAAGAAGTATGCGGGGTGCCAATCGACATTATTTCCACCGGCCCCGATCGCGATGAAACCATCGTGCTGCGCCATCCCTTTGGAGGTTGAGGGTGTCGGTAAAAACCGAAAAACAGCGCCTTGCCTGGGCGATTACCGGTTCCGGACATTACCTCAAGGAATGTCTCGCAATTATTGAGCGGCTGGAAGATGTTGATCTTTTTCTCAGCAAAGCCGCGGCGGAAATCCTCCAGCAGTACGGCTATACCCATAATATCGGACGCGTTTTCCAGGACAAGACGGCAAGTGCCGTGCCGGTGGAGCTTTTTTACCACGGCGTCTACCACACTGTAGTGATCGCACCGAGCAGTTCCAATACGGTTGCCAAAATGGTGTGCGGCATTTCCGATAACCTGGTGACCAATATTTTTGCCCAGGCCGGCAAGTGCCGTGTACCGACTATCGTGTTTGCCTGCGATACCGAGCCGGAACTGGAATCCGATGCTCCCCGCGACCATGTGGTCAAAGTCTATCCGCGCCGCATCGACCTCGAAAACATGCAAACGCTGAAAACGTTTGAGGAAACTACGGTTGCCGCCGACATGCAGGAATTGGATGCGGCCATTCAGGCTCGTCTGGCGTGTCTGAAAATATCCTCTTCCTGACCGGCAAGCTTGCCGAAAAAAGCCTGCACAAGGTGCTGGCGGAAATGCAGCCGGCACCGTTCGACTATCAGGTGGCGCAGCTCGGCGTTTCCGTGGCGGCCTTGATGACGCCCGAATTTATCGCCCGTCGTTTGCCCGAGGCGCGCGGCGCGGACCGTATTATCGTGCCGGGCCTGTGTCGCGGCGAGCTTGAGCCTTTGGTGGAGAAATACGGCGTGCCGGTCGAGCGTGGCCCGGAAGATTTGAAGGATTTGCCGCGGTATTTCGGGCAAGGCGGCAAGGTTCCTGATTTGTCCCGGTACGATGTCGCTATTTTTGCGGAAATCGTCGAGGCCCCGCAACTCACTGTGGATGGGATACTGGCCAAGGCCGACTTCTACCGCGCCCAGGGCGCCAATGTGATCGACCTGGGCTGCTTGCCCAACACGCCTTTCCCGCACCTGGAAGAGGCCGTGCAGGCACTCAAGGCAAGTGGTTGCCAAGTCAGCGTGGATTCGTTGGTACCGGAGGATTTGCTGCGCGCCGACCGCGCCGGTGCGGATTATTTGCTCAGTCTGACCGAAAAAACCCTGTGGATCGCCGATGAAGTGGCGGCGACGCCGATCCTGATTCCGGCCAGAGCCGGCAGCCTGTCATCCTTGTACCGGGCGATCGACGCCATGCTGGCGAAGGGGCGGTCGTTCATTGCAGACCCTATCCTCGATCCGATTCCGTTCGGGTTTGCCGAGTCGATCGTCCGTTACCAGCGCTTGCGCAGGAAATACCCCGCGATCGACATCATGATGGGCGTGGGCAACCTGACCGAACTGACCGATGCCGATACCACAGGCATCAATGCGCTTTTGTTTGGCATCATCGCCGAACTGCATCTGAATGCGGTGCTGGCTACCTCGGTCAGCCCCCATGCATGCAATGCCGTCCGCGAGGCCGATGTGGCGCGGCGCACCATGTTTGCGGCGCGCGAGGACAGGCGGCTGCCGCGCGATTATTCCGATGGCTTGCTCGGTTTGCATGATAGGCGGCCGTTTCCGTATAGCGAAGCCGAAATCGCCGAACTTGCGGCCCAGGTCAAGGATCCCAGCTTTCGCATTCAGATCAGTGAAGAGGGCGTCAGCATTTTCAACCGCGACGGTCTCTTTCGCGATGTGGACCCGTTCCGCCTGTATCCGCACCTGCAGGTCCAGGACGATGCTTCCCATGCCTTCTATCTGGGTGTTGAACTCGCGCGCGCGCAGATCGCCTGGCAGTTGAAAAAGCGTTACAGCCAGGATGAGGAATTGCAATGGGGCTGCAATACTGTCGAGAAAGATAGTCGCGGGCGCGTGGCACACCGGGATGCCTCGCGCAAGGAAAAGCGCGAGAAAGGCGGCAAATGATTTACGAAACTGTCGTGACGACCATGAATGCCGATGGCAGCGTGCACATAGCCCCTTTCGGAGTTCGCGAGGAGGAAGGGCGCGTCTTGATCGCTCCTTTCCGTCCCTCTGCGTCGCTGGACAACTTGCTGCGTACCCGATGTGCCGTAGTCAATCTGACGGACGATGTCCGCATTTTCGCCGGCGCCGTAACGGGCCGGCGCGAGTGGCCGACCATGCGTGCGCAAACCATTGAGGGCTTCGTCTTGCAGTCGGTGCTGGCGCATCGAGAACTGGAGTTGGTCGAGGTGCGGGATAACGAATTGCGGCCTGAGCTGTTGTTCCGGGTTGTGCGCGAAGAATTGCATGCGCCATTTCGAGGCTTCAATCGTGCGCAAGCGGCAGTGTTGGAAGGGGCCGTACTGGTCAGTCGCCTTCATATGCTGCCGCCGGAAAAGATCGCGAGCGAAATGGATTACCTGAGAATTGCCGTCGAAAAAACGGCCGGTGAACGTGAACGCCAGGCCTGGAATTGGCTGGTCGAACGCATAGAAAACTTTAACGCGGAAGCGCGGGGAGAGAATCAGGCATGACGCGGCTGCTGGCCAGTGTGACGAACGCGGATGAGGCGCAGGCCGCGCTCGAAGGCGGCGCCGACATCATTGACTTGAAGAATCCGCTGCAAGGTGCTTTGGGTGCACTGCCTTTGGCGGATATCGGCAAAATCGTCGCTTTGATGGACGGCCGACGGATCATCAGTGCGACGGTTGGCGATCTGCCGATGGAGCCTTCACTGCTGGCATCAGCAGTGAAGGAAACGGCAGCGACAGGCGTGGATATTGTCAAGATCGGACTGTTTGGAGCTCAGGATCATGAGGCTTGCATTGAAGCCATGCGCCCTTTGGCTGCGGCTGGCATCAAAATAGTAGCGGTGCTGTTTGCGGATATGACGCCCGATTTTTCCTTGTTGCCACGGCTGGCCGCGACCGGTTTTCATGGCGTCATGCTCGATACGGCCGTCAAGGATGGACAACGACTGACTTCCTGGCTTGGTCCCGAGGCATTGCGCTTGTTTGTCGAGCAGGGACGGGCGCTTCGGCTGCTTTCTGGTTTGGCCGGCTCGCTTGCGATTGACGACGTGCCTGCTTTGAAAGAATTGGCACCGGATTATCTGGGTTTCAGGGGCGCGCTGTGCCTTGGCTCGAAGCGTACCGCGACATTGGACGTGCAACGGTTGCAGGATGTCAGAAAAGTGTTGTATTCATGCAACAGTGACGTTCTAATGGCGGTTTGACGGCCTGTCCGGATTGCGACTTCCGTCAATAGCAAGTATATTTGTACGCACGTTTACCAAGAAAAAGGGGTGTCTCCGATGAAAACCAAGCTGATGAATATTGCCTTAGCCGGCGCGTTTCTCTTGTCTGCAGGCTCTGCTCTGGCTGAAGACGAATTTTCTGGCTCTTGGTACATCATGCCGGGTATCGGGATGGTGCATACCGATAGCGACCTGAAAGCGGACGACGATAGCGCAGTCGGCATTTTCCGCGTCGGCAAGCAAATCAGCGAGCACTGGGATGTGCAGATCGGCGGCAGCTATACCCGTCCGGAGGAAGACTCCAGCCTGTTTACCGGCGGTCACTACAAACAGACCCTGTTCGGGGTAGATGCCCTTTACATGCTGAGTCGCGACAGCTTCCAGCCGTTCCTGCTGGCAGGCTTCGGTGCTGCACGCAACAAGATTGACTATAACCCGGGGAATGTCGGCGGTAGCAAGACCTCCTGGATGGGTAATCTTGGTGCCGGTTTCCAGTATCACTTCAATGATACCGTCGCGCTGCAGGCCGATATCCGCCACGTGTGGAGCCGCGCCAAGGACGATACCGACACTCTGTTCAACAATGACAAAACCGTTGGCAATACCTACCTGAACTTCGGCGTTCTGTTCAAGTTCGGCGCCCCCAAGAAGATGGCAGCAGCCGAACCGGCTCCGATGGAACCGGCTTCCACCCTGCCGGAAATTGCGCCGCATGAGGACGAGAGCTATCCGTTTACCGTGGACGAGACCCCGGCAGAACCGATGATGGGGCCGGAAAAGCCGGCGTTCGAGAAGATCACCCTGTCGGCCGAAGTGCTGTTCGATTTCGACAAGGCTGCGTTGCGCGATGAAGGCAAGTCCCTGCTGAATACCGAAGTGGTGGACAAGATGAAGGCGCATCCTGAAGTGGAACTGGTGCTGATCACTGGTCACACCGATCGTATTGGCAGCGACAAGTACAACCAGCGCCTTTCCGAGCGCCGTGCAAGCGCGGTCAAACAATATCTGGTAAGCCAGGGTATTGAGGAAAGCCGCTTGCATGCTGTCGGCAAGGGCGAGAAGGAACCTGTGGTGGATTGCAAGGGTGTTTACGGCAAGAAGGCCATCGATTGCCTGCAACCCAACCGCCGCGTCGTGGTGGAAGTCGAAGCCCAACGTATTCAGCAATAACCGGCTAGATTTACACTACCAACTGGAAAGCCCCGCCTCGCGGGGCTTTTTTGTGAGCGAAATGACTGAGTTCGAGCAAATATCCGTCGATACGGTGATCGAGGCGCGCTGGGTGATTCCGGTGCGGCCGAGCGGTACCGTTCTTGAGCATGCCGCCGTCGCGATCAATCAAGGCAGTATCGTCGCCATTATGCCAACCACGGAAATGCGGCAGCGCTATCTTGCAAAGAATACGGTGCGCTTGCTTGAACAGGCACTCATTCCGGGCCTGGTGAATTTACACACACACGCCGCGATGTCCCTTATGCGCGGTCTGGCCGACGACCGGCCATTGATGGAGTGGCTTAACCAGCATATTTGGCCGGCTGAGGCTCAAGTCATGTCAGAGCGTTTCGTGCATGACGGAACGCTGCTTGCCAGCGCAGAGATGCTGGCCGGGGGCACGACCTGTTTCAACGATATGTATTTTTTCCCGGAAGCGGCAGCTGCGGCCGTGGTACGGGCGGGGATACGGGCCTGTCTGGGGTTGGTGGTGCTGGAGTTCCCGTCCCCGTATGCCGCGGACGCGGACGATTATCTGAATAAAGGACTGGCGGCGCGTGATGCCATGCGAGGCAGTTCGCATATAACGACCTGCCTTGCGCCCCATGCACCTTACACGGTGAGCGACAGGGTATTCGGCAAAATGCTGACTTATGCCGACCAGCTTGGCTTGAATATCCATCTGCATTTGCATGAAACCGGCGACGAAATTTCAGGCAGCGAAAAGCAGCATGGCATGCGCCCATTGCAGCGGCTTGCAGGATTGGGCATGCTGGGGCCGAATGTGCTTGCTGCGCATTGCGTCCACATGACGCCGATTGAGATCGAACTGATGGCGGCGCAAGGATGCCATATAGCGCATTGCCCGACCTCCAATCTCAAGCTCGGCAGCGGTATTGCCCCTGTCGCCGAAATGCTTCAGGCTGGCGTCAATGTCGGATTGGGCACCGATGGGGCGGCCAGCAACAACCGACTGGATATGTTTGCTGAAATGCGGCTGGCTGCGCTGCTCGCCAAAGCCTCTGGGGATGCCTCCGTGCTGCCAGCCACACAGGCGCTGGAAATGGCGACTATTAACGGCGCGCAGGCGCTGGCGCTGGACAACTGCATCGGTTCGATCGAGGTCGGCAAGCTGGCCGATCTGGTCGCTGTGGACTTCGCTTCCTCGCACATGCAGCCATGCTACGATCCGGTCTCTCACCTGGTTTATGTCGCAGGTCGAGAACAGGTAACGCATACCTGGGTCGCAGGGGAACTTCGCTACGAACGTGGCATCCATGCCGGTATCGCAGCGGCCGAATTGAAGGAGATTGCAACATCATGGCAGGGCAAGCTGAAACCGTATCACCAATGAACGCCGACCCGTCGGAACTGCAGAAATTCGCCAATCTGGCCCACCGCTGGTGGGACCCGAACAGCGAGTTCAAGCCCCTGCACGAGATCAACCCGCTGCGCCTCGGCTATATCGACCGTATTGCTGTTCTCAAGGGAAAGCAGGTGCTGGATGTGGGCTGCGGTGGCGGTATTCTCTCCGAGTCCATGGCAGAACGGGGTGCTGCGGTGACCGGGATCGATCTTGGCGAGAAGGCGCTGAAAGTGGCGCAACTGCATCGCCTGGAAAGCGGTGCAGCGGTGGAGTATCGGTTGATGGCAGTGGAAGCGCTGGCGGAAGAGCAGCCGGAAACGTTCGATGCCGTAACCTGCATGGAGATGCTCGAGCATGTGCCCGATCCCGCCGCTGTCGTGCGCGCCTGTGCAGCGCTGGTCAAGCCGGGTGGACGGGTGTTTTTCTCAACCCTGAACCGTAATCCGAAAGCCTATCTGTTTGCCGTTATAGGTGCCGAGTATGTGCTCAACATGCTGCCCAAGGGCACGCACGAATACGGTAAGTTCATCAAGCCTTCCGAATTATCGGCGTGGTGCCGGGAGGCAGGGCTGGAAGTGGCGGGCATGACGGGGATGAGCTACAACCCGCTGACGCGCCGATATGGCCTGGTGAGCGATGTATCCGTGAACTACATTCTCCACGCAGTCAAATGAATGATCCGCAGACTATACTCTTCGACCTTGATGGCACGTTGGCCGACACGGCACCTGACCTCGGCCTTGCACTCAATTTGCAGAGGCAGCGCCACGGGCTGGATGCCTTGCCGCAGGATACGATACGCCCATATGCTTCGCACGGCTCTCGAGGGTTATTGGGAATAGGCTTCGGCTTGACGCCGGAGGACGCGGCATTTCCCGCCATGCGTGACGAATACCTGGAATTGTACGATCAGGTGTTTACACGCTCACCACGCCTGTTCGAGGGCGTTGCAGAGGTGTTGTCCGCACTGGAGTCGGCGGGCAGGCGCTGGGGTGTGGTTACCAACAAGCCGCGCCGTTTCACTGTGCCGTTGATGCAGTCGCTCGCGCTAGAGCGCCGTGCGGCCTGCATCGTCAGCGGAGACGACGCAGTTCGCCCCAAACCGCACCCGGATACCTTGCTGCGGGCCTGCGAACTTGCCGGCACGGTACCGCTGGCCTGTTTGTATGTGGGCGACGCAGAGCGGGATATTGCAGCGGCGCGCGCTGCAGGCATGCCCGCCATCGTGGCCCGTTACGGGTATCTTGATGCAGCAGACCGGCCGGAGGAGTGGGGCGCCGATGCGATGATCGATCTGCCGCGAGATCTGCTGCGGCAGATCGGATTGAACGCCGCGACGATTATTTGATCGCGCGTCGCTCCATCATGGCCTGGGCAAGCGTGCCGCTATCGACATGTTCGATCTCGCCGCCCATGGGTAGGCCGCGCGCAATACGACTGACCCTGATACCCCGTGCTTTCAGCAATTCGCTGATGTAATGCGCGGTGGCCTCGCCCTCCACCGTGTAATTGGTGGCCAGTATGACTTCCTGCACGATACCGTCCTGCGCGCGCTTCAGCAGGCGGTCGAGATGAATGTCACGCGGACCGATGCCATCCAGCGGTGATAATCGACCCATCAGGACGAAATACATGCCATGATAGGTCTGCGTCTGCTCCAGCATCATCAGGTCGGTCGGCATTTCGACTACGCACAGCAGGTGTGCATCACGTTTGCTGGCGGAACACAGGCTGCATAGCGGCTGTTCGCTGAAATTGTTGCAGGACGTGCAATGCCCGATGTGCTCCAGCGCATCCTGCAGCGCCTGTGCTAGCGCTGCTGCACCCGGGCGGTCACGCTGCAGGAGATGGTAAGCCATGCGCAGGGCGGATTTTGGGCCGACGCCCGGAAGGACGCGCAAGGCATCGACCAGATGTTCCAGCGATGCCGGATTTTTCATGGGAAGAGCGCTGCAGGATCAGAACGGGAGTTTCATGCCGGGGGGGATCGGCATGCCGGCCATCAGTCCGCCCATCTTTTCCTGGGTCGTCGTTTCCGCCTTGCGCACGGCATCGTTGATTGCCGCGGCAACGAGATCTTCCAGCATGTCCTTATCATCGCCCAGCAGGCTATGGTCGATGGTGACGCGTTTGACGTCATGGCGGCAGGTCATCACGATCCTGACCAGGCCAGCGCCGGATTGCCCCTCGACTTCGATGCTGCCGAGTTCTTCCTGTGCGCGTTTCATGTTTTCCTGCATCTGCTGGGCTTGTTTCATGAGGTTGCCCAAACCGCCTTTGATCATCGGAGTTCTCCTGGAAATATCGGTTACTGAATAGGTTTGATCGTGGAAGGAATAATGGTTGCACCGAAGCTGTCGAGCAGATCGCGCACAAAAGGGTCGTTCTGGATCGCATTTTCAGCCTGCGCCTGCCGGGCAGCTTTTTCTTCACCGATCTGGCGTGCAGGAGTGTTCACCGCATTGTTGTCGAGGGCGATGCTGACCTGCAAGTGCTTGCCGAAATGTTCCTTGAGCGTGGATCGCAGTTTTTCCTGGTAGGTATTGTCCAGCAGGTGCTTGTGCTCTGGGGGCACTGAAAGGCGGATATGGTTGTCATCGAAGGCGGCGACAACGCAATTCTGCGCCAGCATGCGCGCCATCCCGGACAGCTTGAGCTTGTCGACCAGTCCGCGCCAATCGCCATTGAATTTTGGCGCGGCAGGCTCCGTTGCGCGGTTTTCCGCAACTGCTTGCTGGATTACTTGCAGCTTCTCGACCAGACGATCTTCCGGAGGCGATTGCGGCTGGGTGGCGGCGCTGGGGGTGGGCGCTTGCGGCGGGGTAACCGCAGTCGCTGCCTTGGGCAGGCCCTGCGATTTGCTTGGCACATCTCCTGGGGCGAAAGCAAGCATGCGCAAGAGGCACATGCTGAATCCGGCATATTCGTCCGGCGCCAAGCCTAAATCACGCCGTCCAAGCAGGGCGATCTGGTAATAAAGCTGGATGTCTTCTGGTTGAAAGCGAGCGGCCAGCTCCATTATCTGTGGCCGCTCCGGGAGGTCTTCCGGAATGGCCTCGGGTACGGTATGCGCCAGCGCCAGTTGATGCAGCAGCACGGCCAGATCGGCCAACGCGGCATCGAAGGATAGGCTGCGTTCTTCCATATTCTTCGCCACGGCCAGCAATGCGGCGCCATTCCTGTCGGCCAGCGCGGAAAGCAGAGTGAACAGATAGCTTTGGTCGATGGCTCCCAGCATGGCGCGGACTTCTGCTTCATGCACGGCGCCGGAGCCATAGGCAATGGCCTGGTCAAGCAATGACAGGGCATCGCGCATGCTACCGGCCGCAGCCCGGGCGATCAACTGCAATGCTACGCTTTCGGCGGAAATATTTTCCTTGTCCAGCACGGCATGCAAGTGGCCCGTGATCGAGGCTGCCGGCATCTGGCGCAGGTTGAACTGCAGGCAGCGCGAGAGCACGGTCACCGGCATCTTCTGCGGGTCGGTGGTGGCCAGGATGAACTTGACGTGTGCCGGCGGCTCTTCCAGCGTTTTCAGCATGGCGTTGAAGGACGAAGTCGACAGCATGTGCACTTCGTCGATGATGAACACCTTGAACCGGGCGACAGTCGGCGCATATTGCGCGTTTTCCAGCAGGTCGCGCATCTGGTCGACCTTGGTATTGGAAGCGGCGTCCACTTCCAGCAGGTCGACGAAGCGGCCCTTGTCGATCTCGGTGCAGGCGGCGCACTGCCCGCATGGTTCGGAGGTGATTCCGGTTTCGCAGTTGAGTGCTTTGGCCAGGATGCGGGCCAGGGTGGTTTTGCCCACGCCGCGCGTGCCGGTAAACAGGTAGGCATGATGCAGGCGCTGCTGATCCAGTGCGTTGGAAAGTGCGCGGACGACGTGTTCCTGGCCGACCAGCTCACGAAACGTCTTGGGGCGCCATTTCCGCGCCAGAACCTGATAGCTCATGGAATGTTTCGACCGGGATGGATAAAGGCAAGACTTTAGCCCATCCGCTCAAGAAATAAAATGGGGCGAGCCTGATCCCCGGCACTTGCTTCAATAGCTGTGGCTGCTTCCTTCCGGACCTGACCAGGTTGGCAATCTTGCAATGCGGGGAGGCCCGCCGGACGCTATTTTAGCGCATTTGCCAGGGGAGATGGGGATTGCTTGGCCGTGAGCGTTGTTTCTCGCTGTATACGATGTCGGCGATATGCTGTTTTATATAAATAAAACAATTGATTATGTGTGTTTGTAGATAGTGTTTGACGATCGTTTTTTGGGGGGGTAGCCTGTTCCTCTGGAATAAAAATCCCATGCAAATCATGGCCGTACGATTGCGCGGGAACGACTTCTACCGAGGAGGGTTTCATGCTGAAGTCACTGTCTATCGACCCTGCCAAGTGCACCGGCTGCCTGCAATGCGAAATGGCGTGTTCCTACGAGCATGAAGGCGTGTTCAATACGGCAAAATCGCGTATCAAGGTATTCGATTTCCATCATGAAGGGCGCAAGGTTCCCTATACCTGTACCCAATGCGCGGAAGCCTGGTGCCTGCATGCCTGCCCGGTCGAGGCTATCAAGCTGGATGCGGCAACCGGCGCGAAAATGGTGTATGACGCTGTCTGCGTGGGCTGCAAGGTATGCACGATCTCGTGTCCTTTCGGCACGATCAATTACAACCACGAGACCGGCAAGGTGATGAAATGCGATCTGTGCGGCGGTGATCCGGCCTGTGCCACGGCATGTCCCACCGGCGCGATTACCTATGTGGACGCGGACTGGACCGGTTTGGAAAAAATGCGCAAATGGGCCGCTGCGACGGATACCCAGGTGCGCGTTTGAAGACACTTAGGAGGCGACATCATGGCATGGCATCGCAAGGTTCTCCGGGTTGATCTCACTCACGGCACATGCGTGCCGGAGCCTCTCAACATGGACTGGGTGGACCAGTACCTCGGCCAGCGTGGTCTGGCAACCAAATATTTTTGCGAAGAGGTCGATCCCAAGGTCGATCCGCTGTCGCCTGAAAATAAGCTCATCTACACGACGGGGCCGCTTACCGGCACCATGGCATCCACCGGTGGGCGTTATTCCGTGGTTACAAAAGGTCCCTTGACCGGGGCGATCGCATGTTCCAACTCGGGGGGCTATTTTGGCGCCGAGCTGCGGTTCGCCGGATGGGACATGATTATTCTGGAAGGCAAATCGCCGGTCCCGGTGTACCTGCATATCGAGAATGACCAAGCCGAACTGCTGCCTGCAGAAGACTTTATCTGGGGCAAAACGGTTTGGGAGACGGAAGAGGCGATCAAGGTGCGGCATCAGGATCCTCTGATGCGGGTTTCCTGCATCGGTCGCGCGGGCGAAAACGAGGTGATGTTTGCCTCCATCGTCAACGATCTGCACCGCGCCGCGGGACGCTCCGGGGTGGGCGCGGTGATGGGCTCGAAGAACCTCAAGGCGGTTGCCGTGCGCGGGACCAAAGGCGTCGGCGGAATTGCCGATCCCAAAGCTTTTATCGCGGCGACCAAAGCGGGCAAGAAGGTGCTGGCGGAAAATCCGGTCACGGGTCAGGGCCTGCCCAAGTTTGGCACCCAGGTATTGATGAACGTCATCAACGAGATCGGTGCTTCGCCAACGCGTAATCACCGCGATGTGCAGTTCGAGGGCGCCGGCAAGATTTCCGGTGAAGCGATGCACGAGAAGCGGGCGACGGACGGCAAGCCCAACCTGATCGCCAATCAGGCCTGTTTTGGCTGCACCATTGCCTGCGGGCGAATTTCCAAGATCGACGAGACGCATTACACGGTGAAAACCCGTCCGGAATACTGGGGAGCTTCGGGTGGCCTCGAATATGAAGCGGCCTGGGCGCTCGGCAATGCCAACGGGGTGGACGACCTGGAGGCGTTGACCTACGTGAACTTCCTTTGCAATGAGGATGGCTTCGATCCCATTTCGTTTGGCGCCACGGTTGCAGCCGCGATGGAACTGTATGAAATGGGTGTGCTGACCAAGGACGAGGTCGGTTTCGAACTGCCTTTCGGCTCGACCGAAGCGATGACCCGTCTGGCCGAATTGACTGCACGCGGCGAAGGGTTCGGCAAGGTGATCGGCCTGGGCTCCAAACGCTTGTGCGAAAAATACGGCCATCCCGAACTTTCCATGTCGGTAAAGGGACAGGAGTTTCCGGCCTATGACGGCCGTGCGCTGCAGGGTATGGGGCTGGAGTATGCGACCTCCAACCGTGGCGCCTGCCATTTGCGCGGCTACATGGTCTCTACCGAGGTGCTCGGCATCCCCTTCAAGACCGAGCCGCAGGCGACGGAAGGCAAGCCGGAAATCCTCAAGGCATTCCAGGATGCGACGGCCGTGGTCGATTCTGCAGGCATCTGCGTGTTCACGACTTTTGCCTGGACGCTGGAGGATATCCAGCCGCAAATCCAGGCCGCCTGCGAAGGCGACTGGTCGCTGGAAAAGCTCAACCTGATGGGCGAACGCATCTGGAATCTGGAACGGGAATTCAACCTCAAGGCCGGATTCACCGCCAAGGATGACACCTTGCCACCGCGCCTGCTGAAGGAAGGGTGCAAGACCGGACCGCAAAAAGGGGCGGTGACGCGCCTCGATATCATGATGCCGAAATACTATGAGGTGCGCGGCTGGGATACCAATGGCGTGCCGACGACCGCGACCAGGGCGCGTCTGGGGTTGTAAGCATGCGGCACGTGATTGTCGGTAACGGCCCGGCCGGGGTGATCGCTGCGGAAACCCTGCGCAAAAGTGATCCTTCTTCCAGCATTGTGCTGATTGGCGATGAACCGGAGCCGCCGTATTCGAGAATGGCGATCCCTTATCTCTTGGTGGGAAAGATAGAGGAAGACGGCACCTATTTGCGCAAGGATGCCGACCATTTTTCCCGACTCGGTATAGAAACTGTGATCGCTCGCGTTACGCGGGTCGACAGCGTAGCCAAACATGTCATGCTCGATAACGGGCAACGCTATGAGTATGATCGCCTGTTGATTGCCACTGGAGCGTATCCGGTGGCGCCGCCCATCGTGGGGATGGGTCTGCCCGGAGTCTATCCCTGCTGGACGCTTGAACATGCGCGTGCCATTGCAGCCCGGGCCCAGCCCGGCGCCCGCGTAATCCAGATGGGGGCCGGATTTGTCGGTTGCATCGTGATGGAGGCTCTGGCCGCCCGGGGTGTCGATCTCACCGTGGTCGAGATGGGAAATCGCATGGTGCCCCGTATGATGACGGAGGGGGCCGGTTCGATGATCAAGGCCTGGGTGGAAAAGCAGGGTGTCCGCGTGTTTACCTCCACCAAAGTGGAAGCGATCGAACAGGGCGAAGGCAACGCGCTAAATGTCAGACTCGGCACGGGGCAGACGCTGGTGGCAGATCTTGTCATCAGTGCCACGGGAGTGCGCTCGCATATCGCCTTCCTGGAAGGTAGCGGAGTAGCGACCGACATCGGGGTGCTGGTTGATGCATGCATGCGTACGAATATCCCGGAAATCTATGCCGCGGGCGATGTGGCGCAAGCGCAGGATTTTTCCACTGGCAACATGACGGTCAACGCCATCCAGCCCAATGCGGCCGATCAAGCCAGGGTGGCGGCGTTGAACATGGCCGGCAAGGTGACGCGTTCGCAAGGGAGCCTTGCGATGAATGTCCTGGATACCCTGGGCCTGATTGCCTCTTCGTTCGGGCAGTGGTGGGGGGCGGAACATGGACAACACGTTGAACTGGTCGATAACGAGGCGTTCAAGTATCTGCGGCTGGAATTCAAGGACGATATCCTGATTGGCGCCACCAGCCTGGGGTTGACCCAACATGTCGGCGTGCTGCGCGGGCTGATCCAGACACGTGTCCCGCTTGGGGAATGGAAAGACAAGCTGCTTGCGGACCCCACGCGTATCATGGAGGCCTACTTGGCCAAGGCCCAAGCCGCGACTATCAGTGTTGGTGCATGAAGATCAGCTTCAAACTTTTTGCCAGTTTGGGCGAATACCTTCCGGCAGGTGCAGAGCGTAACAGGATCGAAGTCGATGTACCGGAAGGCGTGACACCCGCTGCCATTGCCTCGCAATTTGGCGTGCCTGAATCCAAAGTACATCTGGTGCTGGTCAACGGGATTTATGTCGCGCCCGCTGAGCGCGATACGCTGGTGCTCAAGGAAGGGGATGCCGTGGCAATGTGGCCGCCCATCGCTGGCGGGTGAATTATTCTCTGACACGGCTGATGGCTATCACCGAAGCCGATTTTTTCCGCCTTTTGCCACGGGCGCTAGCTGGTGCCGAGCATTGCCTGCCGCGAAAAAATATGACGATTCCATACGCCAGCGGCCATGTGCATATTCACCTGAGCATCTTGCCGGATCGTAAAATCGGCAGTCTTGATTTGCCTGAACTAGAGCTCAAATTGGCATTCGAGGACCTCTCCACTACTGAGCAAGCGGCGTTGATGCGGCGGTTCGATACGGCATTTCAGCGCGGTGGCGGCTAGCATGGTTCACCAGAAAACATGAATTTCAAGTCCGCTTGGTCATGCGGGGGAGTTACGTTATAATGCCGCTCCCACCGGAGAGGTGGATGAGTGGTTTAAGTCGCACGCCTGGAAAGCGTGTTTAGGCTAATAGCCTAACGCGGGTTCGAATCCCGCCCTCTCCGCCA
>CAMLDQ010000010.1 GCA_946478965.1 uncultured Methylobacillus sp. | reverse complement strand
ACGCAATACGCAAGTCGACGACGTCACGTTGGAGCAGATGCTGGTCGGCCTGTTCCATGCCAACCGGAGCGCGTTCATGGATGACAACATGAACCAGCTCAAGGTCGGTCAGATTATCCGCGTTCCATCCAAAGCTGAACTCCAGTCCGTCAGTCCTGACGAGGCCTTGAAGGAAGTCCGGGTCCAAACTGCGAACTGGAATGCCTACCGCAACAAGATGGCCGATACGGTGGCCAAATCCGGCCCCGATGTGCAAACGGAAGAACAGCAGGCAGCTTCAGGCAAGATCACCGCCGCTGCTGAGGACAAAAATGCGCCGCCCGCACCGGCTGGACCGCACGATGTAGTCAAGCTTTCCAAGAGCGAAGTCGAGCCCGGCAAGGGGGCTGCTGCCGCGAAAAGCGGTGCAGACACGGACAAGCTGAAGGCGCTGGAAGAGGAGTCGACCTCTCAGGACAAGGCGATTTCGGAAGTGAACGAGCGTATTGCCTTCTTTGAAAAGCAGATTCAGGACATGCAGAAATTGCTGCTGGTCCAAAATCAGATCCTGGCCGATTTGCAAAAGGGCAAGCCAGCACAGGTCGCTGAGGGCGCGATGCCAGCGCCCGCGCCTGCAGAAATGCAGCCATCGGCGCCGGCCTCGCAAATGGAGTCGCCCAAACCCAAGCCACCGGCTCCTACTCCTAAACCGGATAAAAAGATGGCGCCGCCTCCCCCGCCAGAGCCTTCGTTGCTCGATAGCATGATGGAAGATCCCATGTTGCTTGGTGGTGCTGGCGGTGCTTTAGTCCTGCTGGCTGGGGGCTGGTTCTACCTGCGCAACAAACGTCGCAAGAGCCTGGATGCTTTCGAGAAGGGAATACTGACGTCCGGGGGGCTGAAGAGTGACACGGCTTTTGCCAATACAGGCAATGGTGCTGTGGATACCGGAGAAACTTCGTTCCTGTCCGATTTCGGTCATCGCGGCGATGGCATGATCGATACCAGCGATGTCGATCCTATTTCCGAGGCGGAAGTTTATATGGCCTATGGCCGGGATGCGCAAGCCGAAGAAATACTCAAGGATGCCATCAGCAAGGAACCGAAGCGTTACGAACTGCACCATAAACTGCTCGAGATTTATTCGAACCGCAAGGATGTTGCCGCATTCGAGACGCTGGCAGGGGAGCTTTATACGACTCTGGGCGTGAACGATCCTAATTGGCTGGCTGTTGCAGAGATGGGCCGTGCCCTGGAACCTGAAAACCCGATGTACGCGAGCGGTGGCGGGGCGGCTGTAGCCACGGTGGCATCCGATGCGGTCGACGCGGAGCCTATGCCTGCCCCTGAGACCGCCGAGCAGGAAGCCGAGGCGCCGGCAGCGCAGGACAATAGCCTGGATTTCGATCTTGGCATGTTGGCGGAGGAACCGTCGGACGAAGCATCCGGTATTGAAAAGGAATCCGGTGGCGAGCCGTCGGACCTTCCGCCTACTTTTGACTCGTCGTTCGAAGCTGTGGCCGAGGAGGCTCCGGCAGATGATGCCGTGCCTGAAGAGTCAGCTGCTGAAGATACGTCGGTCATGGATTTCCAATTCGAGTTGCCGGAGCCGGCCGCGGAAGAAGTCGTGCAACTGGGCGCAGCCGAATTAGGTCTCCCGGAAGAGGAGCCGGAGGTGGAAGCGTCATTCGAGTTGCCCAGCATCGGCACACTGGAGGCTCCCGAGAGTGCCGCTGTAGCGGAGCCGGTGCAAGAGGGGGCTGACTTGGGCCTGCCTGAGCTCTCGGTGGCGGAGGCCCAGGCGGATACGGTGGAGGAGATCAGCTTTGACTTGCCTGAGATTGATGTGAGCGAAGAAGCTTCGGTCGAGGAGGCTCCTGCAGGGGCAGCTTCGATTGAACTGCCTGAATTGTCGAGCGAGACACCAGAGTCTCCCGTCGAGCAAGCTCTTGCCGAGGAAAGGATGGACACGGAACCGTCCGCGGTCGAGCTTGACCTGCCTGAGCTGGAGTTGCCGCAAGCTGTGGAGCCTGCGACCGAGCAAGAGGTTGAAATCCCGGCTGCTGAAGCAGCGGCGGAATTTGCGTTGCCGGGGATGGAGTTGCCCACAATGGCAGAGGACAAGCCGGCGGAGGTTGCCCAGGCCGTAGCGGTCACGCAAGAGTCCGAAGCCGTCGCCCCCGCTGCGCCAGCGGTCGAAGAGAATGTGCTCGATTTCGACTTCGATGCCGATATCGGCGGTGCGGCCGAAGCGGGGCAAACCGTTGAGGAAGCGCCAGCTGTGCCGGATCTTGATCTTTCCGGTATCAGTCTGGACATCGGCAGCCCGTCGTCACTGGATGAAGCCGAAGCTACGGAGGAAATTACCCTGTCCGGCGGCGATGAATCCGCGGATGTGGATACCAAGCTTGATCTCGTAACGGCTTACATGGATATGGGCGATACCGAGGGTGCGCGCGAGTTGCTCGAAGAGGTTCTGCAGGAAGGTGGGCCACAACAACGCGAGCGGGCACAGAAGCTGCTCGATTCCTTATAATCGGTCTGGCGGTGCGAGAGGCCGGGCCTTTTGCCCGGCCTTTTCATTTATAGGTTGATATGCATCCTACCCTTCGAATCTTCGCATTCATCCTGTTGGCGGTGGCGCTTCAGTTCATGAATATGCTTTGCCTGGCTACGGTTGGGTGTGTGGTGCTGGTGGTTGCCTTAATTCGTTATCCTTTGCCGTTACGCAAAATGCTGCACCGGTCACGCTGGCTGCTGCTGACGATGGGGCTGCTGTATGCCTTTACGACGCCGGGGGAGTATGTCGGGGCCTGGCCGTTTGCGCCGGCGCCGACCTATGAAGGACTGCAGTTGGGGGCGCATCAGGCTGGTCGGCTGATCGCCATGTTGGCAGGATTGGTGTTGTTGCTGGAATCGACCACGCGCGACAGCCTGATGGCCGGCATTTATCCAGCGATGCAGCCGTTACGCCTGCTCGGGCTTTCACCGGAACGACTGACGGCGAGGTTATGGCTGACGATGCATTACATCGAAGAGGAAGCCGCAAAACAGCCGAAAGGTCGCGGCCTGAATTGGGGCGGGTTCAGGGATTTTCCCACCGAACAGGCCGGGATCGAAACCATCCGCATCAATCTGCCGCGGCTGAACTGGGCGGATTGGCTTTTCCTGGCTCTGGTTGCAGCGGCGATCATCGGGTGGTTGGCATGAGAATCGCCGCGGCATTGGAATATGACGGCAGCGGTTTCTGCGGCTGGCAAAGCCAGCCTGGCGGTTGCGGTGCACAAGACCACCTGCAGCACGCGATCGCGCAAGTGGCGGGACACGCGGTGACGGTACATGCAGCAGGGCGTACCGATGCGGGGGTGCACGCGTTGTCGCAGATCGTACATTTCGATGCGCACGTCCAACGTCCGCCAGGCGCCTGGGTCCGAGGCGTGAATGCCTTCTTGCCTCCAGGGCTGAGGGCGCTGTGGGCGCAGGAGGTGAATGAGACGTTTCATGCCCGTTTCTCCGCGCAAGGGCGTAGTTATCAATATCTGTTAATCAACCGTCCGGTCGCGCCGGCCGTCATGGCGCGCAAGGCCGGCTGGTTCCATCTGCCCCTGGATGTCGCGGCGATGCGGCGGGCCGCCGCTTGCCTGGTTGGTGAACATGACTTCAGTGCATTCCGTGCGGCTGAGTGCCAGGCAAAATCTCCGGTAAAGACACTCCATCGCTTGTCCATCGAGCAGATCGGGGATTGCATCGTATTCGATTTCCATGCCGGAGCCTTTCTGCACCATCAAGTGCGCAATATGGTCGGTGCCCTTGTGTATGTCGGCAAAGGGAAATACCCGCCGGAATGGATGCCGGGGTTGCTGGCATCGCGCAACCGCACCTTGGCGCCGCCCACCTTTTCCCCGGATGGGCTTTACCTGACCGGCGTTGATTACGATGGCGCATGGGGGTTGCCAGCGTGCCATCGCAGCCTGGAGGCATTGCTGCTGCCAGTTGGCTGACAGCGCTCCCGCTTTCGGATACGCTTACGGGTTTCGTTCCCTGACTTTCCTTATTTTTCGTGCGAACTCGCGTCAAAATTTGCGGTATCACCCGCGCCGAAGATGCCCAGGCGGCTGTTTTACATGGGTGCGATGCCATTGGGCTGGTGTTCTACGAGAAAAGTCCGCGCTACGTTACGCCCGCCAGGGCAGCTGAAATCGTTGCCGCGCTGCCTCCTTTTGTGAGTGCCGTCGGACTTTTTGTCGATGCTTCCGTGGAAGAAGTGCATGGCGTCATGGCGCAGGTCGACCTGGCTGTGCTGCAATTCCACGGGGAGGAGACGCCGCAATATTGCAGGCAATTTGGAATGCCTTACCTGAAAGCTGTGCGCGTCAGGCCGGGGACAAATTTGCTACAATATGCGGCTGATTTTTACGATGCGAAAGCCCTGCTGCTGGATGCTTACCACGAAGGAGTGCCGGGCGGAACCGGGCAGACGTTCGATTGGAGTCTGATCCCGCCGCAGTTGGCGGTGCCGGTGATCCTGGCAGGCGGGCTCAATGCCGGCAATGTTGGCGAGGCGATCCGCTGCGCGCACCCCTATGCGGTGGACGTGAGCGGCGGCGTGGAACGAGAAAAAGGAATTAAGGATGCGGCGAAAATCGCCGCATTCATGCGAGGAGTGCTCGATGGGCAAATATGACTTTCCCGATGCGCATGGCCATTTCGGCCAGTTTGGCGGCATCTACATGGCGGAAACGCTGATCCCGGCAGTTGATGAGTTGCGCCGGCAGTATGAGCATTTTCGCGATGACCCTGACTTCAAGGCCGAATTTGCGCATGAACTGAAGCACTATGTCGGCCGCCCTAGTCCGATTTATCATGCCAAGCGGCTTTCCGAACATCTGGGCGGTGCGCAGATTTACCTCAAGCGCGAAGACCTCAACCACACAGGCGCGCACAAGATCAACAACGCTATCGGCCAGGCCCTGCTGGCGAAGCGCATGGGCAAGAAGCGCGTGATCGCCGAAACCGGCGCCGGCATGCATGGCGTGGCCTCGGCGACCGTAGCCGCGCGCTTCGGCATGGAGTGTGTTGTCTACATGGGCGCCGAAGACGTGCAGCGCCAGGCGCCCAACGTGTTCCGCATGAAATTGCTGGGTGCCACCGTGGTGCCGGTGGAAAGCGGCTCGCGCACGCTCAAGGACGCCTGCAACGAGGCGATCCGCGACTGGGTGACCAATTGCGAGAGCACCTTCTATATTTTCGGTACTGCTGCCGGCCCGCACCCCTATCCGATGATGGTGCGCGACTTCCAGTGCGTGATCGGCAACGAAGCCAAGGTGCAGATGCCGGAAATGATCGGGCGGCAGCCGGACATAGTCATCGCCTGCGTCGGCGGCGGTTCGAACGCGATTGGCATGTTCTATCCCTACATTGAGGAAGAGGGCGTGCAGTTGATCGGCGTCGAGGCCGGTGGCCACGGCATTGCCAGCGGCCAGCATGCGGCACCGCTGACGGCTGACGCCAAGATTGGCGTGCTGCATGGTAACAAGGTCTATCTGATGCAGGACGAAAACGGACAGATCATCGAGACCCACTCTATCTCCGCCGGCCTTGATTATCCCGGCGTTGGCCCCGAGCACTGCCTGCTCAAGGATATCCATCGCGCACAGTACGTTGCAATCAACGACGATGAAGCTATCGGCGGCTTCGACGCGCTGTGCCGCTTCGAGGGCATCATCCCGGCGCTCGAGTCCAGCCACGCACTTGCGCACGCAATGAAGATCGCGCCGGCCATGAGCAAGGATCAGGTCATTCTGGTCAACCTGTCCGGCCGCGGCGACAAGGACATGAACACTGTTGCACGCATCAAGGGAATCACGCTGTGAGTCTTATTCAGACTGTCTTCGAACAACTCAAACAACAACGGCGCAAGGCGCTCATTCCCTTCATCACCGCAGGCGACCCTAATCCGCAATTGACGGTGCCGATGATGCACGCGCTGGTCGAGGGTGGGGCCGACATGATCGAGCTGGGCGTGCCGTTTTCCGATCCGATGGCGGATGGGCCAACCATCCAGCGTGCGTCCGAGCGTGCGCTCCAGCATGGGATTGGGCTGCGCAACGTGCTGGACATAGTGGCGGAATTCCGCCAAAAGAATACGACCACGCCCGTGGTGTTGATGGGTTATGGCAACCCGATCGAGGCCATGGGGTGGGCAGCGTTTGCCAAGCGCTGCGCCGAGGTCGGCGTGGATGGCGTGCTCACCGTGGATTTCCCGCCGGAAGAGAGCGGCGAGGCTTTCCAGTGTCTGGCGAAGTACAATATTGATCCAATTTTCCTGCTGGCGCCGACATCGGCGCCGGAACGTGTTGAAGCCGTGGTTGCTGCCGCGCGTGGCTTTATCTATTACGTGTCCCTGCGTGGGGTGACCGGCGCGGCCAATCTCGACCTTGCCGATGTGGCAGCCAAGGTGGCCGCCATTCGCAACAAGACTTCGCTGCCAGTCGGCGTCGGCTTTGGCGTGCGGGATGCGGCAACGGCGAAATCGGTTGCGGAGATCGCCGATGCCGTGGTGGTGGGCAGCCGTATGGTGCAAGAAGTCGAAAACTCCACCGTACACAATGTCACCGAGAATCTTGCGAAGCTGACAAGCGTGCTGCGCACTGCGGTCGACTCCAATTAAAAGGCTATCATGAGCTGGTTACAGAAACTCCTCCCCCCCAAGATCAAGCGCAGTCTCGGCACAAGCAAGAAAACCGTGCCGGAAGGGCTGTGGAGCAAATGCACTGCGTGCGAATCCGTGCTGTATCGCACTGATCTCGAAAACAATCAGGAAGTCTGCCCGAAGTGCGGTTTTCATAACCGCATCTCGGCGCGTACCCGTCTGGATTTCGTGCTCGATGCCGAGGGTCGTTTCGAGATCGGCACCGAGGTCACGCCGCTCGACCCGCTCAAATTCAAGGACAGCAAGCGTTACCCTGACCGCTTGAAGGCAAGCCAGGCTGAAACCGGCGAGACCGACGCGCTGGTTGTGATGCAGGGCGCGATCAAGACAGTCCCGGTCGTGGCTGCGGCTTTCGAATTCCGTTTCCAGGGCGGCTCCATGGGTTCTGTGGTTGGCGAGCGTTTCGTGCGCGGCGTGCATGCCGCAATGGAACAGAAGGCGCCATTCATCTGCTTCGCCGCCAGTGGTGGCGCGCGCATGCAGGAGGGGCTGTTTTCGCTGATGCAGATGGCCAAGACCAGCGCCGCCTTGACGCAACTCAGTCATGCCCAGTTGCCCTTCATTTCCGTGCTGACCGACCCGACCATGGGCGGGGTATCAGCCAGTTTTGCCATGCTGGGCGATATCATCATTGCCGAGCCGCAGGCCTTGATCGGTTTCGCCGGTCCGCGCGTGATCGAGCAGACCGTGCGAGAAACCTTGCCAGAAGGCTTCCAGCGCGCCGAATTCCTGCTGGAGCATGGTGCGATCGACCTCATCATCGATCGTCGCGAAATGCGCGACAAGCTCGCCAGCCTGATCGGCAACCTGATGCACCATACTGCCGTTGGCTGATCCTGATCCCATCCTGCCGGTCGTGCCGGAAACGCTTGCCGGCTGGCTTGCCTATCTCGAGAAACTGCACCCCAAATCCATCGCGCTCGGTCTGGAACGCGTGGATGCCGTGCGGCGTGCACTGCAACTGGAGCCCGTATTCCCCATCGTCACTGTTGCCGGAACAAACGGGAAGGGTTCCACTTGTGCCATGCTGGAGCAGATCTACCGTGAGGCAGGCTACCACGTTGCCTGCTATACCTCACCGCATCTGCTGCGCTATAACGAACGCGTTCGTATCGATGGCCGGGAAGCCGACGATGCTTCGTTGTGCCGGGCTTTCGCCGCAGTCGAGGCGGTACGCCACGAGATTCCGCTGACCTATTTCGAATTCGGTACGCTGGCTGCGATGTGGCTTTTCATCGAGGCCGGTGTGGAGGTTGCGATACTGGAGGTCGGACTCGGTGGAAGATTGGATGCGGTGAATATATTCGAACCGCAGTGTGCGGTGTTGACCAGCGTGGACATCGATCATATCGATTTCCTGGGCGATAGCCGGGAAAGCATCGGGCAGGAAAAAGCGGGCATTTTCCGCAAGGGCGTTCCGGCCATCTGCGGCGACATGCAGCCTCCGACTACGGTGCTGAAAGCTGCCGCTACCATAGGTGCGCGCTATCGGCAGAGCGGGGTGGATTTCGGATTCATCGATAACACGGATAGCTGGACATTCTTCTCCGGGGAGGAACAGTGGCCGGGCTTGCCCAAGCCGGCACTGAATGGCGCATTTCAACTGCTTAATGCGAGCTGCGTATTGGAAGCGGTGCGCTGTCTGCAAGCACAATTACCGGTTTCTACCAGCGCGATATGGGATGGCCTGCAACACGTGCTGTTGCAAGGCAGGTTCCAGCGCTTTCCGGGTCCGCCGGAGGTCATCCTGGACGTGGCACATAATCCGCATGCCGCGCGCAGCCTTGCCGAAAATTTGCGCGGGCTTCCCTTTCCCTGTTCAGGCCGCACGCTTGCCGTGTTTGCGATGTTGGCGGATAAGGATATCGCAGGCGTAGTGGAGGCGCTGGCGCCTGCGGTGGATGCCTGGTTTGTCGCCGACATCGACCAGCCGCGCGGCGCTTCCGGCGCCATGTTGGCGACGATTCTGACCGAGAAAACCGGTGGCAAACCGGTGTCTTGCCACCGCAACGTCATTTCCGCATACCGGCAAGCCTGTTTGAGTGCCGGCGAAAATGATAGAATCGCGGCATTTGGCTCTTTCTATACGGTGGCCGATGTGCTGCAAGCGCTGCCGACTGACCGCCCCGCAGTTTAGGAATATTCATGGCGACCGAGAAGTTGAACGAACAGGAAATCCAGCTCAGGAAACGTGCGCGCCGCCGCCTTGTGGGTGCCATTGCCTTGGTGCTATTGATGGTGACGGTGCTGCCCATGGTACTGGATGACCGTCAGGCGCAGGCGCCGCAGCCTGAAATCGCTGTCAGCATTCCCAGCCAGGACAATGGGGACTTCGCCTCCCGTATCGTTCCGGTGACACCACCTGCGGACAGTCCCGAAGCGGCTCCTCCGGAGCCAGTCAAGGAAGCCCCGCCCGCACCGGCGGAGCCGGCCAAGGCAGAGACCGCGCCTCCACAGGCTCCGGCATCCGCACCGGAAAAGGCGCCCGTGGCCAAGGTGGAGACAAAATCAGTTCAGGAAAAATCCAGCGCGGAAGCCCCCAAGGAAGTAGCGGCAAAGGAGACTTCCAAGGAAGTGTTTTCAGTACAGGTGGGTGTTTACTCGGATGCTGCCAAAGTCGGGCAGCTGCGTACGAATCTGGCGAAGGACGGTTTCAAGGCCTATACGGAAAGCGTGAATACCGCACAGGGCAGCAAGATTCGGTTGCGCGTGGGGCCTTATTCTTCCAGGGCGGAGGCTGAAAAATCCAGGGACAAACTGAAAACGCTGGGAATGACGGCTATCGTCGTGCCGGGTAAGTAGTTCGGTCAAACTGCGGCCATGACGCTTTTTGACTACGGGGTTCTGGGTATTCTGGGATTGTCGGTGTTGTTGAGCATGCTCCATGGGTTTTTGCGCGAAACGCTGTCGCTGGCGGGCTGGGTTACAGCATTCTTCATCGCCAAGTGGTATACCCTGGCGCTGGCGCCGCTGTTGCCGCAGGCCATCCCTGGGGAGTCGCTACGCTTGTTGGCCGCTTTTCTGATTCTGTTTTTAGTGACGTTGCTGGTTATCAGCCTCGTGGCCATTGTGATTGCGGAACTGTTCAAGAAAGTTGGGTTGGGCTGGCTGGACCGCTGGCTGGGAGCGCTGTTCGGTTTGCTGCGCGGGATACTGGTTGCCGGGATTATTGTATTCCTGGGCGGGCTGACCAGTCTGCCGCGTGAACCTTTCTGGCGGAATGCGATGTTCAGCCCGCCCCTGGAAGCCATGGTGACGCACGCGTTGCCCTGGCTGCCGGAAGGCATTGCCAAACATGTCAAATACGACTAATTTAGAGCCTGTTCAGGCTCGCGGATAACTGCAGGAGCGGACTTCACAGCATGTGTGGAATTATCGGTATCGTTGGCAAGAACCCCGTCAACCAGTTGCTGTATGATGGCCTGCTGGTGCTGCAGCATCGCGGCCAGGATGCCGCCGGCATCGTGACCAGCGACGGCGGAACGTTCTACATGCACAAGAACAACGGGTTGGTGCAGGACGTTTTCCAGACGCGTCACATGCGCAACCTGATCGGCAATGTCGGCATCGCCCATGTGCGCTATCCAACCGCCGGCTCGTCTTCCGCCGCCGAAGCGCAGCCCTTCTATGTCAATTCCCCGTTCGGTATCGTGCTCGGCCATAACGGCAACCTGACCAATTCCGAGCAACTCAAGCGCGAGATGTTCCGTCAGGATCTGCGCCACATCAATACCACGTCGGATTCCGAAGTGCTGCTGAATGTGCTGGCGCATGAAATCGAAAGTACGGCGCGCAGCACCGCGCTCGACGTGGACATGATCTTCGGTGCCGTGGCCGGGGTGCACAGGCGCGTGAAGGGCGCTTATGCAGTGCTGGCGATGATCGCCAACTACGGCATGCTGGCGTTCCGCGATCCCAACGGCATCCGTCCGCTGGTGATCGGCAAGCAGGAAACCGAAAAAGGCGTAGAGTACGTCGTTGCGTCCGAAAGTGTGGCGCTGGACGTGCTCGGTTTTCAACTGGTACGCGACGTGGCGCCCGGCGAAGCAATTTTTATCGACATGGACGGTAATTTCCATGCACGCCAGTGCGCGGAAAATCCGGTGCTCAATCCCTGTATTTTCGAGTATGTCTACCTCGCGCGCCCTGACTCGGTGATCGATGGCGTCTCGGTTTACCAGACGCGCTTGCACATGGGCGAGAGCCTGGCGGAAAAGATTCATCGCGAATGGTCGCATCTGGATATCGATGTCGTCATCCCCATTCCGGATACCAGTCGTCCCAGTGCATTGCAGCTGGCCAATGCACTCAACCTGACTTACCGTGAAGGCTTCATCAAGAACCGTTACATAGGGCGAACCTTCATCATGCCGGGGCAGGCGCTGCGCAAGAAATCGGTGCGCCAGAAACTGAACCCGATCGGCATGGAATTCAAGGGCAAGAACGTGCTGCTGGTGGACGACTCCATCGTGCGTGGCACTACTTCGCAGCGTATCGTCCAGATGGCACGCGAAGCCGGTGCGAACAAGGTATTTTTTGCTTCTGCGGCGCCGCCCGTGCGTTACCCGAATGTGTACGGCATCGACATGCCGTCGCGTGACGAGCTGTTGGCAACTGGTCGCAGCGACGCGGAAATCTGCCGGGAAATCGGTGCGGATGCCTTGATCTACCAGGATCTCGATGCCTTGGTGCATGCGGTGCAACTGAGCAATCCTGATATCCGGCAGCTGGACTGCTCCTGCTTCGACGGCAACTACGTGACCGGCGATATCACCGAGGAGTACCTGTCGGCCATCGAAAATGCACGCGGCGATGGCGAGAAGAAGCTCAAACCGGCCAATTCCAGTACCCAGCTGGACCTCAATCTGGTCGGTGCGGAGAACATGGAGGAGGAGGCCGCCTAAGCCGAAGTTGACAAGGCGATCTGCAAGCCTTACTGTTTGATCTGCGCCGATTTGAAGTTTCAGCTTGCGGGCGCATTACAAATACAGCTAAAGCGAGCCGGAAAAGCCCGTTTTAGCCAATGCTGAAGCGGGTTTTTTTATGCCCGGATACGGGCAAGAAGGGCAATAACATGGAATACCAGTGGCAACAGGAAACCCTGGGGGTGCGCGCAGGCAGTGCGCACACCGAATTTGGTGAGAATTCCGAGGCGATCTTCCTGACCTCCAGCTTTGTTTTCGAGAGCGCGGCGCAGGCGGCGGCCCGTTTCGGCGGGCAGGAGCCGGGCAATATCTATTCGCGTTTCACCAATCCCACGGTCACGATGTTTCAGGACAAGCTGGCCGCCCTGGAAGGCGCAGAGTTCTGCGTGGCGACTTCCAGCGGCATGTCCGCGATTCTTGCGTGCGTGATGGGGCTCTGTTCTGCCGGCGATCATGTCGTGGCTTCGCGCAGCATCTTCGGCACCAGCGTGCAATTGTTCGGCAACATCCTCAAGCGCTGGGGCCTGGAAACGACATTCGTTTCACTCACCGATATCGAGGAATGGAAGGCGGCCGTACGTCCCGACACCAAGCTGTTTTTCGTGGAAACGCCGTCCAATCCGCTCACGGAAGTCTGCGATATCGGCGTGCTGGCCGAACTGGCTCATGCTTCTGGTGCACGGCTGGTCGTGGACAACTGTTTCTGCACGCCCGCACTGCAAAAGCCACTCGAATTGGGAGCGGACGTCGTGGTGCATTCCGCGACCAAGTATATCGACGGTCAGGGGCGCTGCCTGGGCGGTGCGGTATTAGGCAAGAAGGACGTTCTCGAACCCGTCTACGGTTTTCTGCGCACGGCCGGCCCGAGCATGAGTGCTTTCAATGCCTGGGTATTCCTGAAAGGTCTGGAAACGCTTAGTCTGCGCATGGAGGCGCATTCCCGCAGCGCGCTGGCGCTGGCGCAATGGCTGGAGCAGCAGCCGCAGGTGGCGCGCGTCTATTACCCGGGTTTGCCGTCGCATCCGCAGCATGCACTGGCAATGCGTCAGCAGCGTAGCGGCGGAGGGATCGTCTCGTTTGATATCAAGGGCGGCAAGGAGGCGGCCTGGAAGCTGATCGATAGTACCCGCCTGCTATCGATTACCGCCAATCTCGGCGATGCAAAATCTACCATCACGCATCCGGCCACCACTACGCATAGCCGGGTAACGCCGGAAGCGCGTGCGGCGGCGGGGATCGGGGATGGGCTGGTACGCATTGCGGTTGGCCTTGAGCATATCGACGATCTCAAGGCGGATTTGCGTCTGGGTTAGATCGGCTTGCGGATAAAAACATAACGGGGCCATAGGCCCCGTTATGTTTTTGAGAAACTGTTTTACAGTTCGGTAGCGTGTGCAGCCAGGTATTTGGCAACGCCTTCCGGGCTGGCATCCATGCCGGCCTTGCCCTTGTTCCAGCCGGCCGGGCAGACTTCGCCGTGTTCTTCGGTGAATTGCAGGGCATCGACCATGCGCAGCATTTCGTCGATGTTGCGGCCGAGCGGAAGATCGTTGACGACTTGGTGGCGAACGATGCCCAGCTTGTCGATAAGGAAGGAGCCGCGGTAGGCAACGCCGGCATCCGCTTCGACGTCATAGGCCTTGGCGATATCGTGCTTGATGTCGGCGACGAGCGGGTAGCCGACCTTGCCGATGCCGCCGGCGTTGACCGGGGTGTTCTTCCAGGCCAGGTGGGTGAAATGGGAATCGATGGACACGCCGATCACTTGCACGCCGCGCTTGGTGAATTCTTCCAGGCGATGGTCGAACGCAATCAGTTCAGACGGGCAGACGAAGGTGAAATCCAGCGGGTAGAAAAAAATCACCGCATACTTGCCCTTGATGTGGTCGGCAAGATTGAAACTTTCTTCAATGGTGTTGCAGCCGAGGACGGCAGCCGCGGTGAAATTGGGAGCAGGTTTTCCGACGAGGACGGCCATGAGGGTTCTCCTTCTTGATGTGGGTTGAATGGCGTAGAAAGACTAATAGCTTAATTCAACCCACATCAAATTTCTAATTAAATCTCGCAAGGAGCGGTGCATCGCGGGCATGGCCGTCCGTTGCAAAATGCCTAGCGCAATACAGCCAGAGCGGCGTCGTAATTGGGTTCGTTGACGATCTCGCTGACCAGTTCGCTGTGCAGGACCTTGTTGTTCTCGTCGAGCACCACTACCGAGCGCGCCGCGATGCCTTCCAGCTTGCTGCTGGCGAGGGCGACGCCGTAATCCTCCAGGAAGCGACGGCCGCGCATGGTGGACAGGGTCGTGACATTGGAGAGCCCTTCCGCGCCGCAGAAACGCTTCTGCGCAAACGGCAAATCCACCGAGATGCAGAGGACCGCGGTGTTCGGCAATTCGCTGGCCAGTTGGTTGAATTTGCGTACCGAAGTAGCGCAGGTCGGCGTGTCGATGCTAGGGAAAATGTTCAGTATCTTGCGTTTTCCGGCGAATTCGGCCAGGCCGACATTCTGCAGATCCTGGTTGACGAGCGTGAAATCGGGGGCGGTTTGCCCGGGGGAGGGGAAATTTCCGGCGACTTCGACGGGGTTGCCCTTGAGCGTGACAGTGCTTGCCATAATGATCCTCCGAGAGATGTTGTTGTTAAAACGCATCATCATGCGGCAGCCCGGTGTCGAATTCAACAATGAATGAAAAATGGATTTGCAATCAAGGCCTTTTCATGCTGCCTGCAGGCGATCCGCGGGCCGCTGGCATGAGGCCGGATTAGGGGTGATGGGGGTTGCACTATCATGCTAGAATCAAGGCTTTTACGCCATCGCCGAGTAACTTGGATTTATGGATCAGTTTGCCAAAGAAACACTTCCCGTCAGCCTAGAAGAAGAAATGCGTCGTTCCTATCTCGATTACGCCATGAGCGTGATCGTGGGGCGTGCGCTTCCGGATGTTCGTGATGGCCTGAAGCCGGTGCACCGCCGTGTGCTTTACGCCATGCACGAGCTTTCCAACGACTGGAACCGGCCGTACAAGAAATCGGCGCGTATCGTCGGCGACGTGATCGGTAAATACCACCCGCACGGCGACACCGCGGTGTACGACACCATCGTGCGCATGGCGCAGGATTTCAGCTTGCGCTATATGCTGGTGGACGGGCAGGGCAACTTCGGTTCTGTGGACGGCGATAACGCGGCGGCCATGCGTTACACCGAAATCCGCATGGCGCGCATTGCGCACGAACTGCTGGCCGACCTCGACAAGGAAACGGTCGATTTCGGCCCGAACTATGACGGTTCCGAGCAGGAGCCGCTCATCATGCCGGCGCGCATTCCCAACCTGCTGATCAACGGTTCGTCCGGTATCGCGGTGGGCATGGCGACCAATATCCCGCCTCACAATCTTGGCGAAATCATTGATGCATGTCTGGCCGTGCTGCAAAACGCGGAAATTACCCTCGACGAGTTGATCGACATCGTGCCTGCGCCGGATTTCCCGACCGCAGGCATCATCTACGGTACCGCTGGCGTCAAGGAAGGCTATCGCACTGGGCGCGGCCGTGTAGTGATGCGCGCACGTACCCATTTCGAGGACATCGGCAAGGGTGAGCGCCAGGCGATCATCGTCGACGAATTGCCGTATCAGGTGAACAAGAAGTCGCTGATCGAAAAGATCGCGGAACTGGTCAACGACAAGAAGATCGAGGGTATTTCCGACCTGCGCGACGAATCGGACAAGTCCGGCATGCGCATGGTGATCGAGCTCAAGCGCGGCGAAATGCCGGAAGTTGTGCTGAATAACCTCTACAAGCAGACCCAACTGCAGGACACCTTCGGCATGAACATGGTGGCGCTGCTGGACGGCCAGCCGCGCCTGCTGAACCTCAAGCAGATGCTGGAAGCCTTCCTGCGTCATCGCCGCGAAGTGGTGACGCGCCGTACCGTGTTCGAGCTGCGCAAGGCGCGCGCGCGCGGCCATGTGCTGGAAGGCTTGGCAGTGGCGCTCGCCAACGTGGACGAGATGATCGCGCTCATCAAGGCCGCGCCGACGCCGCCGGAGGCCAAGGTCGCGCTGATGGAGCGTACCTGGAAGTCGCCGGTGGTGGAGGAAATGCTGGCTCGTGCCGCGATGGAAGCCTCGCGCCCCGAAGGTCTGGACGAAGCCTACGGCCTCAAGGCCAACGGCTACAGGCTATCCGACGTGCAGGCGCAGGAAATTTTGCAGATGCGCCTGCAACGCCTGACCGGTCTGGAGCAGGACAAGATCGTTACCGAATACAAGGAGGTGATGGACCTCATCACCGACCTGTTGGACATCCTTGCCAAGCCGGAGCGTGTGACGCAGATCATCGTCACCGAACTGTCCGCGATCAAGGCGCAGTTCGGCGACAAGCGCCGCAGCGAGATCGAGCACAACGCGCAGGACATTTCGCTGGAAGACCTCATCACGCCAGAAGACGTGGTCGTGACACTGTCGCACACCGGCTACATCAAGTCGCAGCCGCTGGCCGAATACCGCGCGCAGCGTCGCGGCGGTCGCGGCAAGCAGGCAGCAGCGACCAAGGAAGACGATTTCATCGACAAGATGTTCGTCGCCAACACGCACGATTACATCCTGTGCTTCTCCAGCCGCGGCCGCGTCTACTGGCTCAAGGTCTACGAAGTGCCGCAGGGTTCCCGCGTCAGCCGCGGCAAGCCCATCGTCAACCTGTTCCCGCTGGAGGAGGGCGAGAAGATCAACGCCATCCTGTCGGTGAAGGAATTCGACGAGAATCACTTCATCTTCATGGCAACCGCGCAGGGCACGGTAAAAAAGACCGCGTTGACCGAGTTCTCCAACCCGCGCAAGGCCGGCATCATTGCGATCAACCTGGACGAGGGCGATTTCCTGGTCGGTGCCGAAGTCACCAATGGCAGCAACGATATTGTGCTGGTGTCGGATGCCGGCAAGGCGGTCTGGTTCGACGAGGAAGATGTACGCGCCATGGGGCGTGCAACGCGCGGCGTACGCGGCATGAAATTGCAGGCCAAGCAGCAGGTGTTGTCGCTGCTGATCGCCGACGACGACAAGCAGACCGTACTGGTGGCGACCGAGAACGGCTATGGCAAACGCACCGTGCTGGCTGATTTCCGCCATTCCGGCCGCGGTACGCAGGGCGTCATCGCGATCGCCACCTCGGCGCGCAACGGCAAGGTGGTCGCCGCCAAGCTGGTGAGCGACGAGGACGAGATCATGCTGATCACCACCGGCGGCGTGCTGATCCGCACCCGCGTCAAGGAAATCCGCGAACTGGGCCGCGCCACCCAGGGCGTGACGCTGATCAATCTGGGTGAAGGCGAAAAACTTTCCGGTCTGGAGAAGGTGGTCGAAACCGAAGAGGAAGGCGAAGCGTAGCGTGACTCGTGTCTGGAATTTCAGCGCCGGTCCGGCTGCGCTTCCTGCCGAGGTGCTCGCGCAGGCGCGGGACGAGATGCTCGACTGGCATGGTGCCGGGATGGGCGTGATGGAAATGAGCCACCGTGGCAAGGCTTACGAGTCCATCATCAAAACCGCCGAAGCCGATGTGCGTGAGTTGATGAGCATTCCGGCCAATTACAAGGTGTTGTTCCTGCAGGGCGGGGCGACGCAGCTTTTTTCCCAGATTCCGATGAATCTCGCCGCCGGCCGCTCGGCCGATTACCTGGTCACCGGCTCGTGGTCGAAAAAAGCCGTGGACGAAGCGAAACGCGTGGCGCCAATCGCCGGGGCCGTGCACGTGGCCGGCAGTACTGCAGCCAAGGGCGCGGTTGCAGACGGATTTACCCGGTTCCTGCAGGACAACGAGATCGCGCTCGACCCGAATGCCGCGTTTCTGCATCTTTGCACCAACGAAACCATCTACGGGGTCGAAGTGCAGGATGACTGCGCCCATCTTGGCGAACTGGCGGGAGATGTGCCGCTGGTGGCGGACATGAGCTCTCATATTCTGTCGCGTTCCGTCGATGTCAGCCGCTACGGCCTGATCTATGCCGGTGCGCAAAAGAATATCGGCCCGTCCGGCCTTGTGCTGTGCATCGTGCGTGAGGATTTGCTGGGCAAAGCCATTTCGACCATGCCAAGCATCATGGATTTCTCGGTCATGGCGGAGAACGGCTCCATGCCGAATACGCCGCCCACGTTCTCGATCTATGTGGCCGGGCTGGTGTTTCAATGGCTGAAGCGCCAGGGCGGGCTGGTGGTGATGGAAAAAGTGAATATCGAAAAGGCGACGTTGCTTTATCGCTGCATCGACGAAAGCGGCGGCTTCTATCATAATCCGGTGCAAGTACAGGATCGTTCGCGTATGAACGTACCATTTACTTTGCGCGATGCCACGCTGGATGAGCGTTTTCTCACGGAAGCGGAGCAGGCCGGCCTTGTGGCGTTGCGCGGACACAAGACGGTAGGCGGCATGCGTGCGTCGATCTACAACGCAATGCCGCTGGAAGGCGTACAGATTTTGATCAATTTCATGATGGATTTCGCTCGCCGCAATGGATAAGGACCTTAAAACGCTGCGTGATCAGATCGACGCGATCGATCAGCAAATGTTGTCCCTGGTGAGTGAGCGGGCGCAATTGGCCCATACCATTGGCCAGGTCAAGAATGGCGGCCCGATTTACCGCCCAGAGCGCGAGGCCCAGGTGCTGCGCCGGCTGCTGGAGAACAACCCGGGGCCGCTCTCGGGCGAAGCCGTGACGGCGATTTTCCGTACGGTGATGTCGCATTGCCGGGCATTGGAAAAGGAATTGTCGGTCGCTTTCCTGGGGCCGCTCGGCACATTCAGCGAAGAAGCGGCGAGCAAGCAGTTCGGCGGGTTGTCCAAGCCGGTGCAATGTGCCTCCATCGATGAGGTATTCCAGACGGTCGAATCCGGCACGGTGGATTACGGCGTGGTGCCAGTGGAAAACTCTACCGAAGGCGGTGTGGGGCGCACGCTCGATCTGCTGTTGCAGACCAGTTTGCATATCTGCGGCGAGATCGAACTGCCGGTGCACCACAATCTCCTTGCCCGAGACATTGCCAAGAATGGCATCCGTAAGGTCTATTCCCACGCGCAATCCCTGGCGCAGTGCCATGAATGGTTGAACCGCAACCTGCCCGGGGTCGAGCGCCAAGCTGTCGCCAGCAATGCCGAGGCCGCCAGACTTGCCGGGATGGAAGAAGGCGCTGCCGCGATTGCGAGCCGGCGTGCCGGCGAGCTGTTTGGTCTGAGTCTGCTGACCGAAAATATCGAGGACGATCCACGTAACACGACACGGTTCCTGGTGCTGTCCGGGCATGACGTTGCGCCTTCCGGCAAAGACAAGACCTCCCTGGCGATGGCTGCGCGCAACGTGCCGGGGGCGGTGGTGGCGCTGCTGGAGCCGCTTGCACGCCATGGCGTCAGCATGACCAAGTTCGAGTCCCGTCCGGCACATACCGGTCTTTGGGAATATGTTTTCTTCGTCGATATCGAAGGGCATCGACAGGATGCGCAGGTTCAGCAGGCGTTGTCCGAATTGACGGAACGGGCTGCTTTTCTGAAAGTGCTGGGCTCCTACCCGGTTGCAGTTATCTAGTCCCGTTTTCCGAATCAGCAATATGACCCATGATCTTTCTGCGCTCGCACCAGACTATGTCCGTGCGATAGCCCCTTATCAGCCTGGCAAGCCGATTTCCGAGCTGGCGCGAGAGATGCGCCTGAACGAAGCGGACATCATCAAGCTGGCTTCCAACGAAAACCCATTGGGCATGAGTCCTATGGCGCGCAAAGCGATGGAAGATGCGCTGAATAACGTAGCGCTATATCCGGATGGGAATGCCTTCGCCCTGAAACAGGCGATTTGCGCCAGATTCGGGGTATTCATGGAGCAAATTGTTCCCGGCAATGGCTCCAACGATGTGCTCGAATTGGTCGCGCGCGCATTTCTTGCACCAGGATGTGAAGCGGTGTTTTCGCAACACGCGTTTGCCGTCTATCCTCTGGTTACACTCGCGGTGGGGGCACGAGGCGTGACGGTTCCAGCCAGGGAGTTCGGGCATGACCTTTCGCGCATGCTTGCCGCAGTGACGCCTGCGACACGTGTCATCTTTATCGCCAATCCCAACAATCCGACCGGAACATTGCTGGACAAAACCGAATTGCTTGATTTCCTGCGCAGCGTACCAAGCCATGTGCTGGTCGTCCTGGACGAGGCATACGATGAGTACCTGTCCGACGCGCGCAAATCCGAGGCCATTTCCTGGCTGTCATTGTTTGACAATCTGATCGTGACCCGTACTTTCTCGAAGGCCTATGGTCTGGCCGGATTGCGTGTCGGCTACGCGCTAGCTCATCCCGTTGTCGCTGACGTCATGAATCGCGTGCGCCAGCCTTTCAATGTGAACCTGCTCGCCCAGGCCGCGGCCGCGGCAGCTCTTGAAGATCATGAGTTTGTCCAGCGTAGCCGTAGCTTGAACGATGCGGGCATGGCGCAGATGTGTGAAGGACTGAGTGCGCTGCGGTTGCGCTATATAACGTCCTACGGCAACTTCGTCAGCTTTCATGTCGCGGAAGCCGCGGCAGTCAATCGAAAATTGCTGGAGAACGGTGTGATCGTGCGTCCGGTGTTTGCCTACGACATGCCTGACTGGTTGCGCGTGAGTATCGGCCTGCCGGAAGAAAACGCACGCTTCCTGAGTACCCTGCAGGCGATCCTGGCATCGAAATAGTCCAGCTGAACACCTCTGGGTAAAAGCCACAATCCCGGCCTTGGCTAAAAGGCCGGGCATGTTTCTGGCGCTGCCGATCAAGCGGGTATTTTTGCATCCCGGGAGAGCTGCGAGTTCTGGCGACTGCGGTTGAGGCCGCTGATAATCGCCTTGATCGAGGCGGTGACGATATTGGTATCCATACCAACCCCATAGAATTCCCGCCCCTGGTTTGCCACTTCAATAAACGCGCAGGCGCCTGCTTCCGCTCCATCGATGCTGGCTGCGATGGAGCGCTCCTCGTAACTGCGCACCTGAAGTTCAATACCGGCTCCACGCAACGCATGGATGGTCGCATCTATCGGTCCGTTGCCTTCACCGCTTAACAGGTGGGGAATGCCCTCAATTTCGAGCGCAAGGCGGACACCCTGGGCATCGCCATGTTCGAAGAGGTGGTGTTCGCGATAACGGATGGCGGCCTCCTCATCGAGATACTGGGCCGTAAACAGTTGCCAGATGTCGGACGCGCGAACTTCATTGCCGAGCATGTCGGTATGTTGTTGTACGACTCCGGAAAATTCGACCAGCAAGCGTCTTGGCAGTACGACCCCGTAGTTTGATTCCAGAAGGAAGGCGATGCCACCCTTGCCCGATTGGCTGTTGACCCGAATGATGGAATCGTAACTGCGGCCGAGATCGGCCGGGTCAATCGGGAGGTAAGGGACGTTCCACGGGGCGCCGGCCTTTTGAGCGGCGAATCCTTTCTTGATGGCGTCCTGGTGGGAGCCGGAGAAAGCCGTGAATACGAGGTCGCCCACATACGGGTGGCGTGGGTGAATCGGCAGTTGGTTGCAATCCTCGACGGTACGGCCGATGGCGTTGATGTCGGAGAAATCGAGCCCAGGATGGATGCCCTGGGTGTACATGTTGAGGGCAACAGTGACAAGATCGACGTTGCCGGTACGTTCTCCGTTGCCAAACAGGCAGCCTTCGACACGGTCTGCGCCTGCCATCAGGCCGAGTTCGGCGGCAGCGACTGCCGTGCCGCGATCGTTGTGCGGATGCAGGCTGAGGATGACGCTGTCGCGACGTGCAAGGTTGCGATGCATCCATTCGATCTGGTCGGCGTACACGTTCGGCGTACTCACCTCGACCGTCGTCGGGAGGTTGAGAATCACCTTGCGCTCGGGCGTGGCGTCCCAGGCGGCCGTCACCGCATTGCATACCTCAAGCGAAAACTCCAACTCAGTGGCGGAAAAAGTTTCCGGGCTGTATTGCAATTGTATTTCCGTCTCCGGCATGTCTGCAGCCAACTGCTTGACAAGCTCCACCGCATTCACTGCCATTGCGACAACTTCAGCCTTGCTCATGCCGAATACGGTGTCACGAAAAGGTTGGGAGGTGGCGTTGTAGACATGAACGATGGCGCGCCGCGCGCCCCTGATCGATTCCATGGTGCGGCGAATGAGATGTTCGCGTGCTTGCGTGAGCACCTCTATCGTCACATTGTCCGGAATATGGTTGTCCTCGATCAGCGTTCTGACGAAATTGAAATCCGTCTGCGAAGCGGAAGGGAACGCCACTTCGATTTCCCTGAAACCGATCTGGCAGAGCATTTTGAACATGCGCAATTTCTTCTCGCCATGCATCGGTTCGAACAAGGACTGGTTGCCATCGCGCAGATCGGTGCTCATCCAGATTGGCGGAGCGGTAATGACGCGGTTGGGCCAGTAACGATCCGCGAGCTGGACCGGGGTAAACGGGCGGTATTTCTCGGAAGGGCTTTGCAACATGACGGCTCCTGCGCTGAATATCAATAATCGATAACAGTCATGGTAGCGGTAATTTGGAAAATTCTATTGCGAAATGAAAGGATAAAACTTGATTTTGTAAAATATTATTTTAATATAATAAATATACAAGAAATTATATTGCAATTTCTCTGCAATTCAAGAAAGGATCGGCGTGGATCGTTACGACAGGATGATTTTGGAGGTATTGCAGAAGCATGGTCGCATGAGTAATCAGGAACTGGCAGACCATATCGGGCTGTCGCCTGCCCCCTGCCTGCGGCGTGTGCGTATGCTCGAGGAAAACGGGGTCATCGCGGGCTACCGGGCCGTACTTGATGCCAAGAAGCTGGGGCTGACGCTGATGGCCTTGATCGGAATCTCCATGGATCAGCACACCCCGGAACGCTTTGCCAACTTCGAGGCGGGCATTTCAAAAATTCCAGAAGTGGTGGAATGCCTGTTGATTACCGGCCAGCAGTCGGATTACCAGCTCAAGGTCGTCGTGAAAGACATGGAGGCCTATCAGGATTTGCTTCTGAACAAGATTACGCGTATCACCGGCGTGACCGGGGTGCATACCAGCTTTGTTCTGAGGCGTGTGCGGGATAATCCCGCATTGCCGATTCCATAAACTTTCAGGCGCGAGTTACAGGCTTTCCCAGAATTTCCACCAGGATTTTTGTTCGGGCGGTGCAGCCTTGCCGTTGAAACGGCTTTCCGGGTAGTTGGTCTTCAGTACACGCAAGGCATCCTGTTTCAGGTCTTCCAGACCCAGCAGGTCGTAGGCGCTGATCATGGTGACCAGCGCTTCCTCGACCGCGGGCGTTTGCGGGTAGTTTTCGAGCACGAACTTGCAGCGGTTGACTGCGGCCAGGTAGGCCTCGCGCTTCATGTAATAGCGTGCGACGAACATTTCATGCTCGGCGAGCGTATTCACCAAGTAAACCATGCGGGCCTGAGCATCCTTGACATATTTGCTTTCGGGGAAGCGCGTGACCAGTTCCTTGAACGAGGCGAAAGATTCGCGCAGCGATTTTGGATCGCGGTCGCTGATGTTCTGGGCGGTCAGCTTGTCGACGATGCCGCGTTCGTTGAAAGTAGCCAGCCCCTTCAAGTAGTACAGGTAATCGACGTTGGGGTGGTGCGGATGCAACTTGATAAAGCGGTCGGCTGCAGCAATCGCCGAAGCGGCTTCGCCCTTCTTGTAATAGGCGTAAGCGACTTCCAGTTCGGCTTGCAGGGCATAGCGGCCATGGGGATACCGGGACTCGATGATCTGGTAATATTTGATGGCTTTTTCGTAGTCATGATCCTTCAATGACTTTTCGGCCTCGCTGTTGATCCGCTGTACCGTCCATCCCTTGGTCTCGTCGATTTCCGTAGGATCGCCGAAAATGGCGCAAGCGGAGAGAAACAGGGCGAGAATTAAGGCTACACTACGTTTCATGTAATTAGTCCCAAAGACATTTTTTTCCGATTATAACCGATGACCCAACCCCAGCCTATCACACTTGTCATTCCTCAATCCCTGGCCGGATCACGGCTCGACCAGGCCTTGCCCAAACTTCTGCCGGACTATTCGCGCGCGCGTCTGCAAGCCTGGATCAAGGAGGCGCGTATCCTGGTGGACGGGCAGCCTGCCATCGCCAAACAAAAGGTCTGGGGGGGCGAAACGGTTGCCGTGGAGCCCCAGGCCCGTCCCGAGGAAACCGCTTTCGCTCCGGAAGCCATTGAGCTCGACATCGTACACGAGGATGAGCACATTCTCGTCATCAACAAGCCGGCCGGGATGGTGGTACATCCGGCAGCGGGGAATTGGCAGGGGACGCTGCTGAATGCGCTGTTGCACCATGCGCCCCAGCTGAAGGAACTGCCGCGCGCAGGCATCGTGCATCGTTTGGACAAGGAAACCACCGGCTTGCTGGTGGTGGCCAAGACCATGGCTGCGCAGACCAGCCTGGTGCGCCAGTTGCAGGCGCGTACCGTCAAGCGCGAATACCGCGCCATCGTATGGGGCGAAGTGTGGCAGAACGGGACGGTGGAAACCCAGATCGGTCGAGATCCGCGTGCGCGCACACGCATGGCGGTCACGCGTGTCGGCGGCAAGCCGGCGATCACCCATTACGAGGTGCTGGAACGCTTTGCCGTGCATACGTATCTGCGCTGCCGATTGGAAACCGGGCGAACGCACCAGATTCGCGTACACATGCAGCATATCGGCGCGCCGCTGGTGGGCGATCCCGTTTACGGTTTGCGCGGTATCGTGCCGCATCGCGCGATGACGCAGACCTTGCGTGAAACGTTAAAGGGATTCAAGCGGCAGGCGTTGCATGCGGTTCGGCTCGGGTTGCTGCACCCGGCCACGGGCAAGCCCATGGAATGGCAGGCCGAATTGCCCGCCGACATGAAGGGCTTGCTGGAAGCCATGCGCCATGTGGATGCGGAGGAGGTCAGCGACGAGGAATTCGAGCTCTTCTATGCGGACGATGAAGAGCTCGACGACGATTTCGAGGATGAGGAGGAGTGAGCCTCGACCTGCATTTCATAGTTCCCGACTGGCCGGCGCCGGCTTGCGTCAAGGCGCTGCAGACGACAAGGCAGGGCGGCAGAAGCCAGTCGCCCTACGACAGCCTCAATTTCGGCATGCACGTCGGGGACGATGCCTATGCTGTCGCGGCAAACCGCCAATTGCTGAGTGCGTGGGTCCCGAGCGAGCCGGTCTGGCTGGAGCAAGTGCACGGAACCCGTGTGATCATGGCCGAGACGGCCGGCTGCGCGCCGCAAGCAGATGCTGGCATCACCCGCCAGCGCAATGCCGTCTGCGCCGTGATGACGGCGGACTGCCTGCCGGTCTTCCTGTGCGACGATGCCGGGACGGTGGCCGGGGTCGCCCACGCCGGCTGGCGCGGTATGGCGGATGGCGTGATCGAGGAGACCGTGAAGGCGATGGATGTGCCCGGACACGAACTGATAGCTTGGCTGGGGCCGGCTATCGGTCCGCAGGCGTTCGAGGTAGGGCCGGAAGTGCGCGAAACGTTCCTCGGACACGATGCGGCGAGCGCCGCAGCTTTCGAGGCCAAAGGTGAAAAATATCTTGCCGATCTTTACGCCTTGGCCCGGCTGCGCCTGCGGGCGCTGGGGGTGACGCGCGTTTATGGCGGGAATTTCTGCACTTATACGGATGCTGGCCGGTTTTTTTCTTATCGCCGCGATGGCAGGACCGGACGCATGGTTTCCCTGATCTGGCTGAGCGCCGCTTGACACATCCCGTATAATCCCGGTTTTCTGTTCACCGAGCCTTTCATGCCCGTTTTTACTTCCATTGTGATTGCCAGCCTGGTTGGCGGATTGCTTAGCATGCTGGCGGCGGCCTTCGTCGCTTTCCGGGCTCGTGCGCAGTGGGTGCCGGTGCTGGTCAGTTATGCCATCGGTGCGCTGCTCGGTGCCGCGTTCCTCGAGATCATCCCTGAGGCCTTCGATAGCGCCCCGAGCGCACATGCGATGGCGACGACGATACTGATCGGCATCCTGCTGTTTTTCGTACTGGAAAAGCTGGTGTTGTGGCGCCACTGTCATGGCGACGAGTGCGAAGCTCATGCCGGCGCCACTCATGATCACAGTCACGGGCATGATCATGGCCGCAGCGGCATGATGATTACCGTGGGGGATACCTTCCATAATTTTGTCGACGGTGTGCTCATTGCCGCGGCATTCATGACGGATTTCAAGCTGGGAACGGTGACCGCGCTGGCCATCATCGCCCACGAAATTCCACAGGAAGTCGGTGATTTCCTGATCTTGCTGCATTCCGGCTACAGCCGGCGCCAGGCCTTGATACTGAATTTGCTTTCCAGCGTCGCTACCATGGTGGGGGGGGCGTTGGCTTATTTCACGCTGGATTCGCTCAAGGGGGTGCTGCCATTCGTACTTGGCCTTGCCGCATCCAGCATGATCTACGTCGCGGTGGCCGATCTGATTCCGGGCCTGCACAAGCGTCCCGAATTGCGCGCCACGGTGCAGCAGGTCGCGCTAATCGCCTTGGGCATCGCCTCCGTCGGTGGCGTCAAGTGGCTGCTCGGCGACCTCGGCTAAACGGTTGCGCCGCCGCTGCGGCGTGCCGATGAGCCAGAGCAGCAGCGCACACGGCAGCAAGCCATAGAACACGAACGTTAGAAAACCTGCGGCGATGCTGGGCTCGGTCAGCGCCATCATCAGGGTGACATACAGCCAGGCGATTGCGACGATATACATGGCGGCTAGCTTAGCATGCCGGCCAAGTGGCACGGCCTGCTTTAAAATAGGATAGACTGGTCGCATCTGAATTCTTGGACGACGGTAAGAATTAGGATGGCGCCGGAGCTCAACACCGTGGGATGGATCGAGGCCGCACAAGGCCCGGTCGTCAACGTGCGCTGCGATTACCTGCCACCACTCGGGCAGGCACTGGATGTGCATAACGGTGGCAACCCCTACACCCTCGTAGTGTGCCAGCATATCGATCCGCAACGCGTGAGGGCCATTGCCTTGCATCCGGTATCCGGGCTCTACCGCGGTATGCCGGTGTACGATCGTGGGGCCCCTTTGCACGTGCCAGTCGATTCATCCTGCCTTGGTCGCATGCTGAATGTGTTCGGTGAGCCGCTGGACGGCGGGGTGCCGCTGCCGAATAAGACCTTCCGCAATATCCTCTCGCCCGCGCCACTGCTCTCCGATACGCTGCCTTCTACGCAGATACTCGAAACCGGCATCAAGGTCATCGACCTGCTGTGCCCTTTCGTGCGCGGTGGCAAGACCGGCCTGTTCGGCGGCGCCGGTGTCGGCAAGACGGTGCTGATGATGGAATTCATGCACGCGGTCAGCACCGGCATGCAGGGCGTTTCAGTCTTTGCCGGGGTGGGCGAGCGCATGCGCGAGGGGCACGAACTCTGGCATGAGATGGCCGACGCCGGCGTGCTGCCGAAGGCGCTGCTGGTATTCGGGCAAATGGATGAGTCGCCCGGCGTGCGATTCCATGTCGGCTACACTGCGCTGGCTTATGCCGAATACTTGCGCGACACACTGGAAACCGAAGTGCTGTTTCTTATGGACAATATCTTCCGTTTCGTCCAGGCCGGCAGCGAGATTTCCGGACTGCTCGGGCGCATGCCGGCCACGGTGGGCTACCAGCCGACCCTGCTCACCGAGGTAGCTTCGCTGGAGGAGCGCATCGTGTCTACGCGCAGCGGTTCGATCACCTCGGTGCAGGCGGTGTACGTGCCGGCCGACGATATGTCGGACCCTGCGGTGGCGACCATACTGGGTCACCTCGACAGCGTCGTCATCCTGTCGCGCCAGCAGGCGGCAAAAGGCATCTACCCGGCAGTGGATCCGCTGCGTTCCAGCAGTCGCATGATGGATCACCGCGTCGTCGGTGACCGCCATTACCGCGTGGCTCGCTCCGTACGTGAGCACCTTTCGCGCTACCGTGATTTGGAAGACATCATCGCCATGCTCGGCATCGAGGAGCTTTCGCAGGAAGACCGTCGCATTGTCGAACGCGCGCGCCGCTTGCAGCGTTACCTTACCCAGCCGTTCAACTCGGTCGCCGACCATACCGGAATTCCGGGCGCTAGCGTGCCGTTGGAACAGACCATCGCCGATTGCGAAGGTTTTATCGAGGGCCGCTTCGACCACCTGAGCGAGGCCGACTGTTATATGCGAGGAGCGATGCCGTCGTGAACACCTTTTCGCTCAGTTTGCTCGATAACAGGGGCGGTGATCATTTCGACGACGTCCGGGCGTTTATCGGTGCCGACGCCAGCGGCAGTTTCGGCCTGCTGGCCGGGCATGCCGAGATGGTGGCTGTGCTCCGCTACGGGTTGGCGCGGTTCGTTGATGCTCAGGGCGTCTGGCGCTACGTGGCGTTGCCGGGCGGGGTACTGCGCTTCGGGCAGGAGCGGCTGACGATTGCCAGCGTGCGCTATTTCCTGGGCGAAGACCGCAACGCGCTGTGCGTGCAGTTGGCCGAGGCCATGGCCCGTACTGATTCCGATATACACGCAGCCCATGCGACCTTATCCGAGATCGAGCATTCATTGATACGTCGCCTGGGTGAGCTGAGCGGGCGCGGCGTGGAGGCACTGACACCTTGAACGAGCGCAACAAGTTGATCGAGGAAACCGGCCGTGATGTGCGTCGGTTGGAATCGCATGAGCGTGCGCCGGCCACTTGGGTCGGCATCTTGTTCTACGGTGGCACGCTGGGTTTGCTGTTTACCGTACCCGTTGTCGGTGGCGCCTATCTTGGCCGCTGGCTGGATTCGCTGGTGAGCGGTTATTCGGTTCGCTGGACGATCAGCCTGATATTGCTCGGTATCGTGCTGGGCGGGTATAACGTGTTCCGCTTCCTTAAGGACAGGACATGAGCGAAAACGCATTGGGCGAACATATTCTGCTGCAGTTGGGGCCGCTTGCGCTGAGCGACACCGTGTTGGTGACCTGGGGCCTGCTGCTGCTATTCGGAGTGACGGCGTTCTGGCTGCGGCGGTATCTCGACCGTCCGCCCAATCGCTGGCAAAGCCTGGCTGAAGGCGTCGTCGCCTCGATCGAGGCGGCGATTGCCGAAGTGCTCCCGCGCGCGGATGTGCGGCGGGTGCTGCCTTTCGTCGCCACCCTGTGGCTTTTCGTTCTGGTGGCCAACTTGGCGGGCCTTATTCCCGGCTTGCACGCGCCGACGCGGGATCTGTCCGCAACCGCAGCGCTGGCCGCGCTGGTCTTCGTTTCCACGCACTGGTTCGGTATACGTGCCAAGGGCTGGCGCGGCTACTTGCGCCACTATGCCGAGCCTAGCATCATCCTGCTGCCATTTCACATCATCAGCGAATTCACGCGCACCCTCGCGCTTGCGATCCGGTTGTTCGGCAACATGATGAGTCTGGAAATGGCGGCCCTGCTGGTGCTGCTGATCGCCGGGTTTCTGGTGCCGGTTCCGCTCCTCATGCTGCATGTGGTCGAGGCCGTGGTGCAGGCGTATATCTTTGGCATGCTGGCCCTGATCTACATCGCCGGTGCGATGGAGCCCGGCGAGTGGGCAGAGACGTCAGCGAGTCGCGTATCCGTATCTGACAATAGCAAGGAGAAAACATGACCGATCTTCATCAGTTCAGTACCTTATCGACCATCGTCGCCGGGCTGGTCATCGCACTCGGCACCATGCTGCCGGCGATCGCGATGGGACGCGCCATCGCCAGCGCGCTGGAGGCGCTGGCGCGCCAGCCGGAGGCCGAAAAAACCATCACCCGCACCTTGTTCATCGGCCTGGCGATGATCGAGTCGCTGGCGATCTATTGTCTGGTGGTGGCGTTGATCGTGCTGTTCCGCAACCCGCTACTGGAGTATTTCCTGAAGTAGGCGCGGGGGGCTGGCATGCAAATCGACTGGACGACCTTTGTCCTGGAAATCCTGAATTTCCTGGTGCTGGTGTGGATACTGCAGCATTTCCTGTACCGGCCGGTGCTGAAGGTGCTGGATGCGCGCAAGGCGCGCCTCGCCATGGAAAGCGCGCAGGCGGTGCAGAAAATGGCGGAAGCGGAGACCTTGCGCCGGCAATACGAGACGCGCCTGGCGGACTGGCAAGGGGAGCGCGAGCAATTGCAGCACAAACTGAACGAGGAACTGCAGCAGGCGCGTGTCGCCGGCATGGAGTCCTTGAAAAAAAAGTTGGCTGACGAAGAAGCCAAGGCGCGCGCGCGAACCGAGGCGATGGCGGCCTCGCGCGAGGCCGCGGCGATCCATGCCGCTTCCGGCCAGGCTTTTGGCGCCGCCGCGGCAATGCTGCGGCGCATGGCGAACCCGCAGCTGACGGAGGCCATCGTACAGCTACTGCTGGAGGATCTGGCCGCCTTGTCTGAAGACGGGCGGGCGAGCCTGCGCAAGGCCGCAGCGTCCGCGCTTTCCGACACCGGTTTCGAGGTGGCGTCTGCGCATCCTTTGGACCAAGGCCTATGGGACAAGCTCGGTGCGGCGCTTGAGGAGGCTGCGGGCAGGAAGCTCGACATCCATTACCAGGCGCAGCCGGAACTGATTGCCGGCGTACGCATCGGCGTGGGCGAATGCCTGCTGCATGCCAATCTGGCGGACGAACTGGCCTTTTTTCAGCAGGATAGACATGCCTGACGACGCAGGACACGCTTACCGTTTCGGCTTGCGCCTGACCGAGCGCGGCAGCGTGGTCGGCATCGGCGACGGCATCGCCTGGATCAGCGGCCTGCCTTCGGCGCGCCTGGACGAACTCATCGGTTTCGAAGACGGCAGTACCGGACTCGTATTCCAGCTGGGCGAGCGCACACTGGGCGCAATCCTGCTGTCGCAGAGCCACGGCGTGACGGCCGGCATGACGGTGCGCCATATCGGGCGCAACCTGGAGATCGGCGTCGGCGATGCCTTGCTTGGGCGTGTCGTCGATCCCCTCGGCAACCCGCTGGATGGCCTGCCACCGCCCGAGACCCAGGCGTTCCGCTGGCTGGAAAATCCGGCGCCGCCCATCGTTGCGCGCGACTTCGTCAGCACGCCGTTGTACACCGGCTGCAAGATCGTCGATGCGCTGATCCCGATCGGCAAGGGCCAGCGCCAGCTCATCATCGGCGACGACGGCATCGGCAAGAGCGCGCTGGCGATCGATACCGTCATCAACCAGCGCGGCCGCAACGTGGTATGCATCATGGTGCTGATCGGCCAGACGCGTTCCTCTGTCGCAGCCACCATCGAAGCGCTGCGTACTGCTGATGCATTGCCGTACACCGTGGTCGTGGTGGCCGAAGCGGATGCGCTGCCCGGGTTCCGCTATCTCGCCCCGTTTTCCGGCTGCGCGATTGCCGAACACTGGATGGCGGCGGGGCGCGATACGCTGGTGGTATACGACGATCTCACCCGACATGCGCAGTCTTATCGGGAATTGTCTCTATTATTGCAGCGCCCGCCCGGGCGCGAGGCCTATCCCGGCGACATTTTCTACCTGCATTCCCGTCTGCTGGAGCGTTCCACCGTGCTGGCGCCGGCAGCCGGCGGCGGCAGCATGACCGCGCTGCCCATCATCGAGACGCGGCAGGGCGAGATTTCGGCCTACATCCCGACCAACCTGATCTCGATCACCGACGGCCAGATCTACCTGGACAGCAAGCTCTACGCCGCCGGCATGCTGCCCGCCATCGACATCGGCCGCTCGGTCTCGCGCATCGGCGGCAAGGCGCAGCATCCGGCGATCAAGGCCGCTTCCGCGCGCATCCGCCTGGACTACCTGCAATTTCTCGAGCAGGAGCTGTTCGCGCGGTTCGGCACAAAGCTGGAAGCCGGCATGGAAGCGCGCTTGAAGCGCGGCCGGCTATTGCGCGAGCTGCTGAAGCAGGATCGCTTGTCGCCGCTGCCGGAAACCGCCCATCTGGCCTGGTTGCTCGCTTATGGCGAAGGCCTGCTGGATACCTTGGCGCCTGAAGCCGCGATTGCCGCCCTGCCCGGACTCTATGCCGCGGTGGGCGAGAACGGACTAACCCTGGATGCGCCGCGCGCGCAATGGCTGGACGTGCTGCGCGCCGCGGTGGGCAGGGCGGCATGAGCCAGCGTCGCGAAGTCGAAGCGCGCCTCGCGCTCTACGACGACCTCTCCGGCATCATCGGCGCGATGCGCAGCTTCGCGCTGACCGAACTGCAGCGCGTCGCCCGACGCGAGGAAGCGCAGCAGCAGGTGACGCAAGCCCTGAGCTCAGCCTTGGAAAGCTTGGCTCCAGCATTGCCGGCAGTGAGTGCGAGAGGGGCGGATGTCTGGTTGCTATTCGGCTCCGCAAGAGGGTTTTGCGGCAGCTACAACGAGGATGTGCTCGATGCCTGGCGAGCGCGCGCCGAGGGTGGGCCGACGGTCGTCGTCGGAGAACGCCTCGCCGGCATGATGCCCGGGCAAGTCATGTTTCATACCGTTCAGGGCGCCGAGGGCAGCCTGGATGCGGCGGCCGCGATCGACCGGCTGTTGCCGGTATTGTCGGAAGCCCGGCGAGCGGCGGATGCCGATGCCGGGCTGGTGGCGTTGGTAGGCGGGGAAGGGGGCGCACAACCCATCCGGCTGTTGCCGTTGCCGGCTCCGCAGGGAATTTCCCGCGCGCAGCTTCCATTGACGAATGAGCCCGCGCCGCAGGTCGCCATGGCGGTTGCCGAATATTTTCTGTTCCACAGCCTGCTCACGGCTCTGCTGCGCGCCTTGCATGGGGAAAATCGTTTGCGTCTGTTACAGATGGAAAATGCGTTGCGTCATCTGGAGCGCGGTACCGAAGAATTCAAGCGTGAACGCAACCGCTTGCGCCAGGAAGAAATCGTCCAGGAAATCGAATTGATGGCCGGGCATGCCACTTCCGGCACCGGCGCGCTGGGCTAATGTATTGCGGTGTTGTACCCGGGACTCAAATGGAGTGGGAACGCCAGCTAAGTCCCTGTATACTTCGCACTTTTTTATTGCGCCACTGCCATGTCCAGATCTGTTCCACAAGTCGGTTTCGTCTCTCTCGGCTGCCCCAAGGCTTCTTCCGATGCCGAGCGCATCCTGACCCAGTTGCGCGCCGAGGGGTATGAAATATCCGGCAGCTACCGGGACGCCGATCTGGTGGTGGTGAATACCTGCGGCTTCATCGATTCGGCCGTGGAAGAGTCGCTCGATGCGATCGGCGAGGCGCTGGCGGAGAACGGCAAGGTGATCGTCACCGGTTGCCTGGGCGCCAAAGGCAGTGTCGTCCAGGATGCGCATCCCAGCGTGTTGGCGGTGACCGGCCCGCATGCGCTGGAAGAGGTGATGGAGGCGGTGCATGGTCATCTGCCCAAGCCGCACGATCCGTATTCCGATCTGGTGCCGCCGCAGGGCATACGTCTCACACCGCAGCACTATGCCTACCTGAAGATTTCCGAGGGCTGTAATCACCGCTGTTCGTTCTGCATCATCCCGAGCATGCGCGGCGACCTGGTCAGCCGGCCGATCGGCGAAGTGATGCAGGAGGCCGAGAACCTGGTCGATGCCGGGGTGAAGGAACTGCTGGTGATTTCGCAGGATACCTCGGCCTATGGGGTGGATGTGAAGTACCGCACGGGATTCTGGGGCGGGCGCCCGTTGAAGACGCGCATGACCGAACTGGCGCGCGCGCTGGGCGAGCTCGACGTCTGGGTGCGCCTGCACTACGTCTACCCCTATCCGCACGTGGACGAGGTGATTCCGCTGATGGCGGATGGCCTGGTGCTGCCTTACCTGGACGTGCCGTTCCAGCACGCCAGCCCGCGCGTGCTCAAGGCGATGAAGCGCCCGGCCAGCAGCGAGAACAACCTGGCGCGCATCCAGGCGTGGCGCGAGATCTGCCCGGAGATCACGATCCGCAGCACCTTCATCGTCGGTTTTCCCGGCGAAACCGAGCAGGACTTCCGGCAGTTGCTGGACTTCCTGCAGGAAGCCCAGCTGGATCGGGTGGGCTGCTTCGCCTATTCGGCGGTCGAGGGTGCCGCGGCCAATGCCTTGCCGGACGCAGTGCCGGAGGCCGTCAAACAGGAACGCCTGGAGCGCTTCATGGAGGTGCAGGCCGGCATCAGCGCGGGCAAGCTGAAGTCCAGGATCGGCGAGACCATGCTGGTGCTGGTGGACGCGGTGGACGATGAGAACGCAGTCGGCCGTAGCATGGCGGATGCGCCGGAAATCGATGGGGTTGTCTACCTGGAAGGCGGGGCTGGGCTGTTGCCCGGCGACTTGGTGGAGGTGGAGATCACCGACGCCGACGAACACGACCTGTTCGCCGGGCCGGCCTGATTCAGCTGGCGGGAAACTGCGGTTTCTCGCAGTCGGCGCGCCCTTCCAGGAAGTCCAGCGTGAACGGGCAGCGGTTGGGGCGGCGCACCGCTTTGCGCTTCTTGCCGGTGCAGGCGGTGTCGATGAACGGGGTTTCGCTGATAAGCTCGTAGCCGGACTGCGCCAGCTTGTCAGCGGTGGTTTCGAACAGGCTGAGCGGGTTGTCGACGTTCTGCAGCGTGATGGCTTTTTTCGTTACTTTCAGCACGTTATACATCACCACGCGGCTGGCGGTCCGCTTGCCGTAGATTGCTCCTATTCTGACGTCCATCGCGCGATCTCCCTGTAACACCCACGGCGCCGAGTGTACCCGGATTGGCGCAATCTTGAAATGGGTTCTAGAATGTCGCATCCATTTCAAGATGGCTCGGTTTGGAAAACGAGCCGATGCAGGATAAAACGAACAAGACGACCGCCGCATGAAACGATTGAATAATCCCCGCATCCTGCTGGTATTTGGGCACGACCTGGCCGCTTCAGCGGTTGCCTGGTGTCTCGCCTTCCTGTTCCGCTTCAATTTTTCGATGCCGACCTCCTTTGTCAGTGGCATGATGGAAACCCTGATCTGGATCATACCCTTGCAGGCGCTGGTGTTCTGGCGCTTCGGGCTGTATCGGGGGATGTGGCGCTTTGCCAGCATTCCCGATCTCAAGCGCATCCTGATAGCCGTTGGCGTTGCCGCAATGGCGGTGCCGGTGATTCTGTTCATGACGCATCCGCAGGTTGTCGTACCCCGTTCCGTGCTGGTTCTGGATCCCTTGCTGCTGGTGCTAATCATGGGTGGCAGCCGCTTTGCCTACCGTGCCTGGAAGGAGCACAGGCTTTATGGTTTCGCACAGACGCAAGGTAAACCGGTCATCGTCCTCGGAGCCGGCGATGCGTCTGCCGGTTTGATCAAGGAATTGTCGCGCAGTCAGGACTGGCAAGTCGTTGGCTTGCTGGACGACCATCCTGGTTTACATGGCCGCCAGCTGCACGGCGTGCGCGTCATGGGCATGCTGGATGAACTTCCCGTCTGGTGCGCGCATACCGGCGCCAGGCACGCGATCATCGCCATGCCGTCGGTAAATCATATTGAACGGCGGCGTGCGCTCGATATCTGTGCCGCGGCCGGTGTGGAAACACTGACCGTACCGTCGTTCGACGATCTGGTGAGCGGACGCGTGAGTATTTCCGAAGTGCGCAAGGTGGAGGTCGAGGATTTGCTCGGGCGCGACCCGGTGCGGCTGGATGATGCCGGGCTGCAAGCATTGCTGAGTGGGAAAACCGTGATGATTACCGGTGCCGGCGGCTCCATCGGCTCCGAGCTCTGCCGACAGATTGCGCGCTTCCAGCCGGAACTCATGGTGCTGTTCGAACTCAACGAGTTTGCGCTTTACCAGGTGGAGCAGGAGTTTCGGGAGGCCTTCCCGCAGTTGCGACTTGCCTGCGTGATTGGCGACGTGAAGAATGCTGAACGCGTAGAAAGCGTGCTGCGTCGCTTCCAGCCGGCCGTCGTATTCCATGCGGCCGCGTACAAGCATGTGCCCTTGATGGAATGGGGCAACGTCGGCGAGGCGCTGGCCAATAATGTGCTGGGTACCCATACGCTGGCCATGGCCTGCAAGGCTGCCGGCGTGCCCAAGGTGGTGTTGGTGTCGACCGACAAGGCGGTCAACCCGACCAACGTGATGGGCGCGAGCAAACGACTGGCCGAGTTGGTCTGCCAAGGGTTGCAGGAGGATGGCAGTACCCGGTTCGTGATGGTGCGATTCGGTAATGTGCTGGGTTCCTCCGGCAGCGTCATTCCAAAATTCCGCGAGCAGATCGCCAAAGGCGGCCCGGTGACGGTGACCCACCCTGAAGTGACGCGTTATTTCATGTCGATTCCGGAGGCGGCGCAGCTGGTGCTACAAGCAGGACTGATGGGTCAGGGTGGCGAGATTTTCGTGCTGGACATGGGCGAACCGATCAAGATCCTCAAGCTGGCGCAGGAAATGATTCGTCTGTCAGGCTATGGCGAGGGCGAAATCGAAATCGTGTTCAGTGGTTTGCGTCCCGGAGAAAAAATGTACGAGGAGCTGCTGGCGGACGATGAACACACGTTGCCGACGCCCCACGAGAAGCTGCGCATTGCCCAGGCGCGTTCGGCCGATGGGGCCTGGGTTAAGGCTCTGCTGACTTGGGTGGAAGCCGCCCAATCCAAAGACGAGAATGTCGTCAAGACGGAATTGAAGAGCTGGGTAGAAGAATATCTCGGCGATGTGAATGGCGTGGCGTCAAAGTCAATACTCGCGCCGACATCCGCGCGTTTGCATTGAAACTGCCCCTGTGGGCGGTGCAGGGTTGCCAAGCTTGATTAGCAGTATGGAGGAGAAGTGCATGAAAAAACCGACCAAGGCCGTGTTCCCGGTCGCCGGCCTGGGGACCCGCTTCCTGCCGGCCACCAAGGCCAGCCCGAAGGAAATGCTGCCTATCGTCGACAAACCGCTGATCCAGTATGCCGTGGAGGAAGCGGCGGCAGCGGGTATTACGGAGATGATCTTCATCACCGGGCGCAGCAAGCGCGCGATCGAGGACCATTTCGACAAGGCCTATGAACTCGAGGCGGAGCTGGAGGCGCGCGGACGCGACAAAATGTTGCAGTCGCTGCGTGACATGTTCCCGAAAAAGGTGAATTACGTGTTCATCCGCCAGGCCGAGGCGCTGGGGCTGGGGCATGCGGTGTTGTGTGCACGGCCGGTGATCGGCGACGAACCGTTCGCGGTGATCCTGGCCGACGATTTCATCGACGGCCGTCCTGCGGCGCTGGCGCAAATGGTCGAAGTGTATGGCCAGCATGGAAATTCTGTACTCGGGGTCGAGGATGTGGCGCACGCCGAGACGTCCAGTTATGGGATCGTCGATGCTACGGAGCGCTCGGAACGCTTGCTGCAGGTACACGGCATCGTCGAGAAGCCGCAACCGGAGGACGCGCCGTCTGATCTCGCCGTGGTGGGGCGGTATGTGCTGACGCCGCGTATTTTCGAATGCCTGCAAGCGGTGGCTCCGGGCAAGGGTGGGGAAATCCAGCTGACCGACGGCATCGCCGCCCTGATGCAGCAGGAGCAGGTGCTGGCGTATCGTTTCAGCGGCCGGCGTTACGATTGCGGCAGCAAACTGGGCTATATGGAAGCCAATGTCGAACTCGCCTTGCGTCATCCCGAGATCGGTGAGGCGTTCTCCACGTATCTGCGCGACTTCGTGCAAAAGGGCGAGCTGTGACGCAGCAACTGGCGCCGGAAGACCTGCTCGATCAGGCGGAAGTCATCTATTCCATCGTCGATGTCGAGGCCGCCGTCCACCGCATGGCTGCGGACATCACGCGCGCCATGGGGGGCAGCCGGCCGCTGGTGCTGTGCGTGATGAGCGGCGCCACCGTGTTTGCCGGCCAGTTGCTGCCGCTACTGCGGTTTCCGCTGGAATTCGACTATGTGCAGGCAAGCCGCTACCGTAACCGCACCCATGGCGACGAAGTGGTGTGGAAAATGTCGCCAGGCGAAAACGTACTGGGGCGCACGGTGCTGCTGCTGGATGATATTCTCGACGAAGGGCATACGCTGGCGGCAGTGCGCGAGAAATGCCTGGCGGCCGGTGCCGCCGATGTGAAGATTGCCGTGCTGACCGAAAAGGACACCGGCCATGCCAAGCCGATCAGCGCGGACTTTGTCGGGCTGAAGGTGCCGAACCGCTATGTATTCGGCTGCGGCATGGATGTGCATGGTTGGTGGCGCAATCTGCCGGCGATTTACGCCTTGAAATGATGCCTTGAGTTCCTCCCGGAAAACATTGCCATGGCGCTGGTGACGCAAGTTTCGAACAAGAAGGTCCTGGTGATTGACGACCAGCCCGGCATGCGCACGCAGCTGCAGCAATCGCTGACCCATTCCGGTTTCGAAAAACTGCATGTGGTCGCGACGATCAAGGAGGCGCTGGCCCGTCTGGAAATCGAGAAATACGACGTCATCCTGTGCGATTACTTCCTCGGCGACAGCACCAACGGGCAGCAATTTCTGGAATACCTGCGCACGCGCGACCTGATCAGCCGCAATACCATCTTTGTCATGATCACCGCCGAGAGCTCTTACGAGCGGGTGGTGGTCGCGTCCGAATGCGCGCCGGACGATTACCTGCTCAAACCGTTTACCGCCGAAATGCTCAATAGCCGGCTTGCGCGGCTGCTGGAACGCCAGGAGCGGTTTATCGCGCTCGACAAGGCGCACGACGCCCGCAACTGGGAACGTGTGATTGCGGAATGCGACAGCCTGATGGCGCACCGGGACAAATACTTCGTCGAGCTTTGCAAAGTTAAAGGTGCGGCATTGCTCGAACTGCAGCGGCCGGCGGATGCTGCCGGGCTGTATGAGGAAATCCTCGCATTGCGGTCGCTACCCTGGGCGCGTCTGGGACTGGCCAAGGCGCGTGCCGCACTGGGCGAGCGCGAACTGGCGCAGGAAATGGTGCGCGAACTGCTTGCCGAAAGCCCGCAATTCATGGCGGCGTACGATTTCCTCGGCAAGTTGCTCGATGCCGCTGGTGACAAGCAAGGCGCGCTGGAGGTACTCAAGCAGGCCCGCACGGTGAGCCCGGGAACCATGAGCCGCACGCGCGCCATCGGTGCGCTGGCGATAGCGACAGGCGACCACGCCCTCGCTGAGGAAATACTCGACTCCGCACTCAAGCAGCATCGCTATTCCCCAGTGCGCGAAGCCGCGGATTATGCGACCCTGTCGCAGGCCTTGCGCGAGCAGGGGAAAGCGGGCAAAGCCCTGGAAGTGCTGAAGGAAGCCGGCGGCAGTTTCCGTAGTGAATCCGATGCCGCCCTGCTTGCCGCCAGCGAGAGCCTGGCGCATCGCAGCATGGGAGATACCGCGGCGGCGGAAGACGCGCTGGCGCGCGCCCTGCAAGCCAATGCCAGTACATTGCCGGTGGCCGCTGCCGCGGCAGTGGCGGATGCCTGTTTTGCGCTGGGCAAGGAAGAACAGGCCAATGCGCTGCTCAAGCAAATGGTGCAGAACAACCCTGACGATACCAGCGTCCAGGGACGGGTGGAGCAGGTCTTCGCCGCTGCCGGCAAGGACGCGGCCGCTGCCGGCGCAATGATCGAAAGCAGCGTGCGCGAAGTGGTCCAGATCAACAACGATGGCGTGCGCAAGGCCGAGGCCGGACAACTGGCCGAAGCGGTCGCACTGCTGCGCGATGCCGCGGAACGACTGCCCAACAACCTCCAGATCGTCAGCAACGCAGCGCTGGCGCTGGCGCTTGATCTGGCACGCAACGGTGCCGATATGGAAAAAATGCAGGCCTGCCTCAAGTATCGCCAATGGGTGCTAGGCAAGAACCCGACCTATCCCAAACTGGCACAAATCGACGCGATGCTGAAAAAGGCTTCGGAGAGGCAGGCGGCCTCCTGAACATGGACGACTTCGGCGCAGCGGTTATCCACGATATCAAGAACCAGCTGGCGGAGCTGGCGCTGCGACTGGAACGGCGGGGCGATAGCTTGCGCGAAACCGGCATCGCACTCGATGCGGCACGCCGTTTGACCGCACTGCTGATCGCCTACCGCTACGATGCCGGTGCGCTGGCCGTACATGTTGATGCCGCCAGCCCGGCGGAACTGTTGCATGAACTCGCCGACGAATACCGCGTTTTCTTTCCGGAGTTGCGGATTATCGAGCAGCTGGACGATGCGCCGGCATTCTGGTTTTACGATGAAGCGCTTGTCCGCATTGCCCTGGCCAATGCGGTGCATAATGCCTGCCGCCATGCCCGGCAGCAGGTGCTGCTGTCAGCCGATACTGAAGATGGCCGCATGCGGCTGCGGGTGCAGGATGACGGGCCGGGCTACGCCGCCGGGCTGCTGGAGAGCGGGCCGCATATGGCACCGGCGAGCCGCCAAGGAACCGGCATCGGGCTGTATCTGGCGAGCCGGATTGCCGGCCTGCATCAGGCCCGTGGGCGTGATGGGGAGGTCCGCCTGGCCAATGGCGGCGGTGCCAGTTTCAGCCTGATCCTGCCCTGAATCGACAGCGGCTACCCCCGGTTTTGGGGTAAAATTCGCTCATGTCCGACCCCGCTTTCATCCACCTGCGCTGCCATAGCGAGTTTTCCGTCGTGGATGGCATGGTGCGCATCGGCGACTACGTCAAGCGCGCGGTGCAGGACGAGATGCCTGCGCTGGCACTGACGGATCTTGCCAACCTATTCGGTGCAGTCAAATTCTACAAGTCGGCGCGCGGCAAGGGCGTCAAGCCGCTGATCGGCGCCGACGTCTGGCTGGAAAACGAAAACAATCGCGATCAGCCCTACCGCATGCTGCTGCTGTGCCAGACGCATGCGGGCTATCTGCGCCTGTGCGAACTCATCTCCCGTGCGTTTCTTGAGAACCAGCATCGCGGGCGTGCCGAACTACGTCGTGCATGGCTTCTGGAGGGCGGTAGCGAGGGCCTGATTCTGCTTTCCGGCGAGATGGCCGGTGATGTCGGACAGGCATTGCTGCAGGAAAACCTACCGCTCGCGCGTGAACTGGCTAGGCAATGGCAAACTCTGTTCCCAAGGCGGTTTTTTATCGAAGTGCAGCGCACGGGTGCGCCGCAGCAGGAGGCCTACATCGCGCGCGCGCTCGATCTCGCCGCAGAAATGGCCCTGCCGGTGGTGGCGACGCATCCCATCCAGTTTCTCGATGCCGACGATCACAAGGCGCACGAGGCGCGCGTCTGCATCGCCGAAGGCTACGTGCTGGCCGACCGGCGGCGTCCGCGCCATTTTACCGAGCAGCAGTATTTCCGCACGCAGGCGGAGATGGCGGAGCTGTTTGCCGACATTCCCGAAGCGCTCGCCAACAGCGTCGAAATCGCCAAGCGTTGCAACCTGACGCTGACCCTGGGCAAGAACTACCTGCCGCAATTCCCGACGCCCAACAACGAGGGCCTGGACGAGTTCCTCGCCGTTGAGGCGCATACCGGTTTGCGCCACCGACTGGAAGTGCTCTACCCCGATCCCGAAGTGCGCGAAGCCAGGCGGGGCGAATACGAATCGCGCCTCGATTTCGAGATCGGCATCATCGTACAGATGGGCTTCCCGGGCTACTTCCTGATCGTGGCCGATTTCATCAACTGGGCCAAGAATAACGGCGTGCCGGTCGGCCCGGGACGGGGTTCCGGGGCTGGCTCGCTGGTGGCCTACAGTCTCGGCATTACCGACCTCGACCCGCTGCGCTATAACCTGCTGTTCGAGCGCTTCCTCAATCCGGAGCGGGTATCCATGCCCGACTTCGATATCGATTTCTGCATGGACGGGCGCGACCGCGTCATCCAGTACGTGCGCGAAAAATATGGCAAGGAGGCGGTCTCGCAGATCGCCACCTTCGGTACCATGGCGGCCAAGGCGGTCATCCGCGATGTCGGCCGCGTACTCGACCTGCCGTTCAACTTCGTCGACGGCATTGCCAAACTGATCCCGAACGAACTCGGCATTTCCCTTTCCGATGCACTGGAAAAAGAGCCGCAGTTGAAGGAGCGGCAGGAGCAGGAAGAAGAAGTCAAGGAGCTGCTGGAACTGGCGTTGCGGCTGGAAGGCCTGACCCGCAACATCGGCATGCACGCCGGCGGCGTGCTGATCTCGCCCG
>CAMLDQ010000009.1 GCA_946478965.1 uncultured Methylobacillus sp. | reverse complement strand
TGGGACCCTGGCACATCGCCCACCCCACACGCTGGCTTTCAAAGCTAGCGCTTACTGACGCTACATGGCAAGCAGAGCAACGCCTCTGGCTGATGCGACAAAGCCAGTCGCTGGCCAGCCTCCTGACGCGTCACTGCCTGCCGCCTTCCGGCGGAACAGCGCTCTTCCAGTGGGTGGAATCACCGGAAGCACATGAAATTCACGTTCGTCTGGCTCGCCTCGGCATCCTGACCCGCCTGTTTCCTGAATCTTCCAGCCTGCGCTTTGGCCTGCCTGCCGACGAGCGTAGCTGGGCAAAACTCGACTTTGTATTGCCATGACCCATTTCATGTAGCGTTAAACGAAGACAAGGCGGAGGCGCGAAGACAGTACAATAAGTACGGCAAGCGCCGACAACACTGTATTCGTTTAACACAACATGAAATTCCAATATCCCGAACGCATCGTCTGCCTCACCGAAGAAACCACCGAGACGCTTTACCTGCTGGGCGAGCAGGATCGCATCGTTGGTATTTCCGGATTTACCGTCCGCCCGCCGCAGGCACGCAAGGAAAAACCGAAAATTTCGGCATTCACCAGTGCCAAGATCGACGCTATTCTCGAGCTCAAGCCCGATCTGGTACTAGGCTTCTCCAACCTGCAGGGGGATATCGCGCGCGACCTGATCAAGGCCGGCGTCGAGGTCTATGTATTCAACCAGCGCAGCGTGGCCGGCATCCTGCGCATGGTAGCCACATTAGGCGCCCTGGTAGGCGAGCCGAGCAAAGGCGCAGCGCTCGCCCGGCAACTGGAAGCGCATCTGGAACACGTCCGTGCCGAGGCCGCAGCGCTTTCGCGCAAGCCGCGCGTGTACTTCGAGGAATGGGACGAACCGATGATATCCGGCATTCGCTGGGTGTCGGAATTGATCGAAGCGGCCGGCGGCGCGGACTGCTTTGCCGAACTGGCAGCCCAGCCGCTCGCCGGCAACCGCATCATCGCCGATGCGAGTGAAGTGGTACGGCGTGCGCCAGATATCATCATCGGTTCCTGGTGCGGCAAGAAGTTCCGCCCGGAGCAGGTCGCCGCGCGGCCGGGGTGGGAGCACATCCCTGCTGTGCGCAACAGCCAGGTCCATGAAATCAAGTCCCCGCTGATTCTGCAGCCGGGGCCGGCGGCGCTGACCGATGGCCTGGACGCTCTGGCGCGCATCATTCGCAGTTGGCAGGCCGAGCCTCGCTCTTGATACGGTTGTGATGTTTTTCCATCCGTTCGTGTTGAGCTTGTCGAAACACAAACGGATGCAATGCCCTTCGACAAGCTCAGGGCGAACGGAGTTGAAATTTCATCAGCCCATTGTCAAAAAAACTATTCCGTTTGCCAGGCGTTCTCGAAAACCAGGGTTTCCAGCGGGATACGCGCCGCCCAGTTTTCCATTTCCAGCATGGGACGCGGGTAGAACGCCTCGACATAGCCCAGGCACAGCACCGCGATCGGTGTAGCGCCCTCGGGCATCGCCAGCAACCGGGCCAGTTTCACGGGATCGAACAACGATACCCAGCCCATGCCCAGCCCTTCGGCGCGCGCGGCAAGCCACAGGTTCTGGATGGCACAGGACGCCGAGGCGAGATCCATCTCGGGCAAGGTGCGCCGTCCGAACACGTGCTGCTCACGCCCGTTCGCCAGTGCCACCACCAGCAATTCCCCACATTCCATAATGCCCTCGACCTTGAGGCGCATGAATTCGTCCTCGCGTTCAGCCAGCGCGCAGGCCGTGGCAATCCGTTCGGCCTCGACCAGCGCATGAATCTGCGCACGCATGGCACGGTCCGTGATGCGGATGAAACGCCACGGCTGCATATAGCCCACGCTGGGTGCCAGATGCGCCGCCTGCAGCAAGCGCGCCAGCAATTCCGGCGGTACCGGGTCGGGGCGGAAATGCCGCATGTCCCGCCGCTCGGCGATCACGCGGTACACGGCGGCCTTGTCGGCTTCGTTGAAATCGCTCATGGCAGAAACAAGCGCGCAGCGGCTTCAGGATTGGAAGGCCAGTAAAGGTGCAGGTAGGAGGCCGTTAGCCGCCCGATGCGATAGACGGCTTCGCCGGCGCTGCCAGACTGCTTCTCGGCAACCGCCAGGGGCAGCAAAGAGGTACGGGTCGTCGAATAATGGAAAGTGTGGCCGCGCAGCGTCCCCTCCGGCAACGTAATCGCCTGCAGGCCGAGGCCGCCCAGTTGCGGCTGCATGATCGCCTCGCCCGGCAGCAATCCCCACATCGGGAAACGCTGGCCATTAGCCCCGGTAATCGCGTCGAACAACGCCATCATGCCGCCGCATTCGGCCACGATGGGCTTGCCCGCGGCATGTGCCGCCGCCAGACCCGCACGCATGCCATGATGGGCAGAAAGCACATCCAGATGCAGTTCCGGGTAGCCGCCCGGCAAATAATAGGCATCGGCATCCGGCAGGGATTGATCGCCAAGCGGCGAGAAAAACACCAGCTGTGCACCCATCGCGACCAGCAGGTCCAGATTGGCCCGGTACATAAAGGCAAATGCATGATCCCGTGCGATCCCGATACGGGTGCCCGCAAGCCACGGCGCCAACGCTTCATCCGCATGGGAAAAAAAGTCCATGGGCCGTGGCAGCATGCTCTCACTCAGCATCAACCCGGCCGCAAGCTGATCCAGTTTGTGATCCAGATCCTCCTGCTCTTCAGCCAGAACCAAGCCAAGATGCCGCTCCGGCAAAGCGGCTTCGCGCTCGTTTGCCATCCATCCGGCCCATGGGATGCCCGGCGGCAGGCTGGAACGCAGCATTTCCGCATGCCCTGCACCAGCGACCCGATTCGCCAACACGCCGGAAAACGGCAGCGTAGGCCGATAGCTGGCCAGCCCGAGCGCCAAGGCGCCGAAAGTCTGTGCCTGCGCCGAGGCATCGATCACCGCCAGCACCGGGATGCCGAATCGCTCGGCCAGGTCGGCGCTGCTGGGCGTGCCATCAAACAGTCCCATGACGCCCTCGATCAGGATCAGGTCGGCCGCGCGCGCCGCCTCTGCCAGCCGGCGCCGGCATTCATCCTCGCCGACCATCCACAGGTCCAGCTGGTAAACGGGATTGCGTGAGGCACGCTCATGGATGCCGGGATCGATGAAATCCGGCCCGGTCTTGAACACGCGCACATGTTGGCCCTGATTGGAGAAATGACGCGCCAGCGCCGCGGTGACGCTGGTTTTCCCTGCGCCAGAGGCAGGGGCTGCAATCAGCAGAGCAGGGCAGCTAGCGGTTGACATAGGCGACGTCGATATGCGATTCGCTAACGACCAGTTTGGTCACGCTACCGAAATCCAGTTTAAACCCGGGCACATTTTCCAGCGGCAGTTTAACCGCATGCGCCAGCAGCGCACGTATGACTCCGGCATGCGTCACGGCCACCACCGCCTTGCCAAGGTGGCGATCTACGCACTCGTTGAAAAATGACAGCGCACGGTCGTACAACATTTGGAAGGATTCACCTCCCGGAGGCGCTTGGTGCACAAACCGTTCGGCCCAGATATCGAGACTGTCACGCGACAGGGCATCCCAGCGCTTGAGTTCCCATTCGCCAAAGTGCAGCTCCTTCAACCGGGCATCCAGCTGCGCCACGCCCCAGGGAAATGCCTCGGCCAGCAACCGGCATCGTCGCAATGGGCTGGTGTATAGGGCAGCTGGAACGACATGCGCGAGTTTGTCCTGCACCTGCGTAATTTCAACCACGGCATTTTCGTGCAAATCAAGTTCGGCGTGGCCATAGCAGACGCCGGGCGAAATCGCAGGCGTAGGATGGCGAACCAGATACAGTTCCATCAGGCGCTCAATCCAAGAATACCAAGATAAAACGCGATTTCGCACAATTGCTGCATCGCGCCCAGACAATCGCCGGTATAGCCACCCAGCCGACGCCTCAGCTTTTGGCCGAACCAAAACCAGACCAGGGTAACCGGCACCAGTGACCAGAGCAAATGGGGGGGCAGCCATATCAGCGGGAACAATCCACCTATCGCCGCAATCGCTACCCCCCCTTTGGATAGGCGCGTCGCCAGCGGCTTTGCCTTGCCTGCCTCGCGCACATATTCCTGCGTCGCGATTACCAGCACAGCAAAAAACCGGCTGAGCGCATGTCCGGCAACAAGCGTAAGCGGTATCAAGTTCGACTCCAGATGCACGAGGGTCTGGAATTTGAGCAACAAGGCAATACAAAGCGTCAGCGCACCGTAACTGCCCAGTCGCGAGTCATGCATGATGGCGAGCACTTGCTCTTTATCCCACCCACCTCCAAGGCCATCGGCGGCGTCAGCCAGACCATCCTCGTGAAAAGCGCCCGTCAGGAGCAGCGTGGCTATCATGCTGATCAGCACTGCAATTTCCTGCGGGAAAAACCAATGCGCGATCACATAAACGCCGGCAGCCACCAACCCGACCAGAACACCGACCCACGAAAAATAGCGCGCAGCACGATTGAGATCCTCTACCGCGTGCCCTGCCCAGCGCGCACACGGAATGCGCGTGAAAAACATCAGCGCGGTAAAGAAAAGCCGGAATTCGCGCATCTACCTAGTTGCTACGCTCGCTCACGCCGGCCGATTCGAACGATGCCATCTCGTTGAGGAAATTCACCGCCGCCTGCACCAAAGGATAGGCGAGCGCCGCGCCGGTGCCTTCGCCCAGGCGCATATCCAGCGACAGCAGCGGCTCCACGCCCAGCCAGGCCAGTTGCCGCGCGTGCCCCGGTTCGCCGGATTCATGCGCGAACACGCAGTAATCCTTGATCGTGGGGTACAGGCTGGCCGCCACCAGAAGTGCGGCAGTCGCGATATAACCATCCACCAGCAACAGCGCCCGGCGTTGCGCCGCGCCCAGCATGGCACCGGCCATCATCGCGATCTCGAAGCCGCCGAACGCGGCGAGCACATCGAGCGGATCATGGCCGACCGCATGCTTATCCAGCGCCGTTGCCAGCAACTGCCGCTTCTTCTGCAGCCCGACATCGTCCAGCCCGGTACCGCGCCCGACGCACTGCTCCAGCGGCAATTGGCACAACATGCTGGTGATGAGCGCGGCGGACGAGGTATTGCCGATGCCCATTTCGCCGAATCCCAATACATTGCTGCCGCGCGCAACTTCCTCCTCCGCCAGCGCCGCGCCTTTTGCCATCGCTTCCATACATTGCGCCTGTGTCATCGCCGGTGCTTCCAGAAAATTGCGGGTGCCGAAATCGATTTTGGCGTTTGTCAGGCCCTCGAAAGCACCGAAATCGTAATTAACCCCAGCATCCACCACCCGTACCGCCATGCCATTCTGCCGCGCGAAAACATTGATAGCCGCGCCGCCGGCCAGAAAATTCAGTACCATCTGCCGCGTCACCTCCTGCGGATAGGGGCTGACCCCGGCCGACGCGACGCCATGATCGCCGGCGAACACCAGCATCGTCGGTGCAGCAAGTCGCGGCTGCAGGGTCTGCTGCACCAGGCCGACCTGCAAGGCCAGGCGCTCCAGCCGGCCCAGCGCACCCAAAGGCTTGGTCTTGGTATCGATCTTGGACTGCAAGGCAGCATGCAGAGCGGCATCGGCAATGGACGGAATATTGAAGCGGAATGACATGTCAGGAGGCGGAACAAATCCGATGAACGGGAAAGTTGAGGTTTGTACCCTACCCAAGGGATGGAGTCAAACGCCCCGGAAAGAAATTGAGTTTGCCAGCGGCAACGAGTTTGCTATAATCCCGCCTCCTGTTGCCCATCAAGGGCCGCAGACTTGGCCAGGTAGCTCAGTTGGTAGAGCAGCGGATTGAAAATCCGCGTGTCGGCAGTTCGATTCTGCCCCTGGCCACCACTATTTTTATGTGATGCAACTCCAGTTTCCCTAAGCCCCCTCCCCTCAGTTCTGCAAATGCTAGCGATTTCAAAACAAGAGAAATCAGTGTGACTTAAACAGAACGACTTCATTCCTGTACAACAATACCGAAGAGTAAAATGCTGTTACTTGATGATTACCCTTGGAGGCGATATTGAGTTGGTATCTCGTCCAGACCAAGCCCCGCCAAGAAAAGAGAGCTCTGGAAAATCTCGCCCGGCAGGGATATCGGTGCTACCTCCCCACCATATCTTCGGAAAAACTTCATCAGAGGTCGATAGTGGTTTCTGACGAACCGCTGTTTCCTGGCTATCTATTCATCCGGCTAGGGCAAAGCAATTCGGCCAAGAGTTGGGCACCGATCCGTTCGACCAAAGGCGTCAGCCATCTGGTAAGTTTCGGAATCGAGCCAGCGAGGGTGGATGATGCGCTGATCGATCTGTTGCGGACACAGGAGGAGTCGGCCCACAGCAAGCCGAAGCGACTATTCAAGCCTGGTGAGCGCGTGCGCTTGATCGAAGAGCCGTTTACAGGCATCGAGGCGATCTACCAAATGGCTAATGGCGAACATCGGGTTATGGTGCTGATCGAGATACTTGGAAAATCGGTGAGTGCGCACACGGCGCCAACCAGTTTGCGCAAGATCGACTGAGAAAGCTGCCTGTTTGGAAAAAACTTTTTCAAAGGTATTAAGTATGTGACACAATTATGTTCGGCAAGCGAACGAGCGGTAGCAACCTTGTCGTACTTAATATCATCCGCCCCGCCCGACCCTTTGACCGCGCTTGCTGAACGTGAAACAGCATGGCGGTAGCGTGCCTAGATTACTTTGAGTCTCATATCCCCAATTCAGAAACTGGCCGGTTTCCAGGAGGAAATCCGGCTTGAAGTGTTGCGCCGTCTACATCAAACGCCAGAGGTCAGCCAGAGAGCTCTGGCTCGCGAATTGGGTATTAGCCTTGGCAGTATCAATTTCTGTCTCCAGGCATTGGTGGGAAAGGGCTGGGTTAAGATACATAATTTTACTCGGAGCAAGAAAAAGCTACATTACTCGTATTTACTCACCCCAGCCGGGATGGCTGAGAAGTCGAGGCTGACAGCGGAATTTCTAAAGCGAAAACTGGCGGAGTATGAAGCACTGCAGCAAGAGATCAAAGTTTTGAAGGGCGAGATGGATTCTGCGAAGGGTAAGTCTCAGTGATAATCGGCATTATCACCAAGGTTTGTGTGCGCCTTTCGAATGCTGAGGTAATTGTTGCCGATCGCCACGCAGCTTCGTTTACGTGCTTGGGAACCAGGATGCTCACTCCCGATTCTTATCGAAGCAACTGGATATGAAAGTACTCATTACTGGCGCAGCCGGGTTCATAGGGTCAACGCTGACCTTAAAGCTTCTGGAACGTGGCGACACGGTCGTAGGTATCGACAACCACAACAACTACTATGATCCTGCCATCAAAGAAGCCCGTTTAGCGCGATTCGCAAGCCACCCAAACTATACCCATTTACGCATCGACCTCGCCGATCGCAATGCTATCGAAGATTGCTTTGCCTGCCACAAGCCACAACGAGTGGTCAATCTTGCCGCCCAAGCAGGCGTACGCTACTCGATTGAAAACCCCATGGCTTATATCGATAGCAACATCGTTGGTTTCGCGCACGTTCTTGAAGGATGCCGCCACAATGATGTTGATCATCTGGTCTACGCCAGCAGTTCCAGCGTGTATGGGGCTAACACTGCGATGCCCTTTTCTGTGCACGACAATGTCGACCATCCACTTTCCCTTTACGCCGCCAGCAAGAAATCAAACGAACTGATGGCCCACACCTACAGTCACCTGTATGGTATGCCGACCACGGGCTTGCGTTTCTTTACCGTCTATGGCCCCTGGGGTCGCCCGGACATGGCACTCTTCAAATTCACCCGGGCCATCCTCGCAGGCGAGAGGATTCAGGTTTTCAATTACGGCAAGCATCGCCGCGACTTCACCTACATTGACGACATAGTCGAGGGTGTCATCCGCATCCTCGATCGCCCTGCGCCATCAAATCCTGAGTGGAATGGCGATCAACCGGACCCCGCTAGCAGCAAAGCACCTTGGCGTGTATATAACATCGGCAACAATTGCCCAACCGAGCTGATGGACTACATCGCCGCTCTCGAAAAGGCAATTGGCAAGAAAGCTGATATGGATCTTCTTCCACTGCAGCCTGGCGACGTTCCCGATACACATGCTGATGTCGATGACTTGGTCGAACAGTTTCACTACAAACCCGCGACAGCGATTGAGGAGGGTATTGCCCGCTTTGTCGCTTGGTATCGAAGCTATTACAAGGTGTAATCATGACGATTTCCGAAAATACAATCGTTGCAATCGTTGGTCTAGGCTATGTCGGCCTACCTTTGGCCGTTGAATTCGGCAAGAAATACCGCACCATCGGCTATGACCTCTCCGAGTCCAAAATTGCCAACTACAGGAATTACTGTGACCCCACAGGCGAAGTTAGTACGGAAGAGCTTAAAGCGGCTACGAAACTTACTGTGTCCACCGACGCGAAGGCTATTAGCCTAGCGGATGTCATCATCATCGCAGTGCCTACTCCAGTCGATGAAGCGCATATTCCGGACTTCTCGCCGCTGGTTGGATCCTCCACAGCAGTTGGCAAGCACATGAAAAAGGGTGCCATCGTAGTGTACGAATCCACCGTATACCCTGGGGCGACGGAAGATGTATGCATTCCATTGCTCGAACAACATTCAGGCATGAAATGGAAGCAGGACTTCCATGTCGGCTATAGCCCTGAGCGAGTCAATCCTGGGGACAAGGAACGTACGATTACCCGAATCGTAAAAGTCGTATCGGGGGATGATCAGGCCACGCTCAAGATTGTTGGTGATCTCTATGAATCAGTTATCACCGCCGGCGTTCATCGCGCGACTTCCATCAAAGTAGCAGAAGCTGCCAAAGTCATCGAGAACACTCAGCGCGATCTCAATATCGCGCTCATGAATGAATTGGCAATCATCTTTGACAAGCTCGGTATCGACACACTTGAGGTCCTGCAGGCAGCTGGTACCAAGTGGAATTTCCTGCCTTTCCGTCCTGGTCTGGTTGGCGGGCACTGCATTGGTGTTGATCCTTACTATCTCACTCATAAAGCCGAGATGCTTGGCTATCATCCCCAAGTCATTCTTGCTGGCCGGCGCATCAACGACAGCATGGCCGCATACGTAGCACAGCAGACCGTCAAGCAAATGATCAGCGCTGGAAGCAATATCAAGGGCGCAAAAGTAATTGTTCTGGGCCTCACCTTTAAAGAAAACTGCCCGGACTTACGCAACTCGAAAGTTGCAGATCTAATCCGGGAACTTATGGAATATGGTTGTGAAATGATAGTTCATGACCCAATCGCCGAGCCGGAGGAGGCCGCACATGAATACGGCATCCAGTTAACCACATGGGAGCAATTGCCGGAAGCAGAGGCACTTATTGCAGCTGTTTCGCACCGACAATATTTGGACATGCCAGTTAGCGAGCTATTGACGAAGCTCAAACCTACCGGCGTATTCATGGACATAAAGGCTGCTTACCCTGCTGTGCGGTCACACAAAGAGCAAGTTAGTCTGTGGCGTTTATGAGTTCCCTCGCGGTTCAACCTGTCATACTCTGCGGCGGCACCGGTACACGGCTTTGGCCGCTTTCACGTGCTGGTTTCCCGAAACAATTTCTTTGCCTTACCGGGGAAGAAAGCCTATTCCAACTCGCAGCCCGGCGCCTCGCCGGGCTTAATGCCGACGATATTACTGTGGCTGCTCCGATCGTTGTCACTAACGATGAGCATCGCTTTCTGGCATCAGAGCAACTGCGCGAATCCGGGATCGAGGCGAGCAAAATCCTCCTGGAGCCTGTTGCTCGAAATACCGCTCCCGCACTTACCCTTGCTGGGCTTGCAGCATGTGAGGCCGGCTCCGATCCGATTCTGGTCGTTACTCCAGCCGACCAAACAATCGTTAATGAAGATATCTTCACACTGACACTTCAATCCGCTATTCGAGAGGCTGAGCAAGGAAAAATTGTGATCTTGGGCGTTGCGCCGGATCGCCCCGAAACTGGCTACGGTTACATTCAGGCAGAAGCTGACAAAAAAAAATCGATACTGGCAGTACAACGATTCGTAGAAAAACCGGATGCCGCTACCGCTCAGCAATATGTTAATACGGGAGACTACTTCTGGAATGCAGGTATCTTTGTCCTCAAGGCATCAACATGGCTAGCTGCGCTCAACACATTTCGCCCTGATATCGCGGAATCCTCTCGGCTCGCCTGGGATAAACGCGATTACGATCACGCATTCATTCGACCAGGCGAAGCAGAATTTTCTGCCATACCTAGCCAATCGATCGACTATGCGGTGATGGAGCGATGCCCAGGTAGTGCCTTTCCCATCGCGATGGCGCCTCTAGATGCTGGTTGGAACGATTTGGGCGCTTGGGATGCTGTCTGGAAAGTGTTGCCCAAAGATACGCTAGGCAATGCCCATAATGGCGATGTGCTCACCAGCAACAGCCGTAACACCTTAGTCCACGCCAGCAGCCGTCTCGTTGCATTGGTTGGAGTGGAAAACCTAGTCGTCGTAGAGACTGCTGATGCCGTACTGGTGGCCAATTTGTCGCGTAGCCAAGACGTCAAAACCATAGTCGAGCAATTGAGCGAATGTCATCGAGAAGAACATGCACTCCATCGAAAAGTCTATCGCCCATGGGGGTGGTACGACAGTGTTGATGAAGGCACTCGCTTCAAAGTCAAACGTATCCAGGTCAAACCCAAAGCTAGTTTGAGTTTGCAAAAGCACCATCATCGCGCGGAGCATTGGGTGGTCGTAAAAGGTACCGCGGAAATTACCTGCGGCGATAAGACGCTGGTGCTAGGTGAAAATCAGTCCACCTATATCCCGGTCGGGCAAATTCATCGGTTGACCAATCCGGGCGATACTCCCTTAGAAATTATTGAAGTGCAATCCGGTAGCTATCTGGGTGAGGATGACATCCTTCGCCTCGAGGATGACTACAATCGACATTAGGCAAATAAATAATGAGTAAAACTGCGCTGATTACAGGAATTACCGGCCAAGATGGAGCCTATTTGGCTGAATTTCTACTCAAGAAGGGTTATGTCGTTCACGGGCTCAAGCGCCGCACATCGCTTTTCAATACCGATCGTATCGATCACCTGTATCAGGACCGCCACGAGAAAAATGTCCGCTTCTTTCTCCACCATGGCGATATGACCGATACCTCATCTCTCATTCGCATCATCCAACAGATACAGCCTGATGAAATCTATAACCTTGCAGCCCAGAGCCATGTTGCTGTTTCGTTTGAAGAGCCTGAATACACCGCCAACTCGGATGCACTGGGCGTCCTGCGCATCCTGGAAGCCATCCGTATTCTTGGCTTGGAAAAGAAAACCCGTTTCTACCAGGCCAGTACTTCCGAACTCTACGGTCTCGTCCAGGAGACTCCGCAAAAAGAAACTACACCCTTTTATCCCAGAAGCCCTTATGCCGTTGCCAAGCTTTATGGCTACTGGATTGTGGTGAATTACCGTGAAGCTTATGGCATGTATGCCTGCAACGGCATTTTGTTCAACCATGAATCCCCGATACGGGGCGAGACGTTTGTTACGCGCAAAATTACGCGAGCGCTGTCGCGCATCAAGCTAGGTCTGCAGGATTGCCTTTATTTGGGCAATCTCGATTCCAAGCGCGACTGGGGCCATGCACGCGACTATGTCGAAATGCAGTGGCTTATGCTTCAACAGGAGAAGCCCGAAGATTTCGTTATTGCCACTGGTGTTCAATACAGTGTGCGCGACTTCGTCAACGCTGCCGCAACGGAGCTTGGAATTAAAATTCGGTGGGAAGGCAGCGGGATAGAAGAAAAGGGATGTTTGGAATCACCCTTGCCGCATTTGAAACCTGGTCACCCCATCATAGCAGTCGACCCAAAATACTTTCGCCCCACCGAAGTCGAGACCCTGCTTGGCGACGCGACCAAGGCAAAGCAGCAACTCGGCTGGACGCCGCGCACAAGCTTCGCTGAGCTGGTAAAAGAAATGGTACATGAAGACCTAAAGAGCGCGGAGCGTGACGAACTGGTCAAGAAGCACGGCTTCTCAGCCTACGATTACCACGAATGAGCATGGACAAGAAGGCGAAGATTTTCGTGGCGGGCCATCGCGGCATGGTCGGTTCTGCTATCGTTCGTAGTCTAGAATCCAAGGGATACAGCAATATCCTGACTCGTTCGCGTCATGAGCTTGACCTTCTGGACCAAAGCTCTGTAAGCGATTTCATAACGAATGAAAAACCAGCGTATATCTATATTGCGGCAGCCAAGGTCGGCGGCATACAGGCCAACAATCTGTACCGAGCTGACTTTATTTATCAGAATCTACAAATCGAGGCTAATCTAATTCATGCGGCCCATACCGCCGGCGTGGAACGCCTCCTTTTTCTGGGTTCTAGTTGCATCTATCCGCGTGATTGCCCTCAGCCCATCCGCGAGGAATATCTACTGAGTGGCCCGTTGGAGGCAACCAATGAGCCCTACGCCATCGCCAAGATCGCGGGCATCAAGCTCTGCGAGTCATACAACCGCCAGTTCGGGCGCCGCTACGTCAGCGTAATGCCGACCAATCTTTACGGCCCAAATGACAGCTATGACCTCAACAATTCGCATGTACTTCCAGCGTTGCTTCGCAAAGCACATGAAGCCAAGCTGCGGGGAGAAAAATCATTACAAGTCTGGGGTTCCGGCAAACCCATGCGTGAATTCCTCTATGTCGACGATATGGCCGACGCATGTATCTTTCTGATGGAACGCGATGACATTGTTGACGGAATCTACAACGTCGGCACAGGTACGGACGTGACCATTCGCGAACTGGCCAAGCAAATCATGCAGACTGTGGGGTTTGCGGGTGAGATTGTATTTGACGCATCAAAACCGGATGGTACACCGCGCAAGCTCTTGAATGTAGAGCGGCTTGCCAAGCTGGGATGGCGATCGCAAACGGGGCTAACCGAAGGGCTACGCAAGACCTACCACGCCTATCAGCAAAGCCTTGGAGCAAGTGCGTGACTCAGCCGAATGTACCGTCAGCGCAGCCCATTTCTGAGCTGTTGCTGTTGCTCTGGCACCATATCAGCGCGCGCAGACGAAGTCAGTTTCTGCTGCTGCTTGGCTTGATGGTGCTCGCTTCCTTCGCTGAAATTTTCAGCATCGGCGCGGTCCTGCCCTTCCTCGTAGTGCTGACGGCACCACAGAGGCTGTTCGAACACCATCTGGCCGCGCCAATACTGCAGGCAATGGGCTTTACATCTCCTCAGGGCCTATTGTTACCACTGACACTGATGTTCGTTTTCTTCGCGCTTGGCGCGACGGGTTCGCGGCTTTTGATGTACTGGGCCAGCACCAAATACTCCTATGCGACTGGAGCTGATTTGAGCATAGAAATGTATGAGCGCACCTTGTATCAGCCCTATGCCGTGCATGTCGCTCGCCATAGCAGCGAGATTGTTACCAGCATCGTAAAGCGTACCGATATGGTGACCGTCATCATCCTGATGTGCTTGAATCTGATCGGTTCCGGGATCATTCTCTTCACCATTTTATTGGTATTGCTGTGGATTGATCCGGTTATTGCATTGCTAAGCTTTGGTGGTTTCGGCGCCATCTACGTAGTTATCATTCGCCTTGTACGGAGACGCCTAGATGCCAACAGCCAGCGCATTGCCCAGGAATCAAGCCAAGTTATTAAGGCGCTTCAGGAAGGGCTTGGCGGCATACGCGATGTGCTAATCGATGGCACCCAGCCGACTTATTGCCGAAAATACCGCTCCGCCGACTTGCCCATGCGTAATGCACAGGCCAACAATGCTTTCATCGGTTTCAGTCCCCGTTATTTCATGGAAGCCTTGGGCATGGTGCTGATTGCGGGGCTGGCATACACGCTTTCGCAGCGACCCAGCGGCGTTAGCGACGCCATTCCCATTCTCGGTGCCCTTGCACTAGGCGCGCAGCGCCTACTGCCATTGTTACAGCAAGTGTACCTTGCATGGACCACCATCCTCGGCGGTAAGGCCTCGTTGCGCGCTGCCTTGGATCTGCTCGACCAACCCATGCCGGAACATGCCGGACATAAGGACGAAACCCCTCTGGCTTTCGAGCGCGAGATTCGCCTCCATCGACTTTCCTTCCGCTACAGCCCGGCGACGCCGCAAGTGCTGGACGGGATAGACCTGACCATCGACAAGGGAAGCCGCGTCGGCTTCATCGGCGCGACCGGTAGCGGCAAGAGCACGCTGCTGGATGTGGTCATGGCTCTCTTGCAGCCGACAGGGGGCACCCTGGAAATTGACGGCGTGCCGGTAACTGCAGCCAACAGCCGAGCTTGGCAACAGCATATTGCGCATGTACCGCAGGCAATTTTTCTTGTCGACGCTTCGATTGAGGAAAATATTGCATTTGGCATAATAACCGACAAGATTGACCGCGAACGAGTACGCCGCGCCGCACAACAGGCACAGAACGCCGACTTCGTTGAATCACTCCCGCAAAAGTACAAAACCTTCGTTGGCGAGCGCGGCGTACGCCTCTCCGGCGGACAGCGTCAACGCATCGGTATTGCCCGGGCACTCTACAAGCAAGCCAAATTAATCATCTTCGATGAGGCTACCAGCGCGCTCGACACCGAAACCGAGGAAGCGGTGATGCAGGCCATTGACGGACTTAGCGCGGAGTTGACCGTGTTGACCATTGCGCATCGTCTTTCCACTTTGAAGAAGTGCACGCAAATCGTCGAACTGCTCGATGGACGCGTGCATCGCGTCTGTAGCTACTCAGACATAGAAGAGAAATGAACAATCCTGAACTCCAAACTGGCGAAGCCCGGCCACGCAAAATCTTTGTTCTTACAGGCAAACGGGGCGGCTTTGGCGCCATGAAGCCTATGTTGCGCCTTCTGCGTGATGATCCGGACATTGAGTTGCAGTTGGTGGTGACGGATCAGCATGTCAGCGCAAAGTTCGGCAATACCATTGCCGAGGTGCAACAGGAGTTTGAGATCGCCGCTGCGGTTGACATGGAGCAACAGGGCGACTTGCCGGTGGATAGAGCGCGCGCCCTGGGTGTATGTCTGACGCGGATGAGCGACGTGCTGGCCGAGTTGCGCCCAGATATCTGCATATTGTACGGAGATCGCGGCGAAGTACTGGCTACCGCCATGGCCACGACTTCGCTCGGCATCCCGGTCGCTCACCTGCAAGGCGGCGACATTTCAGGCTCGGTGGACGAGCAGGTGCGTCATGCCGTGACCAAGCTGTCGCATCTGCACTTCCCTTCGACGCAGGAAAGCGGTGAGCGCATTCTCGGTATGGGCGAGGAGCCCTGGCGTGTACATGTCGTTGGCGATAACCATATCGATCTCATCGTCGCCGGCCAGTACGCTAGTCGTGAAGAGGTTTCAAGCCTACTCGATCTCGATCCTGCCAAACCTATTGTGGTGGTGCTGCAGCATTCCGAAACCACGGCGCCCGATGCTGCCTATCAGCAGATGGTAGAGACTTTGATCCCGGTGCGCGAACTGGGCTACCAGACTGTCGTGGTGCACCCTTGCTCCGATGTTGGCTACGGCGGCATCATTCAAGCCATCGAGGAGCTGGCCGTGGGTCCGCAGTTCCGAGTTCGCGTCAATCTCGACGCACCAATTTTCTGGGGCCTGCTCGCCATGGCTTCGGTGTTTGTCGGCAACAGCTCCGCCGGGATTATCGAGACCCCGACTTTCCGTCTGCCCACCATCAATGTCGGGCGCCGGCAGGAAGGGAGACTGCACGCCGAAAACGTGATTCACGCACCGCATGAGCGCGAGACGATCCGCGCTACGTTGCAGACCGCATTGCATAATGTGGAGTTTCGTGAGCAGGTTCAGAATTGTAGCCAGCCCTACGGCGATGGCCATGCCGGGGAACGCATCGTCACAGTACTGAAGGAAGCGGTACTGGACAAGCAGCTAATGATCAAGCGCATGACATACTGAGAACCATGAAGCCAGTTGCCCTCTATTACAGAATCCTCAAGTACCAGCCGCAAAATCTGGCCCTTCTGGCAAGGCATTTTGAACTGCTGGAACTCGAACATCCGGATGCCAGCTCCGACGAAGTGCTGGCGCGCGCCGAATTGCTGTTTGCCCCATTGGGCTTCCGCGTCGATGCGGCACGCATGCAAAAATGCCTGCGCCTCAAGGCAATTGCCTCGAATACGACGGGGGTTCCGCATATCGATTTGCAAGCAGCTGCCGAGCGCGGCATCGCCGTCTGTGCTCTGCATGACCAGCAAGCTTTTCTGGACACTATCACGCCTACCGCCGAACACGCCATCGGGCTTATGCTAGCCGCCTCACGGCGTATTCCTGCCGCGCATGGCGCTGCCGTCTCGGGACGTTGGGACCGTCGCCCCTGGGGAGCTCCACGCATGATGTCGCGTTTGCGCCTCGGTCTCGTCGGCTATGGCCGACTGGGGCGCAAGGTAGCTGCCGTGGCCACCGCCATGGGCATGCAAGTCGCTTGGTACGATCCTTATGTTGCCGATGCACCCGGCCGTATGCACGATCTGCTCGAGCTAGCGCGCCGCTCCGACGTTCTTAGCCTGCATGCGGTGGCCAACGAGAAAACGCGCGGCCTGGTTTCCCGTAGCATATTGGAGGCGCTGCCGGCTCAAGCCATCGTGGTCAATACAGCACGCGGCGAGTTGCTGGACACCGATGCATTGCTCGACCTCCTAGTCAGTCGACACCTGTGGGCTGCTGCGCTCGATACGGTGGATGGCGAGTATCGCTTAGACTTTTCCGATCATTTTGCCGACACGCCCGTGGCCCGTTACGCACGCGAGCATGACAACCTGATCCTGACCCCGCATATCGGGGGATCTACTGTGGATGCCTGGACCGAGACTGAGCGCCGCGTTATTGTGGCCGCCTGCCAGGCGTTCGGCATTATCGGTGAGGAAGGCGAATGAGCAAGCGGCAGACGGGTCCATGGGCCCTGATCCCGGCACGCGGTGGCTCAAAGTCGATACCGCGCAAGAATCTGGTGCCTCTGGGCGGCCGGCCCATGATTGAATATGGCATCGATGCCGCTGTGCGCTCGGGCCGTTTCGAGCGCATCGTTTGCTCGACTGATGATGACGAAATTGCCGCAGTGGCCATGAAAGCTGGTATCGAGGTAGATCAACGTCCCCCGATGCTGGCGACGGATGAAGCTGCGGTTGCCGATGTCGCCCGCGATTTCCTTACGCGCAACGAGAGCGAGCCAGACCTTCTGGCCTTGGTTCAGCCGACCAGTCCTTTTTTGCTGCCAGTACATATTATTGCCTTGCTGGATGCGATGCTTTCGGATCCCGACTGCAACTCAGGTCAGACTATTACGCCGGTTCCACACAATGCGCACGCTTGGAATCAACGTTTCTTCGATGATGGTAGAACGGGCTTTGTGTTTGCGGAGGAGAGAAAGAAAGCCTTCAATAAGCAGCTAAAGCCGAAGTATTTTTGCTTCGGCAATCTTGTGGCAACGAAGCCACATGCCTTATTGACGGGAGCGGATTTCTTTGCCCAACCTTCGGTCGGCGTGACCATCAAATGGCCCTACAACTTCGATCTGGATGTTCCATCGGATCTGATACTAGCAGAGGCAATTTTGAGGGCCGGGCTGGTACAATTTACGGGCAATTAATCTGGAAAAACCATGGATTTATATATCAAACAAGTCAAGCTAGCTGGCCACGGCGCGGAAACCCCAAGACAAGAAATTTATGAGCGTTACCCTTGCCCAATCTGTGGCAGCGATGCAAACCTGAAGATCATCGGTGAGGTGCGTGCTGGCGACGAAACCTCCCTTGAGTCTGCGATCTGCGTCCCTTGTGAGCATCGCTTCCATCACAAGTTTCCGCGCGCCGACTGGCTGCAACCTCATACTGATGACTCACTATACCTCCCGAGCAGCGGTATCAGGGAGTGATATTCGATTGTCCGGAGATCCAAGCCATATTTTTAGCCGGGAACAGCAAGCAGCCTTCAGTTAAGGTCTGATTTAGGGTATCTTTGCCGATTGGCCAAGATGGCGTTGAGTGATTTATGCGGTGTTCGGACCCGATTACGGGGCAGGGCGCAGTAATTTGATGTTTTTATAGGAACAAGCGATGAAGATTCTGGTTCTCGGCGGCGACGGTTATCTGGGTTGGCCGACTGCAATGTACTTGTCCAACAAGGGGCATGAAGTTGGCGTTGTCGACAACATGCTCAAACGCTACTGGGAGGCCGAAATCGGCGTTGAACCCCTAGCCGCCGTGCGCCCCTTGCAACTGCGCGTAAAACGTTGGGAATCGTTGACCGGCAAGAAGATCCAGACTTTCATAGGCGATATCGCTGAAAATCATCGCTTTGTATACAAGGTGCTGGAGCAGTTCGAACCTGACGCCATCGTGCATTACGCTGAGCAACCATCCGCACCTTTCTCCATGATCGATCGCGACAAGTGTGTGCATACCCAACGCAATAATGTGGTGGGAACACTGAACCTGATGTTCGCCATGCAGAGCATCAACCCCGATATTCATATGGTCAAGCTTGGCACCATGGGCGAGTACGGCACGCCTAATATCGATATCGAGGAAGGCTGGATCGAGATCGAGCACAAGGGCCGGAAGGATCGCATGCTCTATCCCAAGAAGCCGGGGTCCTTCTATCACCTTTCCAAAGTACACGATTCGGCTAACCTCGAATTTGCCTGCCGCATCTGGGGCATGCGCGTCACCGACTTGAACCAGGGCGTGGTGTACGGTACCGACACCGATGAAACCCGCATGCACGAGGATCTCGGTACGAGCTTCCACTACGACGCTGTGTTCGGCACCGTCCTCAATCGTTTTGTCGCACAGGTTGTGCACGGGGCGCCCATGACAGTCTACGGCGCAGGTGGCCAGACGCGCGGATTCCTGAACATCCGCGATACCCTGCAATGCGTTGAGCTGGCCCTACTGAATCCTGCTGCTCGCGGTGAGTTCCGCGTGTTCAACCAGTTTACCGAACAGTTCTCGATTAATGATCTGGCACAGCGCGTCGAGCGCGTGGCCAAAGCACAGGGCCTTAAGCCAGTCGTCGACCACATCAGCAACCCTCGCGTCGAGCTGGAAGATCACTATTACCATGCAATCCATTCGGCTTTGCCTGAGCTGGGCCTCAAACCGTACCTTCTCTCCGATGACGTAGTCGCGCAGATGATCGAGTTTGCCCAGCGCCACCGCAATCGCATCGATACAGACGTTCTGAATCCCAACGTCAAGTGGAAACAAAAGTAAGATGGCGTTCCCCAGCCATATCGAAATTGCCGGGCGCCGTATAGGCCCCGGAGAGCCTTGTTACATCATTGCTGAGGGCGGGGTCTCTCACTTTGGCCAGATGGACAAGGCACGCCAGCTCATAGATATGACTTTGGACGCAGGTGCGGACGTCTATAAAACACAGCATTATCGTACCGATGTGCTCGTGGGTCCTTCCGCGCCGGACTGGCGAGAGCGTCTGCGCAGTAAGGAAATGCCGGATGCGGCCATTGGCGAAATGCAGGCTTACTGCCGCCAGCGCTCTATTCCCTTTTTATGTACTCCGCATGAAGAAACAGCCCTCGATTTTCTAGATGGCGAACTGGATATTCCCGCTTTCAAGATCGGCTCCGGCGAACTGGAAAACTGGCCCTTTCTTGCCAATATTGGCAGGCGCGGAAAACCGGTGATCCTTTCCACTGGAATGTACGAGATAGCGCAGATTCAGGACGCCATCAATGTTCTGGCTGACAGTGGTTGTACCCAGTTGGCAGTTCTGCATTGCGTAACCAGCTATCCGGCTGCGCCGCAGTTGATCAATCTTCGCGTGATGGACCAGATACGCGAGTTTTTCCCGGGGCCCGTCGGGTATTCGGACCACACCGAGGGCACTGCCGTGTGTCTTGCCGCGGTAGCTCTTGGCGCCGACATCATCGAGAAGCACATCACTATTGACCGGGATATTCCGAACGCGCAGGACTGGAAGGTGTCATGTGACCCGGCCAATTTCAAAGGCTTCGTGAACGATATCCGCACTATCGAAAAAGCGCGCGGCGGCGGCCCCAAGTATCTGAGCGAAGACGAACGTCGCTCGATGCAATGGGCACGCAAGAGCCTGACTGCCGCCGTGGCCATTCCGCGCGGGGCCCGGCTTACTGCCGGCATGCTCATTGCCCAGCGTCCTGGAACTGGGATTTCACCTGCTCATACCGCTAAAATTTTGGGCCTTAATGCTCAGCGGGACATTGCTGCAGGAGAGATGCTTTCGGCAGACATGCTGACCTCCCGCTGATTGCGGCACTGCTCAAAGAACGAGCCTCAGGAACACGCAATACATGAAAGCTACGCGAATCCCCCTTTCTCTGCGTTCTGCGCTGGTCAATCTGCTGCTGGCGCCACGAGCGGCTTGGCGCAGGTTTACCAAACCCGCAACGCTGGCTTCAGAAGACAGGGAGGATCTTGAGAAAATGTCCCGCTGGCTTCGCCAGCATCCGGCTCCTGTTCCGGCCGTGCCGCAGCAGAAGACACTTCTGCTTGTGAGTTTCCTGCCGCTTCCCTATACCGTGAAGCTGGAGGGCATGATTGCTCGCGCCATGCAGCAGCGCGGCTACCGGATCGTGGTTTTGACCAACCTCAACTGCCGCCACCTCGTATCCGCCTACCATGGCGACCTGCACGGCTTCGAAATCGTCCTAATCGAAGAGTTCCTGCGCTTGCGTACAGACAATCCGTTGCGCGAGCAGCTTAACGAGCTGTTTTCTAATAAACTTGGTTTAATGGAAAGGCTCAAGACCTTCCGTTATCGCGGCGCCTATACAGGTCGGCATAGCCTGGCAACACTTTCCGCCACCATCGTGGACGGAAAAATTGCCCCGGAGGCTGAGCACGAAAGGCTCATGCGCAAGCTACTCAAAAATTCCGCCTTATTTTCTGATGCTGCTTATCTGATTCTCGAGCGCTTCAAACCTGACCTCCTGCTTGGTGTCGAGAAAGGCTTCGTTTCCACTTCCGAAATATTCTACGCGGCGCTGGAGAAGCAGGTTCCCTATGTTCAATGGGTGTCCTGCCACGAGCCGAATTCGATCATGCTCAAGCGCTACAGCTGGCACAACTTTCGCGATCATCCATTTTCGCTGTCGGCCAAAAGCTGGGAGACGGTGCTCGGCATGCCTTGGAGCCTGCAACATGCCCAGGCAATCATGGAGCAGTTCGAAAGCGGCTACAAGGATGGCGCTTGGTTCAAGCACAAGTATCTTGACCTCACTGGAGATCAGAAGCAACGCGACCGCGACGAATTAGTCCGTCAGCTGAACCTCGACCCGGCGAAGAAGACCGTCGTCATCTATTCGCACATCCTCAACGATGCGAATCTCTTCTACGGCAAGGATATCTTCAGCGGTGGTTTCGAAGAATGGCTGACAGAGACTGTGCGTGTCGCGGAAGATAACCCCCACGTTAACTGGATTCTCAAAGTCCACCCGGCCAATGTGTTTCGCAACGCCAAGCTCGGCTACACCGGAAAGTATGGCGAGATTGTCGCCCTTGAGCGCGCACTTGGTAAAATCCCGGAATTCTTGCGCGTGGTATACCCGGAAGAAAAAACGAGCCCACTCTCGTTCTTCAAGATGTCAGACTACGGCATCACGGTTCGCGGCACTGTTGGCTTGGAAATGCCTAGTTTCGGCATTCCGACCCTAACGGCAGGTACGGGTAGATACTCCGGCAAGGGTTTCACGATAGACTCCGACAGCAAGGAAGAGTATCTCGAGCGAATCCGCAACATCCAGAACATTCCCCAATTGACTGAGGCGCAGATCGAGCTTGGTCAGCGATATGCATATTATATTTTCCAAGGACGCCCGGCCCGCTATGGCGAGCTATTCGAGGATGTGTACAACTTCCCGGTCAAGCATCCACGTCATCGCGACATTGCGCTCGGCGAGACTCCGTTCAGTGAATTGCTGACGCACGCGCAAATGAAAAAAATCACCGATTTTCTCAGTTCCGACGAAGAGGATTTTCTCGATTTCGAAGCCTTGCCCGGCCATGCACATTCGATAGGATGAGTGTGCCATATAAGACGGACAAGCAATTAGTTTGATTTCCCGTAAGGCACTATGTCGCAAAGACAATTTATAAGTCGCCTCGAGAGCTTGCGCGGCCTCGCGGCCCTTTGTGTTGCGCTTTATCACAGCGTCTCTATTTTTGAAGTAAATGAATCATTCATTGCTTGGTTGAATAAAACGCTTCAGCTAATCGGTAGTGGCGGTGGCCCGGTAATTGTATTTTTTGTTCTTAGTGGTTATGTTTTAACCCTTTCTATTACGGCTCAGTTGGATGGCTCGAAATCTACAGTAAAACTGTATTTAGCCTATTTAGTTCGTCGGGCATTCAGGCTGATACCGTTATTATTTACTGTCATAATAACGACTTATGTCCTGAAAACCATAATTCCCGCCCCCAACCAGCCCGGGTTAACTACCTATGCTCAAGCCGTGCTTATTCCGGCCAGAAATTTTAAAGAACTTGCAGCAAATCTGTTATGCCTCTCATCCTCAATCGATTCTGTCACTTGGACACTTCGTATTGAAATTATATGGTCGGTCCTATTGCCAATAGTCTTAGCAATATGCTCCTTCCGATTCGGACAAAAAATTATGGCGATTTGCTTTATTGCCGCCGTTTTCTTAGTTCCGCCGGGTTATCTATTGCATTATGGCTTTGCGTTTTTTTTGGGAATGCATTTGAAGGACTTGTCGAAACCAAATAGACCCGGAATATATGCGCTCTTAGGGGCAATATCTATTTGGATAATTCCATTGCTGGCAGATAAGGAGATTAAAAATTTTGTTTTTATGCTGTCTGCGACTCTTATTGTCTGGGGAGCAATTTACGCAAAGGAATCGATGGGATTTCTAGACACTAGAATCATCAGTTTTGTTGGGAAAATTTCTTACAGCTTTTACTTGTGGCACTTTACAGCTTTATATGTAATAGCTGGCATATCACCCGTCGAAGGATTTGCTGGCAACATATTCATATTAATTGCCTCGATTGCATTGAGTGTTCCATTATCGGTAGCAAGCTACAAATACATAGAATTACCATTTATCCTTTTGGGGAAGCGTCTGTCATTAGGAATTAATAGCGCTAATGCTTATGGCGTTAGGTACTAGCCATGCCCAGGTCTCTATAAAGTGATTAGTCACAGGTTTTTGGAGACAGGAAAGCGGACCAGGTTGCGTTGCCGCTGAATGCGTTGCCTGCAGCGCGACAGAAAACCACCTTTAATTGCAGGGGGCGTTGACAACCCCAGAGAAAAGCTGGCATCGCTGCTGCTGAGCAGGACGTAAGCATCTGTCAAGCGTAGCAAGTACGGTACATAAACAAGCTCGCGCAAAGGTTTGGGTAGACGCCAACTGCCAGCATAGAGCGTCGCAGTCCCGTCACGAAAAACGTGGAGGGCCTGGAAGTGATAAAGCACGAGAGCGGTATCGTTAATGTATACCTTGCCGTTTTTTTCCGTCACTTCGTAGCTGGCGATATTCCACGGTGCCGCGTTCAGTCCGATGTGAGTTGAAGACTCGCCCCATGGGAACAAACTGGGAATCCGGTTCAGGTATTTCTGATCAGCATAAGTTTCGGCAGTTACTACCACGCTGCAACTCTCCAGGCAACGCTGCTCCCACCACACAATAACTTCGCGACCTTGCATCGTGTTGCGCGCTGCCATATAGCCAGCGTTATAGATTCCCGCATCTGCGGCAAACTCCGAAAAGGATGAGTGGAAACGATGCGGCGTCAGTTGATAGTGAGCAGCCTCGCTCGGCAACGCTGAGTCAGGATCGTCGAACAGCATCATGTCCGTATCGAGATAGACGACCCAGGAAGCTTCCGGAAATCGATCCATCAGGTGCAACAGCACTATAGGCTTGCAGGTCCAGCAGTACTCTCCGCGCGAGCGGGTGGGCGCCACTTGCTTCAATGCAGGAGTCACATAGTCGCTCGGCCTAAGAATGATCGAACGTGGGATGGCAAGAGGTTCCAGGATGTCTGCAGCAGCAGCATCGATGCAGACGAAAGCGAAGAGACCGCTGCGATTGAACTCGACGAAGGACGCGTAAAGAGCCAATGCCCGCGGCAAGTAGTTGGAGTCGAAAATGGTGCAATAGATGGATGTCATATTATTTAGACAGGCTGCAATCCAAGCTCACGCGCCAGCCGGCTTCCCAAGCCTTTGGTGAACTCTGCGAGCCGCTCTCGACCGCAGGACATGCCGAGTACAGTGCTTTGACGGGTACAGTTCAGCTGGAACTGGTCCACCTCTTCGTGACCATCCACGACAAGCACTCCAGACCCGAAACCATCCAGTAGCCATAGTGCAATCCGTCCAATCTCAACTGCATCGCCCGTGCCAACATTGAAAATTCCACTAGGCCTCGTCTGAATTACCTGCCCAAGTACTTCGCAGAAGAAATCAACAGGAACAATATCGCGCCGGATAAACGGACTAAGCGACAGGTGGATACTCCCACTCGTGGCAAGCTGATTTAGCAGATATGCTCCAAAGCGAGGGCGGCCATGAATTATCTCGTAACCGAAGACATTGCCGGGCCGCAGAATGGTCAACCTCGCTCCCAGCATGTCGCGCAAATTTTCCTCGATGCGGACCTTGTTCCGCCCGTACTCGTCTATGCCAGTGACGGTAGCGCTTTCCTCGGCATTCCATTCGAGATTGGCGGGGTAGACCTTGCGCGAGCTGAGCATGACGTAATGAATGCCTCGGGCAGCCGCCTGGATAGCAAGTTTGGTGTCGATGTCGAGTGCGGGGTCGTAAGCTTTGCTGTGCAATTGCGGTGCGAAGGCAAAATTGACAATGCAGTCCACATCATCGAAATTCGCGAGATCAGAAATGCCCTCATGACCGATGGCACGAATCGGCAAGGAATGGTTTGCAGCGAGAAATTCTTTTGCCAAATAACTATGCTTGCCGACGATTAGAATCATATGTAAATCCTGGAATCGGGCGCGGCGGTTTTGTCGCCCGATTAATGTTGTTAGACTCCTAGTTTACTGCACTCAGCGGGGTTGTCCCGCACATTCAAACAATCAGACGGCAGCAGTATTTTGCAGCCGAAATAGAAGAATCCATGCCTCAGTCACAGCCCCGCGTCCTCTTCCTCACTTCCGCAGCCTTCAATCGCACCACGGGTGGAGGTATTACGTTCAGCAATCTTTTTGCCGGCTGGCCCAAGGACGCCTTAGCGACAGTTCACAATGACCCTGTGCCGGTTACCTATGAAACCTGTGAGCACTATTACCGACTCTCCGAAAAGGAAATTCGTCGCTGGGGCTATCTTCGATATATTCCCTTGGGCAAGCCAGCTACCGATGTGACGGTAGCACCAGCGGCTGAAGGAAAACGACATGGCCTGTTTTTCCGGGTACTGAAGATAGCAAAAAAAGGGATTTTTGGCGATGCGATTCCAGAAACTGCGGAATTAAGCCCTGAGCTTGAAGTTTGGATCAGGGAGTTTCGACCAACCGTGCTCTATACCATCCTCGGATCCAACGCGATGATGGAACTGGCAGCACTCATTCGTGTTCGATTCGGGCTACCTCTGGTCGTTCATATCATGGACGATTGGGTTTCCGTCCTCTACCAGGGCGGATTGCTGTCCGGCTGGCAGCGTAGAAAGAAGGAAAGGCTTATGCAGCATCTGATGAATGTGGCATCAATGCGGCTGTCTATCGGAGACGCCATGGCAGAGGCTTATCATCTGCGTTACGGCCAACCCTTCCTGGCCTTTCAAAATGCGATCGAACTGAAACGCTGGAGCCGCTACATCAAGACTGACACCGCAGTGGGGAAGCCCGTGCGCGCAGCTTATATAGGCTCCATCTTTAATTTTGCGCAGCTCGAAAGCTTGACCGACTGCTGCAGGGCCGTACAGACCCTGGCCGATGGAGGCATGGCGATACAGCTTGAGATCTATAGCCCAAGGTATCTCGCTGAACAGCATCGCGAGCTTCTGGTTCAGGGAACCGCCATTACGCTACACGACACCTTGCAGGACGACGATGTGTTCTTCCGCACCCTGCAAGAGGTTGATATTCTCTTGCTACCGGTGAATTTCGATAGCTATACCGTAGCCTACATTCGTTATTCAATGCCTACCAAAGTGCCAGCCTATCTTGCCGTGGGTACTCCGATTCTGGCCTATGGCCCTGCCGAGGTAGCCCAGGTTGCTTATGCCAAGCAGGCCGGGTGGGCGCTGACAGTTACTGAACGCGATCTCGCCGCGCTTAAACAGGCCCTGCATCGACTTGCGACGGATGAAGACCTACGCCGAGAACTAAATGCCCGCGCCCGCGAAACTGCTCATGCCAGACATGATGCAGATGCCGTTCGGACTGCCTTTCAAGCCTCGCTGATAAAGGCCGCCAAGTCACGTCCGACCTAGGCGTGGAGACAGATTTGCGGATACAATAATTTATTTTCATTCAGCATATAGAAGGGCGTCTTTCCCAGCGTGAAACAGATACTTTTAGCCAGTGGACGCCCCGTCGTCCACGACGTTCCCGACCCCGTCGTGGACGCAGGCTCCATCTTGGTTCGAACGGCCTTTTCCTGCATTTCCAGCGGGACCGAGCTCGCGACCCTGCGCACCGTGTCCGAGCCTTTGTGGCGGCGCGCGTTGCGCCAACCCGACCGGGTACGCCAAGTGCTGGGGCGAGTGACGCGTGAAGGCCTCTCCGCCACCATGCGTAGCGTCCAGGACAAACTGAGCACGCCTTTCCCGGTCGGCTATTCCGCCGCCGGCATCGTCATCGCAGTCGGCGCGGATGTGACGGAATTCCATGTCGGCGACCGCGTCGCAGTCGCCGGCTCGCAATGCGCCTATCACGCTGAAATCCTGAACGTGCCGCGCAACCTCGCGGTACGCGTGCCGGATAATGTCAGCCTCGATACCGCCAGCACCGTCGCCTTGGGTGCCATCGCTTTGCAAGGCGTACGCCGTACCGAACCGACGTTAGGAGAAACGGTTGTTGTTGTCGGCCTTGGCGTTCTGGGACAAATGACATGCCAGCTGCTGAAGGCCAATGGCTGCCATGTCATCGCCTGTGATATCGAAGCGGATCGGGTGGCCCTGGCTCAAGTGCTGGGCGCCGATGACGGCGTGCCCAGCGACGCTGACGCCCCGGCCGCAGTATTGCGTCGTACCGGCGGCATGGGTGCCGATGCTGTGATCGTTACCGCAGCGACAGACTCCAATATCGTCATTTCGCAAGCTTTTAAGATGTGCCGCAAGAAGGGGCGCGTGGTCCTCGTGGGCGATGTCGGCCTAAATATCGATCGGAACGACATGTACGTTAAGGAGCTGGACTTCCGCCTCTCCTGCTCCTATGGCCCGGGCCGTTACGACAGCAACTTCGAGGAAGACGGCCACGACTATCCCTTCGCCCATGTCCGCTGGACCGAAACGCGCAATATGGCCGAATACCTGCGCTTGGCCGGGCTGGGTGCAATCCGCCTTGATCCCCTCATGAGCGAGCGCTATAGCGTCGCAGAAGCGGCGAGAGCGTATGCCGAACTGGCACACGGTACTGCCGGCGTGGCCGTGAGCCTGTTCGAATATCCCGCCAGTGATGCCGCGCCGGTACATTCGCTGACGCTGAACAACAATGCCAAACGTATCGATCACACCGGGAAGATCCGCTTGGCCGTCATCGGCGCCGGCAGCTTCTTCAAGAATGCACACTTGCCGGCCTTGCGCGCGCTGGAGTCGGAGATTGCCATCCGCGCGGTGGTCAGCCGCACCGGGCACAATGCCAAGGCCATCGCAACCCAGGTCGCCGCAGAATACGCCTCCACGGATGTGGACAGCGTACTTCAGTATCCCGATATCGACGCCGTACTGATTGCTACGCGCCACCATTTGCACGGCGATCTGGCCTTGCGCGCCTTACAGGCCGGCAAGCATGTGCTGGTGGAAAAGCCCTTGGCCATGACTGCGACCGAGCTCGACGCAATCGAGGCTTTCTACGCTGACGGCATGGACGGCAAGCCGCTCCTGCTGACCGGATTCAATCGCCGCTTCTCGCCCTATGCCGATAAGCTCCAGCAAGTGCTCGCTCACCGCAGTGGCCCACTGATGCTGACCTATCGCATGAATGCCGGCCATATTCCCGCCGACCATTGGGTACACGGCGTCGAGGGCGGCGGACGCAATATCGGCGAAGCCTGCCATATCTACAACTTGATGGCGGTGCTGACGGATGCTGAGGTCGAACGCGTCGAAGCTTTGTCTGTCGGGTCTCGCAACGCCTTCCTGCGGCCGGACGATAACTTCATCGCCACGGTGCGCTTCAAAGACGGCTCGGTTGCCAGCCTGGCCTATACGGCAGCCGGCCATTCGGGCTACGCCAAGGAGCACATGGAAATTTTCTGCGACGGCCAGGTATATCTGCTCGATGATTATGTCGAACTGTATCGCGCCGGCGACAGCAAGCCATTACACAGGACAGCCTGCGCTGACAAGGGCCTGCAGGCGCAATGGCGGGCCTTCTGCACTGGCGTGAAAAATGGCGCCTGGCCTGCTTCACTGGAAGAGCAACTTGCCGCCTCGCGTATCGCGCTGTCGGTTCAAACCCAATTGTCCGCATGAGCAAACAGGATACTTCACCGCGCGACGCGGAATTTTCGGGCGCGGTCGCGACTTATTTCGACGACTTGGCGCCTATCTGGCAAAAGAACTATGCTCCGCAAGGCGCGATGCTGACGCGTATCGAGCGCTTTGCTCAAGCATTGGCCGCCAATGGGGTTAGCACAGGCCATCTGCTCGACTACGGCTGCGGCAGCGGCGCATTGTCCTCAGCTTATGCGCAACGCGGTTTCAGGGTGACCGGCTGCGACATCTCCCCGCAGATGCTGGCGATTGCCCGGCGCGAGCACGGGGATGCCATCCGCTGGGTAGCGATTGACCCACGACAGCCGCAGTTGCCTTTCGATGACGCCTCGCATGAAGCCGTGATCGCCTCCAGCGTACTTGAATATGTACCCGATCCCGAGCATCTGCTGCGCGAGTTCCAGCGCATTCTGGCGCCGGGTGGCGTGTTGCTGTGTTCGGTTCCCGACGAACGCCATGCCGTACGCCAGGAAGAGCGGCGCTGGCTGAATGCGGCCCAACACCCCTTGCGCCGTATACTGCTTGCACTGTCGCCGCGCTTCCTACCCATACGCCGTCGCTACGATTACCTGAACATGTCAATCACGCGCTGGAACCCTGAGGAATGGACCGCGGCCTACTTGCGCGCCGGACTCCGAGCCAGCGTGCCAGCCCAATGCGAGAATCCGCTGATGATCGTCTCGGGTGTAAAGGAGGGAGTACTTGCTCGATAAGGAGGATGCCTATGGCAATCGCAAGCGCCTAACATTCGCGATTGCGGCCATCGAACGTCTGCGTCCAGCCGCTGTACTTGAGATCGGTTGCGGCACAGGGGCTTTCCTGCTTCATCCATTGGCGCAAAATTTCCCAGACATCCGTTTCATCGGCATCGACTCCGACGAAGCCAGCATCGCCTACGGCAACGAACATTACGCTGCGGACAATCTGGCGTTCATCACCGAATTGCCATCGTCCGAGGCCGGCTTCGATTTTGTGATCGCCTCCGAGGTGCTTGAACATGTCGATGCACCAGTGGACTTTCTGCGCTTTGCAAGAAGCCAGCTGAGCGCGCGCGGCCAAGTGCTTCTTACCATTCCTAATGGCTATGGTCCCTTTGAGATGGCATCCTTCTCGCAATGGCTGCTTGAAAAAGTGCGGCTGTTCGAACCCCTGCGCGCGCTCAAGCGCATGCTACTCGGCCACCAGCCCCTGATCGGCCATGCCGACGCCCCCCCCATGAGCCTAGCCAACAGTCCACACATCAACTTCTTCAATTGGCGCGAAATCGGACGCGTCGTCCGCGTCGCAGGTTTGCGCCCGGAGGCGACGCAAAATCGTACTTTCCTCTGCGGCTTCGGTCTCGACATTCTTGTCATGCGCCTGCACCTTGCGGACTGGAACGCGCGTATCGCAGATCGTTTGCCACGCGCATGGGTCAGCGACTGGATGTTCCTATTGAGTGCGGCGTCCAAAAGCGAGCCGGGGGACGAATACGCACCCGGGCCTTGGGCCAGATTGCGCCGTCGCTGGAACAAGGCAGCCGCGGCGAGGGCTGGTTGATGTCAGCATTGGTGCGCCTGTTGCGGCATCCGCCCCCCTTGTGGATACCGTTGCTGCTGGATCGCGCCCGTAAGATCTGGCATCAACGTTCAGAAGCATGGCGAGATCGTCGCGCTCCGACGTATTTCACTCAAACAGCGCCCTGTTTGCGGGCTCGGCTGCATCAAGCACCCATAGCTATGGATATAGTCACGGAGTCGCCATGGCTGGCGCCCGTGTGCGCACTTTTCCTGGAACATCGTTTCGATTGGCTGGGCCTGGGATGGCGACAGTTGGTCTATCGTGATTTGTCTGCCGACCCCGAAGGGGTTTGGTTGCAGAATATCGTTCCCCCCCTGAATCTCACCGAAGCGCAGCGAATCTGGCGGCTGATCGACGCCGAGGGCTACAGCCCGATCGATTGGCACAGCGATCATCGGGCTGCCTATCGCTGGGATAGCCGCCGCCTTTCATCAGAACTATGCATCTACCCCGAGCATGGCGCAGACATCAAACAGCCTTGGGAATTGGCAAGGCTCCAGCACTTGCCCTTGCTGGCCTTGGCCTACCGGTGTGCAGCTGAAGGGCTGCCCGGCTTTGCCCCGGCTGAGCGGTATCGCCGCGAATTTCGTAATGTCGTGCTGGACTTCACCGCAACCAACCCGCCGCGCCATGGCGTGAACTGGATGGGATCGATGGAGGTTGCCATTCGCATCGCCAATATTCTGGTTGCCTGGGATTTGTTTCGCGCTGCCGGCGCATCTTTCGATGCCGAATTCGAGACGATACTCGCACAGACGACCATCGCTCATGGCCGCCATGTGCGCGGACATCTCGAGCAGCGACCCGACGCGCGCGGGAACCATTACCTGGCTAATCTCGCCGGCCTGCTCTACGCCGCAGCCTATCTCGGACGGTGGGGAGACGCTTCGGCTTGGTGGGCGTTTGCACATCCGCAGATGGAGGCGGAGATCGAGCACCAGTTTCACTCCGACGGCAGCAATTTCGAGGCCTCGACCGGCTACCACCGCCTGTCTGGCGAGATCGCCTTGTGGTCTGCGGCCCTGATTTTAGGTGAAGAGGGTACTGCCGCTTTGGAAGCTGCTGTACAAACACGGCTCGCATGTATCGGCCGTTTCGTTGATGTCCTGACGCGACCCGACGGCAGCGTGCCGGCAATCGGCGATGTGGATAGCGGTCGTTTCATGAAGCTTTCCGGCGCTTTCGATGCCATTTCGCGCAACACGGCTCTGGCACACTATCCACATCTCGAGGCCACCACATGGCCGGGCGAAATTTATTGGGATGAAGCCCTGGACAACCAAGCATCGCTAATCCAGGCATGCGCGGCTTTGCAGAAGAAAGCCACAGCCGCGACCGCAGAGGCGTGGATACTGCAGTCGCTTGCCGCAGGGCATCGATTAACGGCGATCCCGGCCTCACTCACAATAAATGAATCGGCAGACTGGGCACATCTTGTCGACCAAATCCGCACCGAGTCGCGCCATCCTGCGCGCCGTTACGTATTATCGTTGGAGGATGACCTTGCGCCGACCGCCCATGCTTATCCAGCCTTCGGACTGTATGTTTTCCAAGGGCGAAGCTGGCAGTTAACGATACGCTGCGGTAGCAACGGCCAGGACGGCAGCGGTGGCCATGCGCACAACGATCAGCTTTCATTGACCTTCTGCCGTGGCGACCGCGTGCTGATTGAGGACCCGGGCACGGCGGTCTACCATTCGGACCCGGCCTTGCGCAATGCCTATCGATCAGTTCAGGCGCATTTCGCGCCGCGGCCTGCCCAAGGTGAACCGGCCAGTCTTGATGTCGGCCCATTTCTATTGCCCAATGACGGCGAAGGCACATGCCTGTATTTTGGCGAGCACGGTTTCATCGGGCGTCATATCGGCTACGGCTATGCGGTGAGTCGCGTGATTCGACGCGATTCCACTGCATTGTTGATAGAAGATTATTCCAACGGAGAGGAACTCGCCGAACTTGCGTTGACCGCTGAAGGCACCTGGCTTTCGCCGGTGCCGGTTGCGCGCAAATACGGGCGGCCACGCAAATGAATAAGCAACAAATAAAAATTCTGGTAATCAGCTTTTCATACCGGCCGTTGAACAATCCCCGCTCCTTCCGCTGGACGCACTTGAGTGAGAAGTTCGCGGCGGCTGGACATTTCGTGGATGTTGTTACGTCCTGGATCCCCGGATCTCCTGATACCGAAAGCGTCGGCAATTTATCCATTCACCGTGCTGGCTGGAAGTTTCTGGAGCGAATTCGCGGCAGGCGGCGGCTAACACGCGAGCAGGCAGGTAAAGTGGCGAGGCGGGAGTCATCGTCGCTACCGGCGAAAGCAAAGCACGCCATATTGAAAGGTGCCAACTGGCTATGGCTCAACCTATACTGGCCTGACCCTTCCTGTTTGTGGTTCTTTCCCGCCCGTCGGATGATTCTCGCGCTCATGGCACGGAAGCAATATGACGTCATCATCAGCGTGTCTCCTACGTTTACTGCCGTTGCCGTGGGGCATAGCGTGCGTAAACGTGCCCCAGATGCAGTATGGATGCTTGATCTTGGCGATCCATTCAGCTTTCTCGAGGGGGCACCGCCAAACAATACCGCTCTGTATGCCGGCTTGAACCGCTGGTATGAGAGGAGGGTGTTTAAGCAGGTGAATGTGATCTCGGTCACTAATCCACAGACACAGCAGCGATATGCTGAGGTCTTTCCCGAGTCGACGCCGAAGCTTCAAGTCATCCCTCCCTTGCTGTCGCTGCCACAGAATGATCCCAAACCGATGATACCCGGCAGGCTGGTATATATCGGCACAATGTACCGGAACATCCGTGAGCCGGGTTTCCTGCTCGAATTATTCAAACGCGCCCTGGAAGCCGGGTTGAGCCCAGAAACTCAACTTCATTGTTATGGCGATGTAAGTTCCTGCTTGGACATCATTGCCGCGTACGAACCCTTGCTCGGCAGCCGTGTTTTCTTCCATGGCGTGGTTCCTCGAGAAATTGCCGCTCAGGCTTTGAACGAAGCAAATTTTCTAGTAAATATTGGCAACGAGACGACTTACCAGTTGCCTAGCAAGGTTGTCGAATATGCTGCGACAGGCAAACCTGTAATAAATCTTGCAAAGAGCAAGAATGATAGCTCCGTGGGGTTTTTTTCCGCTTATCCATGTGCCTTCAATTTGATCAGCAGCATGCCGCTCCCTGACGAGGCTACAGTAGACAATTTTGTCAAATTTATTAAAGAGGTGCCGTCGACAATGGAGCGCGATGCACTTGCTGCCTGGCTGTCTCCGTATACTCCAGAATATGTTGTCGCTGCATATTTGAACGCGATGAATAGGAATATTGAGCAATGAAAATAATATGCGTTGTCGGAGCCCGCCCCAATCTGATGAAAATGGCTCCCATCATCAAAGCCTTGAAGGCGTGGAGTGACGGTGTCCAATTTATGCTAGTGCATACGGGGCAGCATTATGACCATGCAATGAATCACCGCTTCTTCGATGAACTAGGCTTGCCATGGCCCGATGTGAATCTCGAAGTCGGCTCGTCAACGCATGCCACACAGATTGCAAACACAATGCTGCGATTCGAGCCTATCCTGAAGCAGGAAACGCCTGATGCCGTCATCGTTGTCGGTGACGTGAACTCGACACTGGCCTGTTCGATAGTAGCCAATCGCATGGGCGTTCCGGTCGCGCATGTTGAGGCCGGGCTTAGGAGCTTCGATCGGGACATGCCGGAAGAAATCAACCGGATTCTGACCGATCAGATATCAGACCTGCTTTTTACAACCGAGCGAGGGGCAGAGGAAAATCTGCGACGGGAAGGAATTTCTGCCGACAAAATCCGCTTCGCCGGCAACGTCATGATCGACTCACTGCTGTCACATCTGAATAAAGCGGTGTCTATGCACGACATTCTTGAGCACAACCATGCCCCGGATAGCTTCAAGGGTGGCAAGGTTGGGCTGGTAACGTTGCATCGCCCGTCAAATGTGGATGTGCCAAGCGTATTCAATGGCTTGGTCGATGCTCTGAAAACTATTTCGCAGAGGCTGCCTTTGGTTTTTCCCATGCATCCCCGTACCGCTCAGCGCCTTGGAGAAATGGGTTTAAAAACCTTCCGGGAAGATGGCGCGAATATCCTTGTTATCGAACCACTCGGTTATTTCGAAATGCTGGGCGCGATGCGAGATGCTGCGCTGGTGTTCACTGACTCTGGAGGTGTTCAGGAAGAAACGACCGCACTCGGCGTGCCATGCATGACACTGCGTAACAACACCGAACGTCCTGTGACCGTGACGCATGGCAGTAATCATTTGGTTGGCACAGATCCGAGCAAAATCATTGCTTCTGCGCATGCCTTGCTAGACACGCCACCGTCACCCCAACGTGTGCCGGAGTTATGGGATGGACATGCCGCTGAGCGCATTGTGTCGGAACTGCTGAACTGGTTAATCGCGCACAAGAGTTAATGAAATCGGGACGAATAACAAATAGCCTGGAGAGCTTGTCGAAAGAGATGAGGGCAATGCCGAATGGGCAAGAAGAGCGTGCCCGCATCGCTTGCCCGGTAAGCGTGGTAATTCCCTGCTTCAATAATGCGGCGACGATCAGCCGGGCGCTGACGTCTGTAATCACGCAGACCCTGCTACCGTTGGAGATCATAGTCGTCGACGATGCAAGTAGCGATGACAGCGCGAGTGTGTTGCATCGGTGGATGGATGAGGCCGCAGCAGCGAACATCAGACTTGTCTCACTTCCACACAATCAAGGCGCTGCAGTTGCTCGCAATGAGGGGTGGGCGATCGCAAAGGGGAAATATGTCGCTTTTCTGGACGCCGATGATTACTGGCTACCGCACAAGATTGAACATCAGTACAACTATATGCTGGCGCACCCCGAGGTCGCTCTGTGCGGTCACCGTCACTGCTTTTCTACCGACAAACTCGATGCGCCATACAGTCGCTCGCCGCAAGCGGAATGGATCTCGCCGCACAAGCTGCTGATTTCGAATCCGATGGTAACGCCCTCCGTCATGCTCAAGGCTGATCTACCTTTCCGTTTCGCGAAGGGAAAAAGATACATGGAGGATCATCTGCTCTGGATGGAAATCGCCATGTCCGGTCTGCGCGTCGTTCGGCTGGATGTCCCGCTTGCGGTGATTGGCAAGGCTGCTTATGGCGCAGGCGGCCTGAGCGCTCAGTTGTGGGCGATGGAAAAAGGCGACTTGCATAATTATTGGTATTTAAGAAAAGAGGGGTATATTGGCTTTCCCACCGCGATACTTATGACGATGCTTTCTCTGGCCAAGTACATGCGACGGCTATGCATCGTCGCTACGCGCCGCTTGGCGGGATCGCCATCCGAATAGACATGAGCCAAAATGATCTCAATATCAGTTGTTAGTCATGGTCAAGGCAAGCTAGTAGACAAGATACTTACCGATCTTGCCAAAGTAGCAGTTCCGATGCCCTTCGAGGTCATCCTGACCTTGAACATACCCGAGCTGCTACCATTTGCCACAAGCGATTTGCCCTACCCCACTAGCGTCATCGAAAACTCATCGCCCAAGGGCTTTGGCGCAAATCACAATGCCGCACTTCGGCGAGCAAAGGGCGAATGGTTCTGCGTGATGAACCCGGACATCCGCCTGCGGGAAGACCCATTTTACATTCTGCTTGAAGCGCTAAAGTTAAATTCAGCCGCAGTTGCAGCGCCAGCGGTACTCTCGCCAAAAGGCCATATAGAGGATAGCGTTCGCCGCTTTCAGACACCTTTTTCCCTGGCCAGAAAATTGCTGATGCGTAATGATGGACGCTACGCATATGTGCTCGGCGAAGCGCCATTCGCGGCCGACTGGGTAGCGGGAATGTTCATGCTTTTTCGCGCAGAAGATTTCCGCCGCGTGGGTGGATTCGACGAAAGTTTTTTCCTGTATTACGAGGACGTGGATATCTGCGCTCGCCTGTGGAGGTCTGGTCACCGGGTGCTCGCATGCCCGAGAGCGCAAGTGATCCACGACGCGCAACGAGCGAGTCGACGCAATGTGCGATATATGCGCTGGCACGTCGCCAGCCTACTGCGCTATCTGGGCAAGCATTGGGCTCGCCTGCCGAAAACGGACGGCGTGTAATGTCGGAAAAGAAAGGCGGATTGCTACTGACCGGTGCGACAGGCTTTGTCGGGCGAGCGTTAACTCAAAAGCTTGCGCATGACGGCTGGCAGATTCGGTCAGCCGTTCGTTACACGCACTCCCAGCCCATGTCGATCGCCGTAGGCGATATCAATCCCTCGACAAATTGGGATGGTGCCTTTACAGGATGCAAAACTGTCGTTCACCTCGCAGCTCGAACACAGATAACACCTAATAAAGACTCGAAAGATGTGCAGGCAGAATTCCGAAGGGTCAATACGGCAGGTACGCTAAATCTTGCTCGACAAGCGGCTGCGGCGGGAGTGCCGCGATTTGTGTTTCTGAGCTCGGCCAAGGTGAATGGGGAAGGAGCGCCCTACCTGAGAAAACAATTTTCACACAAGGCTTCTCTTTCGATAAGTGCACGAAATGTATACTCCGAGGCTGATGCCCCAGCACCGCAAGGTGCCTATGCTATATCTAAGTGGGAAGCAGAGCAGGGATTGCTCACAATTGCCCGCGAAACCGGAATGGAGGTGGTCATTATTCGTCCGCCGCTGATCTATGGGCCAGGCGTCAAGGGAAATTTCGCTTTGATGCTGAGATGGGTTTGTAAAGGCGTGCCGTTGCCACTGGGCGCGGTGCACAACAGGCGCTCCCTAATTGCGCTCGACAACTTGGTCGATTTCATTGCCTTGTGCGCGGACCGAGAGCATTCACCTCTTGCGGTGAACGAAGTATTTCTGGTCTCGGATGGAGAGGATGTATCCACCCCAGAATTACTCCGCAAGATAGCAAGAGCCTATGAAACAAAAGCCAGGTTGCTGCCATTGCCGGCTGCATGGCTTGGGTTTGGCGCCAAGTTGCTTGGCAAAACCGCCTCAATGGATCGACTTCTGGGTTCGCTAGTGGTCGATAGCTCTAAAGCACGTAATCTGCTGGGGTGGCGCCCGGTCGCCTCGATGGATGATCAGTTAAGAAAAATGGCGCGCGATGCTTCGTATACTTGATATGCTGCTTTCAGCACTGGGATTGATGATTGCGATGCCTTTTCTGGCTGTATTGCTCGTGCTGGGTTTTCTCGATACTGGCTCGCCAATTTTTCGTCAAGTTAGGGTGGGGCAATCCCAACGACCGTTTATTTTGGTTAAATTCCGAACCATGCGAGTAAATACCGCCTCGGTGGCTACACACATGATTGATGCTACATCGATCACGCCGCTTGGTCGTTTCCTACGCCGCACCAAGCTAGATGAACTTCCTCAGCTTTGGAATGTACTTAGAGGGGATATGAGCATGGTGGGCCCAAGACCGTGTTTACCCAACCAATATGAGTTGATTGCGGAAAGAGAAAAACGTGGTGTTTTTAAGGTAAAGCCTGGCGTTACCGGGCTGGCACAGGTAGAAGGTATTGATATGTCCACTCCAGAACTGCTGGCAAATACTGATGCAAAGATGCTCGCGACTCTGAATGTGCCCTCATATTTCCGGTATATCCTTCTGACAGGATTGGGTAAAGGGACCGGTGATAGAGTAAAAAAGAAAACCCAACAGGATTGAGTGGTTTCGCATCCTCCAAAAGGATCTAGAATCAGTCCTGTTTGATGTTATATGACTGACACATTGCGGGACTGTGACTTTACGGTGATGAAAGTTTCTTTATATCAGTTCTTACTGATATAGTTCGGCATTTATCATAATTTTTTACAATGGTCAGTTTCAAAGAAATCGACAGCGTCCGCCTCCTTAAATTAATTCAGGCAGGCGATTTATTGCTGGTAGATGTCCGCTCGGACGACGAAGCCGCCCGAGGCATCATCCCGGGTGCCATGCATATCCCCCTGCACCTGCTCCCTTTGCGTGCCCAAGAGTTACAAGGCGAAACCCCGCTCGTGTTCTACTGTCACAGCGGTATCCGCTCGGCCCAGGCATGCAGCTTCATGGCAAACCAGGGGCGCGAAAACCTGTTCAACCTGCGTGGCGGCGTGCTGGGCTGGGGTGCGGCCGGGTACTCGCTGGTGCCTAAATCTTAGGAAGGTCACATGGAATTCGACAAGGAACTCGATGCGCGCGGGCTCAATTGCCCGCTGCCGATATTGCGCTGCAAGAAGTCGCTGGCGGAACTGCAGCCGGGGCAAATCCTGAAAGTGGTCGCCACCGATCCCGGCTCGGTCAAGGATTTCCAGGCGTTCTGCAAGCAGACCGGCCATGAACTGCTATCTCATGAAGCAAAAGACAGCGAATTCACCTTCATCATGAAAAAGCGGGCGTGAAATGGCCAAGAAACTGGCCCTGATTGCCTCCAAGGGCACGCTGGACTGGGCTTATCCGCCTTTCATCCTGGCCTCGACCGCGGCGGCGCTGGACTACGAGGTCAGCATCTTCTTCACGTTCTACGGGCTGACGCTGCTGAAAAAGGACGTTTCCGATCTGAAGGTCAGCCCGCTCGGCAACCCCGCGATGCCGATGCCATTCCCGGTGCCTAGCCTGGTGCAGGCGCTGCCGGGAATGGAAACGATGGCGACCATGCTGATGAAACAGAAGATCGAGAACAAAGGCGTCGCCTCCATCGGTGAACTGCGCGAAATCTGCCTCGAGTCCGGTGTCAGGCTGATCGCCTGCCAGATGACGATGGATTTGTTTGAATTCAAGCGCGAGGAAATGATCGACGGCATCGAAATCGGCGGCGCAGCGACGTTCTTCGAATTCGCCGGCGAATCGGACGTCAACTTGTTTATCTAGCCCGGGTACGAGCCATCAGGCGTCGTCCAGCGCGTCAAGGATGCTGCCGACCACCACGTTTTCATAATAGAGCACGCCGTCCCGCTCCTCGATGGCGCTGCTGATCATCGATCTGAGTTTCAACTCGTCCTCATCGGTACTCCCGGACTTGGCGAGGCAGGTGGACAGGATCTGGTTCAGCGCGTGGTAGTCGTAAAAGACTTCGTCGCTGTAGAAATTTTCCGCGGTAAACATTTGTTGCTTTTCGCCTCCAGCGCAGTAATGCGCTACTACTTATTGGATCGCCACGACTGCACAGCGTTCCTTAGGGGAGAATAAAGTCTGCTCCCCGCTCATTTCAGCCTGGAGAACTGTGTCTGCAGTTTCTCCAGCGTCGCGGCAAATCCGGCCAGGCGTTCCTTTTCCTGCGCCACCACCGCTGCCGGTGCGCGCTCGACGAAACCGGCGTTGGACAGTTTGGCGTTAGCCTTGGCGACTTCGCCTTCCAGGCGCGCGATTTCCTTGCCCAGGCGCTCTTTTTCGGCGGCGACGTCGATCTCGATCTTGAGCATCAGACGAAAATCGCCGACCACGGCAACCGGGGCGTCGGCATCCGGCAGCGCAGCCGTAATGCTCACGTCGGAGAGCTTGGCGAGCGCCTTGATGTAGGGCGCAAACCCCTCTAGCACGGCCTGATCGCCTTCCGCCACCAGCGGCACCTTCTGCGCCGGGGAAACGCCCATTTCGCCGCGCAGGCTACGGCAGGCATCGACGGCCTGCTTGAGCGTGGCGGCCCAGGTTTCCGCGGCCTCGTCGATTTTTTGCGGCTGTGCCTGCGGATAGCGCTGCGTCATGATGGTATCGCCTTCAGCGCCGGCGAACTTGGACACCGTCTGCCATAACTCTTCGGTAATGAAGGGGATGACAGGGTGCGCCAGGCGCAGTACGGTTTCCAGCACGCGCAACAGCGTGCGGCGCGTGGCGCGTTGCTGCGCTGTCGTGCCGTTCTGCAACTGCACCTTGGCGATTTCCAGGTACCAGTCGCAGTATTCGTCCCAGACGAACTTGTAGATCGCTTGCGCAACATAGTCGAAGCGATAGTCGGCAAAGCTCTTCTCGACCTCGGCTTCGGTACGCTGCAACAGGCTCACGATCCAGCGGTCGGCCTGGGAAAAATCGAGATACCCTTCCGGCCCGCAATCTCCCACGCACTCCCCCATGCCGCAGTCCTGCCCTTCACAGTTCATCAGCACGAAGCGGGTCGCGTTCCACAATTTATTACAAAAGTTGCGGTAGCCTTCGCAGCGGTGCATGTCGAACTTGATGTCGCGGCCGGGGCTGGCGAGGCTGGCGAAAGTGAAGCGCAGTGCATCGGTGCCGAACGCGGGAATGCCTTCCGGGAATTCCTTACGCGTGCGCTTTTCGATCTGCTCGGCCTGTCTCGGGTTCATCAGGCCGGTGGTGCGCTTTTGCACCAGCGCTTCGAGGTCGATGCCGTCAATGAGATCGATCGGATCCAGCACGTTGCCCTTGGACTTGGACATCTTCTGGCCTTCCGCGTCGCGGATCAGGCCATGAACATAAACATCCTTGAACGGGATCTTGCCGGTGATGTGCTTGGTCATCATCACCATGCGCGCCACCCAGAAGAAGATGATGTCGAAGCCGGTCACCAGCACCGACGACGGCAGGTAGAGATCGAGCGCGGGGTTGGATTGCTCCGGCCACTCCGGCGTCCAGTCCAGCGTGGAGAACGGCCACAGCGCGGAGGAATACCAGGTATCCAGCACGTCCTCGTCGCGCGTCAGTTGTCCGGCGTAGCCTTCCTCATCGGCCAGGCGGCGTGCTTCTTCCTCGCTGTGTGCGACGAACACTTCGCCGTTGACGCCGTACCAGGCGGGAATCTGGTGGCCCCACCACAGCTGGCGCGAAATGCACCAGTCCTGGATGTTGTTGAGCCACTGGTTGTAGGTGTTGACCCAGTTTTCCGGGTGGAACTTGATCTCGCCGTTGGCAACGACTTCCAGCGCCTGCTCGGTAATGGATTTTCCATCTTTGCCCGGCTTGCTCATCGCGACGAACCACTGGTCGGTCAGCATCGGTTCAATAACGACGCCGGTACGGTCGCCGCGCGGCACCTTGAGCTTGTGCTTGTCGATCTTTTCCAGCAGGCCCAATGTTTCCAGGTCGGCGACAATCGCCTTGCGCGCATCGAAGCGGTCCATGCCCTGGTATTTTTCCGGGGCGTGGTGGTTGATCTTGGCGTCCAGCGTCAGGATGGAGATCAGCGGCAGGTTGTGGCGCTGGCCGACCGCGTAGTCGTTGAAGTCGTGCGCCGGCGTCACCTTGACCACGCCGGTGCCGAACTCGCGATCGACATATTCGTCGGCGATCACCGGAATTTCGCGCTCGGTCAGCGGCAGCTTGACCATCCTGCCGATCAGGTGTGCATAGCGCTCGTCTTCCGGATGCACCATGACGGCGGTATCGCCCAGCATGGTTTCGGGGCGGGTGGTCGCCACGGTCAGCGTGCCGGAGCCGTCCGCCAGCGGATAGCGGATATGCCACAGCGAGCCGTCTTCCTCCTCGCTGACGACTTCGAGGTCGGACACTGCGGTATGCAGCTTCGGATCCCAGTTGACCAGCCTTTTTCCACGATAGATCAGGCCTTCGCGGTACAGGCGCACGAAGGTTTCGGTGACGATCCTGGACAAGCCCTCGTCCATCGTGAAGCGTTCGCGGCTCCAGTCGGGCGAGGTGCCGAGGCGACGCATCTGACGGGTGATGGTGGAACCGGAGTGCTCCTTCCACTCCCAGACTTTTTCCAGAAATTTTTCGCGGCCAAGGTCGTGGCGGCTCAACCCTTGCGCGTCCAACTGGCGCTCCACGACGATCTGTGTCGCGATGCCGGCGTGGTCGGTACCTGGCTGCCACAAGGTGTTGGCGCCGCGCATGCGGTGGTAGCGCGTCAGCGCGTCCATGATGGTCTGGTTGAAACCGTGTCCCATGTGCAGCGTACCGGTGACGTTGGGGGGCGGCAGCAGTATGCAGAAGTTGTCGGATTTCGCCGTATCCAGTCCGGCGGCGAAGTAACCCTGCCCCTCCCAGAAGGAGTACCAGCGGTTTTCTATGTTCTTGGGTTCAAAGGATTTGTCGA
>CAMLDQ010000008.1 GCA_946478965.1 uncultured Methylobacillus sp. | reverse complement strand
ATCCCACCAACAAGTACCCACACCTATCGGTTGTCCTAATTTTTAAAGAGCGTTTGTTGCCGTTGCAACAAGAGCCGCGCATTATACAGACCGTTTTCTTCCGGTCAAGCGTTTGTCAGAAATAATTTCTTAACAAACTTGCGCTGCACTTCGCTTGAAGCGAGGCGCGCATTTTACAGACCTTTTTACTTCGGTCAAGAGGAAATTTTCAACTTCGTTTCCTCTTCTGCTGCCCCGCCGTTCAAGCGAGCCGCGCATTTTACAGATCAAAAAATTCCGGTCAAGAGGATTTCGAAAATTCTTTTCACGCGCACTATATATATAGCGTAACGCGTGCAAATTTGCGCTTGCCCACCTGCGCCACCACTACGCCCTCGCTCAACTTCAGACCCTTGTCGCTTATTTTCTCGCCATCCAGCCGGACGCCTCCCTGCTCGATGGCACGAAAAGCTTCTGAAGTACTTGCGACCAACCCGGCTTGCTTCAGCATCTGCGCAACCCCGATTGCGCCTCCATCAAGCGCAATCGACAGTTCCGGAACATCCTCGGGAATACCGCCCCTCGATCGCAAGTTGAAATCATTGAGCGCATCGTCTGCAGCAACCCGCGAATGGAAGCGAGCAACGATCTCTTGCGCAAACAACACCTTGATGTCGCGCGGATTGGCGCCGCCAGCAACATCAGCCCGCCATTGCGCGATAGTCTGCAGCGACTCGAACGACAGCAGCTCTATGTAACGCCACATCAACTCGTCCGAGATGGACATGATTTTACTAAAGATGGTATTGGCCGGCTCGGCCACCCCTATATAGTTGCCAAGCGACTTGGACATCTTATTGACGCCATCCAAGCCTTCCAGCAACGGCATGGTCAGCACGCACTGTTGCGACTGCCCCGCCTGCTTCTGCAACTCGCGCCCCATCAGCAGATTGAATTTTTGGTCCGTACCCCCCAGTTCCAGATCCGCCTTGAGCGCGACCGAGTCATAGCCCTGCAATAAAGGATAGAGGAACTCGTGGATCGCAATCGGCTGATTGGATTTGTAGCGCTTGGAGAAATCGTCACGCTCCAGCATGCGCGCCACCGTCTGGCTAGCGGCCAACTTGAGCATGCCGGCAGCCCCCAGTTCCGTCAGCCACTTGGAATTGAACACCACCTCAGTCTGCTCGGGCTTGAGGATCTTGAACACTTGCTCCGCATAAGACTTGGCGTTCTCCTGCACCTGCTCGGCTGTAAGCGGCGGCCGGGTCGCGCTCTTGCCGGTCGGATCTCCAATCATGCCGGTAAAGTCGCCGATCAGGAACAGCACCTGGTGCCCGAGATCCTGCAACTGCCGCAGCTTGTTGATCAGCACGGTGTGGCCCAGATGCAGGTCGGGGGCGGTCGGATCGAAACCCGCCTTGACGCGTAACGGCCGCCCTGACTTGAGCTTCTCGACCAGTTCGGCCTCGATCAGTAATTCATCACTACCGCGTTTGATAATCGCTAAAGTATCGTTCAATTCGGACATTCGCCAACCTTCACCGCTCTTGGGATTTCTGTTAGCATGCACGCTGTCCTTAAGAATTTTCCAGAGGGAGCGCCGGTGCAACAGGGTAAAAGCCGCATTTTATCGCAAAACATGGCATCTCAAGAACGAAAGCTCCGCCTACGCTGGTTACTGGCTCTCTCATCCATCCCCCTATTCGGCGTCATCACCGCTTTTGGTATTGCTCCGCAAACCGCGGTGCCAGATGTCCCCGTGCATACCGTCATCGAAGAGCTGCAACTGCAAAGCCCTGCCGATACAATCGGTCAGGCGGCCGATGAAGAGCCGCTGTGGCAGGCCGACGAGGTACGCCGGGACGATACGCTGTCAGCCCTGCTGGAACGCCTGAACATCCACAACGACGAGGCCGTTCGCTTTTTGCGCCAATCGCCGGAAGCCAGCGCGCTAGCCTCGAAACTGCGTCCGGGCAGAACCATCATGGCCAAAACAACCCCGGATGGCGAATTGCTCGAACTGCAATACCAGTACGATGCCAATACCGTGTTGCATGTGATGCACACAGAAAACGGCTATACCGCTGAAGATGTACAACCCGCGGTCGAGAATCGGACCGAAATGCGTTCTGCGGTCATTCACAGCTCGCTCTTTGCGGCTACCGACGACGCCGGCATTCCTGACGCCGTCGCCATGCAGCTGGTCGATATCTTCTCGTCCGATATCGACTTCCATCTCGACCTGCGCGATGGCGATCACTTCACCGTGGTTTACAGCGCCGGCTACAACAATGGTGCCGAGGTCAATTCCGGCAAGGTGCTTGCTGCGGAATTCGTCAATCAGGGCAAAACCTATAACGCCGTGCTCTACACTTCGCCGGATGGCCGCTCAGGCTATTACACCCCGGACGGCAAGCCACTACATAAAACCTTCCTGCGTTCCCCGCTGGAGTTTTCCCGCATCAGCTCCGGCTTCACCTTGGCGCGCTTCCATCCGCTGCTGAAAAAATGGCGTGCACATAAAGGCGTCGATTATGCAGCACCTATTGGTACCCACATCAAGGCGACCGCGGATGGCACGGTTGCATTCGTCGGAGTCAAAGGTGGTTATGGCAATGTCGTGATGCTACAGCATCCCGGCGGCATCACCACCGTCTATGGCCACATGTCGCACTTCGCGCCTGGCCTGCATGTGGGGCAGAAAGTCTCCCAAGGCGACGTGATCGGCCAAGTAGGCATGAGCGGCTTGGCAACCGGCCCTCACTTGCATTATGAATTCCGCATTCACGGCGAGCACCGTGATCCGCTCAAGGTCGTACTCCCCGAAACGCCACCGCTCAGCCGTGCCAACTTGGCCGCGTTCGAGCAGCAAACCCGTCCTTTGCTGGCGCAATTGACGTTGATGCGGAGCACCATTACCGCTTCGCTCGACTAACTATCGTGCAACCTGTCATCGGGAAAGCAGCGGCGAGTTCGCTGCTCAAAGGCTTTACCATCCCCCCACGGCCGGATGTACTGACCAGTTTCGACGAAGAGCGCAGCCAAGAAAACCCCAGCCTGCAGAAAATTTCGCAGATCATCTGTTCCGATCCGGGATTATCCGCAGGCGTTATCAAAGCCATCAATTCACCTTTTTTCGGCCTGCGCAGAAAGACGTCCTCGATCCAGGAGGCCGTCACGATTCTAGGCCTGACCAATCTTGAGAACATCGTCACCAGTATTGCCCTGGCCAACACCATCAGTGCGAAAGTGCGCATGGACCGCTTCTGGGATACCGCACTGGATGTAGCGCTCATTTCGCGCGACTTGACCCGAAATCTCAGCGGAGTGTCGGAAAACGATGCGTTTACCATCGGCATGTTCCATGATTGCGGGATTGCGCTGATGATGCAGAACATCCCTGATTACAAACAGTTTCTCAAACAGGCCAACGCCGATCTTACCCATTCCCTCGTCGAGCTCGAACAGCGGCGCTACCAAACCGACCACACGACAATCGGATTTCTGGTGGCACGTGCATGGAATTTGCCCGAGCATATCTGCGAAAGTATCCAGCGACATCACGATCATCTGGTTTTTTCAACAACACCTCGCCTTGCCGAGAATGTCCTGACCTATATAGCCATTCTCAAGATCGCCTCGCACCTGAGTCACGTGAATCGGCAACTGCAGGACGGCAACGACTGGATGTTCATGCGCTCAGGCGCGCTCGATTATCTTGGCATCAGTGCAGATGAATTCGGCGAAATCGAAAGCGATGTGCGCGAAAACTCTTACACCACGCCCGGTATCTGGATGCACAAGTTTTGTTAAGACACGATGCAGCGCATGAGGCGAGTCGCGCATTCTTCATCGGTATCATGTCGGGTACCAGCCTGGATGGTGTGGATGCCGTCTTGGCCGAATTCGCTGACGCTGGCCCACATCTTCTGGCCCATGCATCCTTGTCTTTCCCGGACGACTTGCGCGAGCAGCTCCTCGCGCTGAACACTGCGGGCGAAAGCGAAATTGAACGCGGCCAGCTGGCTGGCAACGCGCTCGCACGACTCTATGCAGAGTGCGTATACAAGCTCTTAAAAACGTCCGGCCTTCCCGCCTCCGCCATCTGTGCCATAGGCTCACACGGACAAACCGTACGCCATCGCCCGGATCTCGGCTTCACCGTACAAATCGGTAATCCGGCTTTGCTTGCGGAGCTGTCAGGTATTTGTGTCGTTGCCGATTTCCGTAGCCGCGATATTGCCGCTGGCGGCCAGGGAGCGCCCCTCGTCCCCGCATTCCATCAAGCCGTTTTTGGTGATGCCGAAAAACATCGCGTCATCGTCAACATCGGCGGCATCAGCAATCTTTCCGACCTGCCGGCCGATGGCGTGGTTAGCGGGTTCGACTGCGGCCCGGGAAATCTGCTGATGGATGGCTGGACGCAGCAGCACCTAAACCAACCGTTTGACAAAGATGGAGCCTGGGCAGCCAGCGGAACCGTGATCCCGCACCTGCTGGCAACACTGCACGCCCATCCTTTTTTTGCCATGAAGCCGCCGCGCAGCACCGGCCGTGATGATTTCAACCTGCCATGGCTGGAACGGCATATCCTGCCTTCGTATCAGGCAGCTGACATACAAGCCACATTATTGGAGCTTTCAGCAGGTGTCATCGCCGACGCTATCGGGCGATATTGTCCGGATGCGACAGAGGTATACCTGTGCGGCGGCGGCGCCTACAATAGCGCGCTTTTCTCCCGATTGCGGCACCTGCTCCGGCATCGCTACCTGGGCCGCACCGATGACCTTGGCATGCCCGCCATGCTGGTTGAAGCCGCCGCTTTCGCTTGGCTAGCCCGCCAAGCCTTGCTGCGACTGCCAGGCAATTTGCCGGCAGTGACCGGTGCCTCCGGCTATCGCATTCTCGGCGCCATCTACCCGACCTGAAAGGAAGTGCCGCAGGCGTGAAACGCTTGCCTCGGACATACCGGGCCGATTAGTATTACCCCTCAATCAATCGAATCAACAAGCCTTCATGAAACCCACCAAAGCCACTCTTACCTTCGACAATGGAGAGGATCCTATCGAATTGCCTGTGCTAAAGGGCAATCTCGGCGCCGATGTCATTGATATCAGCAGCTTGGCCAAACATGGCAAGTTCACATACGACCCCGGTTTCATGTCGACTGCAAGCTGCAGCTCCGACATCACCTACATCGATGGGGAAAACGGCCTGCTCTACTACCGCGGCTACCCGATTGAACAATTGGCCAACCACTGCGATTTCCCCGAGGTCGCCTACCTTCTGATTAACGGCGAATTGCCAAATGCCGAGCAGAAAAAGAAGTTTACCGACACCGTGCACCGTCATACGATGCTACCCGATCAGATGAACAACGTATTTCGAGGTTTCCGGCGCGACGCCCACCCGATGGCCGTCATGGTGTCCGCCGTGGGTGCCATGGCAGCGTTCTACCCCGAGAATGCCGACGTTTCAGACCCTCGCCTGCGCGAAATTGCCGCATTCCGTCTGCTGGCAAAAATGCCGACCGTCGTCGCGTGGAGCTATAAGTACAACGCGGGACAGCCGTTCATTTATCCCCAGAATCGCCTGAATTATTCGGAAAACATCATGCACATGATGTTCTCGACGCCCTGCGATATTTATGAGCCCAATCACGTCTTGGCTCGAGCGCTTGACCGCATCCTAATCCTGCACGCCGACCATGAGCAGAACGCATCCACCTCCACCGTACGGGTCGTCGGTTCGAGCGGCGCCAATCCATTCGCCTGCATTGCAGCCGGTATCGCCTCGCTGTGGGGGCCGCTGCATGGCGGAGCCAATGAAGCGACGTTGCAGATGCTCGAGGAAATCAATGATGTTTCCCGTATCGGCGAATACATCAAACGCGCCAAGGACAAGACCGATTCCTTCCGGCTGATGGGCTTCGGTCACCGTGTCTACAAGAACATGGATCCGCGCGCAGCCATCATGCGCCAGACCTGTTATGAAGTGCTGGATGAGCTCGGATTGCACGATGATCCGATGTTCAAGCTTGCGCTGAAGCTGGAGCAGATCGCGCTGGAAGATGAGTATTTCGTCAACAAACGCCTGTACCCGAATGTGGATTTCTACTCTGGCATCGTGATGCGCGCCATGGGTATCCCCAATTCCATTTTTACCGCGATATTCGCCCTCGCGCGGACCGCCGGCTGGGTCGCCCAATGGAATGAAATGATTTCCAGTCCGGAACATCGCATTGCGCGTCCTCGCCAGCTATACACCGGTTCAGCCCGGCGCGATTTCGTCCCGATCGAACAACGCTAGGGGTCTGACACAAAACAAAAAAGAGGCCAGCGGCCTCTTTTTTGTTGGGCTCGATCCGCCAGAATCAGGCCGAGAAAGAAGAGCCGCAACCACAAGTAGTCGTTGCATTAGGATTGCGGATAACAAACTGTGAACCTTGCAGGCTGTCCTGGTAATCGATTTCAGCACCCACCAGATATTGCAGGCTCATCGGATCGATCAGCAAGGTAACGCCGTCACGATCAATCGCGGTATCGTCCTCATTGACCGTGTCCTCAAAGGTAAAACCGTACTGGAAACCGGAACATCCACCACCGGTCACGAAGACACGCAGCTTGAGATCAGGCGTCCCTTCTTCATCAATCAGCTCCTTAACCTTTCTAGCTGCATTGTCCGTAAAAACCAGCGGACTTGGAATTTCATTGATTGCATTCATTTGCGACTCCTAAAAGAGCTCCTTAATTGGGCAATTATCCGCCATAGCAGGATAAGTGGTCAATCTTCCTTAGCCGGTACGCCTGCAGGCGTACTGGAAGAATCATTCAGATAAATCAATTTGCCCTCGACGATGGCTCCCATGTGGATTTCCAACGTTTTGTAGTAGACATCACCAGTGACTTTGGATTTCGCCTGGAGTTCCACATATTCGCGCGCCGTGACCGGCCCAGTCACGGTTCCATTGATAACGGCGTGCGAGACCTTGATCGCACCTTCGATGCGCCCATGCTCGCTCAGCACCAGGGTTGAGGACTTGTCGCCGGTCTCGCTGACGTTACCGCGTACGCTGCCATCCACACGCAAACCTCCACTGAACTGGATATTTCCATCAATCGCAGTTTCGGTACCTACCAGGGTTTCAATGCGCGTGCTCGGTTTTTGACGGCTCTTTAGAAACATGACTTTCACCAACCTCACTTAATTCGAAAAATTTATGGACTGGGTGAGCGTCGGCTGCAATTCGCCCAATGCCGTGAACGCGATTTCCAGACTATCCGCCCGCATTGTGGGGGGAACGCTGAATGTACCTTCCACCTGGCGGTATTTTTTGAAATTAACTGCAATGCTTTTTTGCTGCCCATCGATGCCAACCTGCCGGGAAACTGCCGCACCGACTTCGGTACCATGCAACACCAGTTGCAGACTTCCACGTATCGGTTTGTCCTGACGGCCGGCTTGGGACAGGCCGACCTGGTAAGTGTATTCGCCCGACTTCGCACCCGGCAGTAACTTCAGCTTCTCGAATTTCGGCGTTCCTCCGCTGCTGCTCTCGGCCAGGATGCCCTTATAGAACGCCAGATCCTGCTTTAGCTTCATGATTTCGCCCTGCAGCACCTCCATCTCCTTGAGCGAGGTACCGCGCGTCGCCCGCTCCACTTGCAGCTGCCGCTCCACGACGACCAGTCTTGCCGTGAGATCCCGTTGCTTTGTCAGCGCACTCCAGCCAAAGCCTGGCTGCAACAGCCCCATGTATGACAAATGCCATAACGCCAGCGCATAGCCCGTCACCAACAGCAGACTTGTGGCCAGGGCTCGCCAGTGCCAAGGATGACGCGTATGCACGGACACGCGCGGTGGGACGGTCGCATGCCGGCCTCGCAAGCGACGCAAGGTACTCCTCACGGCAGCAAGGGAACCAGCTCGAGACCGGCAGCCTCGTCGTATCCGAACATGATATTCATATTCTGCACAGCCTGCCCGGCCGCACCCTTGACCAGATTGTCTATTACGGAAAGTACCACCACCGTATCGCCCCCTTGCGGACGATGCACGGAAATACGGCATAGATTCGAACCGCGTACCGAGCGTGTCTCCGGATGCGTCCCTGCCGGCAATGCATCGACGAACTGCTCGGTGCGATAGTGTTCTTCGTAAAGGCCCTGCAAATCCGCATCCCGCTTCAGGCGCGCGTAGAGTGTTGCATGAATACCACGGATGAGTGGCGTCAGATGCGGCACGAAGGTTAAACCAACCACCCCCTCGCACATGCGTTCCAGACCTTGACGTATCTCTGGCAGATGGCGATGGCCAGCCACTCCGTAAGCCTTGAAGTTGTCCCCAGCCTCTGAAAATAGAGTATGCGTTTCCGCCTTGCGGCCGGCGCCGCTGACGCCGGATTTTGCATCGGCAATCAGATGAGCTTCATCCACCAGCCCCGCTTTCAACAAAGGTAGAAAGCCGAGCTGCACGGCCGTGGGATAACAGCCGGGATTCGCCACCAGGCGGGCGGAACGGATCACCTCCCGGTTCAGCTCCGGCAACCCATAAACCGCCTCCGCGACCAGATCAGGGCAGGCATGGCTCATGCCGTACCATTGCTCCCAGGTAGCGATGTCCTTGATCCGGAAATCCGCAGCGAGATCGATCACGCGCACGCCCGCTTCCAGCAAGGCGCGCGTTTGCCGCATCGCAATGCCGTTCGGTGTCGCGAAGAAAACAATATCGCAACCTGCCAGATCAGCTTGCGCAGGATCGGTAAACGGCAGGTCGATATAACCGCGCAAGCTGGGAAACATGTCGCTCACCCGCTGCCCGGCTTCGCCACGCGAGGTGATGCATGCGATTTGTACCGCCGGGTGCAGGGCAAGAAGACGCAACAATTCCACGCCGGTATAACCCGTGCCGCCGACAATGCCCACCTTGATCTTGGTTTGCTGCATGGTCTTGCCTTATCCCAAATAAAACCGGAAGCGGCTCATATTAACAGCCGCTCACAAAAAAACAATCAACGTCAGCGCGCTAAAAACGAAAAAAGCCGCACAAGGCGGCTTTTTTCGCAGATTCAAAAAGCTTAACGCTTGGAGAACTGCTTAGCGCGGCGAGCCTTGCGCAGGCCGACCTTCTTACGTTCGACTTCACGCGCATCGCGGGTCACGAACCCTGCCTTGGAAAGTTCGCTCTTCAACGCAGCATCGTAATCGATCAGGGCGCGGGTGATGCCGTGGCGCACAGCGCCGGCTTGGCCGGATTCGCCACCGCCAACCACGTTGACCAGGATGTCGAAACTACCCGTGTTGTTGGTCAGTTCCAGCGGCTGACGCAGGATCATGCGAGAAGTCACGCGGGAAAAATATTCGTCAACAGGCTTGTCGTTGACGACGATATTGCCCTTGCCCGCCTTCAGGAAAACGCGAGCTACAGAGCTCTTGCGACGGCCGGTTCCATAATTGTATTTACCGATCATGCTCGATCCTTAAATTTCCAGAGGTTGCGGTTGCTGAGCAGCATGGTCATGCTGGGGGCCGGCGTATACCTTGAGCTTGCGGAACATCGCATAGCCCAGCGGGCCCTTGGGCAGCATGCCCTTGACTGCGATTTCCAGAGCACGGCCCGGGAAGCGTTGCTGCATCTTACCGAAAGTAGTGGTCGAAATACCGCCCGGAAAACCGCTGTGACGATGATATTGCTTGTCGTCGGCCTTGGCACCGGTTACCTTGATCTTGTCGGCATTAATGACGACGATATAATCGCCCGTATCGACGTGCGGCGTAAAAATGGTCTTGTGCTTGCCACGCAGACGATGCGCAATTGCGCTCGCCAAACGGCCCAACACTACGTCCGTGGCATCGACCACGAACCAATCGCGCTTTACTTCGTGCGCTTTAGCAGAAAAGGTTTTCATCGGAGCAACCGTATTTCGCTGAAAAATGAAAGGGGTGGATTCTATGTCAACCGCGAGCACGATGTCAAACAAAATCTGAATTTACCGCCGCATGCCCAACATTATCGCTGTTTTCCTCATGCCGCCGCTCGACCTGCTGGTATTGCTCTGCATCGGCACAGGATTGCTCGCGACTCGCGAAGCCGTAACTGGCAAACGGCTGATCTGGCTCTCGGTCGGATTATTGTATCTGGTAAGCACGCCTATTGCAGGGCAACATCTGCTGGGTTCGCTGCAGAACAGTTACCGCGCGCCGAATTTTGCGAATGCGCAAGCCATCGTGGTGCTCGGCGCAGGCGTCTACCACGATGCGCCGGAATATGAAGGCGACACGGTCGGCGCCTATGCACTGGAGCGCCTGCGCTACGCGGCACGCTTGCACCGCATGACCGGATTGCCTGTGCTCGCCAGCGGCGGCAGCCCGGAGGGCGGCACGGCAGAGAGCCTCGCGATGTGGGACGCGCTGCGCAAGGATTTCGGAGTCGAAACGCGCTGGGTCGAAATCACTTCGCGCAATACGCTGGAAAACGCCAGGCATAGCCGCGCCATCCTCCAGCCCTACGGCATAGACCGCATCCTGCTCGTCACCCATGCCTGGCACATGCGCCGCGCGCAGTCTGTGTTCGAACAGGCTGGATTCCACGTTATTCCAGCGCCCACCGCATTCATTACCCGCCAGCCCTGGTCCGCCCTCGACTTCCTACCCTCGGCTCAGGGCTTGATGCAATCCCGGCTCGCCTTGCACGAGTGGTTGGGCATCGTTTGGTATCGCCTACGGCGCTCCGCCTGACCAATAGCTTGCCAGCACCCCGGCAAACACGGCCGCGCCCAGCCAATTGTTGTGCAGGAAAGCCCTGAAACAGGAGGTTTTTTCACGGCGGCGTATCAGGCGGTAATGATACAGAGCAATGCCTGCGGCAATCGCCAGCCCCGCAAAGTACGGCCAGCGCAACTGCAGCGACCACCCCACCCAGAGCAGCAACGCCAGCATCGCCGCATAGCAGCTCATCACCGCCAGCACATCGTGACGCCCGAAAAACAAGGCGGAAGAACGAATGCCGATGTTGACGTCATCTTCACGATCCACCATGGCATACTCGGTATCGTAGGCCAGCGCCCAGAAGATATTGGCCGCGAGCAGCAGCCATGCCGCTAGCGGGATCTGTCCGGTTTGGGCAGCGAACGCCATCGGGATTCCGAATCCGAATGCAATGCCGAGATAGGCCTGCGGTAACGCGAGAAACCGCTTGGTATACGGATAGCTGATAGCGAGAAACAAGGCGACTATGGACAGCAGTACGGTCAAGCTATTCAGCAGCAGCACCAGACCAAAGGCGAGCAAGCTCAGCACTCCCGCCAGCAGCAGGGCTTCACGCCCCGCCACCTCGCCCGTTGCCAAAGGGCGCAGCCGTGTACGCTCGACATGCGGATCGAACGCGCGGTCGGCGTAATCGTTCATCACACACCCTGCCGAGCGCATAAGTACGGTGCCCAGCACAAAAATCCACAGAACCAACCCGTCCGGATGTCCGCGAGAAGCGATCCACAGCGCCCATAGCGTAGGCCACAACAGCAGCAGGATGCCAATCGGCTTGTCCAGCCGCATCAGCCGCGCGTAGGCCTCCAATCGCATCATCCAGCCTTTCACAGCTCCAACACCCCCGGCAAAAACACCTCGGTCACCATGATGGCCGCCTGATCCAGCATGAATACGGAACGACGCGCCCACAGATAGGCGGGGCGCGCGTCTGAATGTTGCAGCGCACGCCGATAAAGTGCGTGCTCCGGCGCCAGCTTGCGGAACGCGAGTGGCGTGCGCACCACAACGGGATTGTCGAACAAGGCCTCACCCAGCGGGCGCGCACCCAGCCGGCCCAGCCCGCGCCACGCACCGCATAGACTACGGCGGGGCAGGACACTGTGCGCGAAGACCACGGGCGTATCGGCGCACGTCAGGAAAACCTCGCGCAGCCATGCTCGTTCATGCCGCCGCATCCCCAATAGCTGCGCCTCATCCGCTTGCGGATAGTCCCATTTTTGCTGTACCCGCTGCACCGCGAACGCAGCGCAGCAATCCCGTAATCGCTGCGTCAGGGAACCTGCATCCGCCAGCCAGCGGCGGTAGCGGCCGCTGCCGCACGGCTTGGGCAGCCAGGGCGTATGTAAGGGAAAATGCTTGTTGCGGGTTTTCACGGCGCCGATTATGCCACAGTCCGGTTTCAGACCTTGACGTACTCCTCGGCCCGACTTAGCCACCGCCTGAGATGCGCGTCGGCCGCTTCAGGGTGATGACGCAAGATATTATCTGCAGCGCCCTGTGCCGCCTCCAGCAGGTCCGCATCGCGCTCGAGGTCGGCAATGCGCAGCAGCGGCACGCCGCTTTGCCGTACGCCGAGAAACTCACCCGGCCCGCGTAATGCCAGATCGGCGCGGGCCACCTCGAATCCGTCGCTGTTCTCATAGATGATCTTCAGCCGTGCGCGCGCCATCTGCGACAGCGGCGGCTGATACAAAAGGATGCAGGCACTCCGCGCCGCGCCGCGCCCGACCCGTCCGCGCAACTGGTGCAACTGCGAAAGCCCCATGCGTTCGGCATGCTCGATGACCATCAGGCTCGCATTCGGCACGTCAACGCCCACTTCGATGACGGTGGTAGCCACCAGCAATTGCACAGCATTTTCCGAGAACGCCTGCATCACGGCCTGCTTTTCCGCCGGTTTCATGCGCCCGTGCACCAGGCCGATCTGGATTTCAGGCAAGGCAGCCTGCAGTTGTTCATAGGTTTCCAGCGCGGTTTTCAGCTGCAGCGCTTCGGACTCCTCGATCAAGGGACACACCCAATAGGCCTGTCGCCTTTGCTGGCAGGCCTCGCGCACGCGAGCGAGCACCTCCTCCCGCCGCGCCTCGGTCACCAGCCGGGTCGCGACCGGCGTACGTCCCGGCGGCAAACTGTCGATCACCGACACATCCAGATCAGCGTAATAGCTCATCGCCAAGGTACGCGGTATGGGGGTTGCGCTCATCATCAGCTGGTGCGGTTGCACGCCCTTCTGGCGTAGCGCAAGACGCTGGTGTACGCCAAACCGATGCTGCTCGTCGACTATTGCCAGCCCCAGCCTGGCGAACTGCACCTGCTCCTGGAACAAGGCATGGGTACCGACAGCCAATTGCGCTTCGCCCGAGGCAACCGCCTGCAACGCCATGTCACGTTCAGCCTTAGGCTGCGAACCGCTCAGCCAGACCACGGCGACCTCGAGCGGCGACAGCCAGTCGTAAAGTTTGCGGTAGTGCTGTTCCGCCAGAATTTCCGTCGGCGCCATGATCGCTGCCTGCCAGCCGTTTTCCACCGCCTGCAGCGCCGCCAGCGCCGACACGATGGTCTTGCCGCTGCCGACATCGCCTTGCAGCAAACGCTGCATGGGATGCGCCTGTGCGAGATCGTGCGCAATCTCGGCCCATACCGTCTGCTGGGCTGCAGTCAGCTGGAACGGCAAGGCCTCCAGCAAGGCCGCGGTCAAGCGCTGCCGCGGTTGCAATCGCGGCGCGCCCTGCGCGCGGCGCGCGGCATGATGCCGACGCATCGAAAGCTGTTGTGCCAGCAATTCGTCGAAGGCAAGCCGGCGCCACGCCGCATGAGCCCGACTTTGCAGCATTTCAAGTTTCATTTCAGGAGGAGGATGGTGCAAAAAACGCAGGCTATCCGCGAATCCGGGGAGCGCCAGCGGCTGATAGACCGAAGACGGCAGTGTCTCGCCTAGGTCGCCGTGCCCCAGAGCCCAGGCGACCATCTTGCTGAGACTGGCCTGGGATAACCCGGCAGTCGTCGGATAAACCGGAGTCAACGCTTCGGATAAGGGCTGGTCGTCACGCACTGGACGGCACTGGGGATGCACCATCTCCATGCCGAAGAAACCCGGCCGCACCTCACCGAGCGCGCGCACCCGTACACCGGGTTTGAGCGCCGCCACCTGACTGGGGTAAAAATGCAGGAAGCGCAGGTGCACTAGGCCGCCAGCCGCATCCTGAAGCTGGCAGATCAGGGCCTTGCGGGGGCGGTACTGGGTTTCGGCGTGGATGATCTCGCCTTCGACCAGCGCCTGCTCGCCCGGACGCAGATCGCGTATCGGCGTGATGCGGGTCTCGTCCACATAGCGCAGCGGCAGATGCAGCAGCAGGCCTTGCAGGTCATGGATGCCGAGTTTGTGCAGCTTGGCCAGCAGCGGCTTGCTGACGCCCTTGATCGTGGCGAGATCGGACAAGGCATCAACCGTAATTCAGAAGAAGATCAGCTTTCCAGCACCATCACCGCATCCGCCTCCACCAGCGCACCACGCGGCAGGGAGGCGACGCCGACGGCGGCGCGCGCCGGATAGGGTTCCTTGAAGTACTCGGCCATGATGCTGTTGACCAGCGCAAAATGGCCAAGATCGGTCAGGAAAATATTGAGTTTGACGATATCCGCCAGCGATCCACCGGCCGCTTGACTGACCGCAGTCAGATTGTCGAACACGCGACGCACTTGCGCCTCGATGCCCTCAACCATTTCCATGGTGGCCGGATCCAGGCCGATCTGTCCGGAAAGATACACGGTAGCGCCTGCCTTCACGGCTTGAGAATAAGTGCCGATGGCTTTAGGAGCGCCCTCGGTACTGATAATTTGCTTGGTCATGCTTTTTCCTTGTTACTGGTGTTTATGATCGGTCGCGACCGCGCCCTTGACCCGATTGATGCGCACCACCTCCGGTATCTTGCGCAGGCTGCGCATCAGGCGCGCCAGGTGCTCGCGGTCTTCCACCTGCACGGTGAAATTCATGTTGGTGTAGGCGCTGTCGTCGGACTCTTCCATGCTGACGTTGTCGATGTTGGAGCCGGCACCGGCGATACCGGCGGCGATTTTCGCCAGCACTCCCGGCTGGTTGGCAACTGCCAAGCGCAGGTTGACCTTGAACAGGCGCTTGGTTTCCGGATCCCACTCAACATCCAGCCATTTGTCCGGGTCCATGCGGAATTTGCGGATTGCCGGGCAATCGTGCGTGTGCACCACCAGCCCTTTGCCCTTGTTGATAAAGCCCAGGATGGGATCGCCCGGAATCGGCCGGCAGCACTGCGCAAACTGCACCGCCATGCCTTCCGAACCACGGATGGTGATGCTGCCCAGCTGCGCGCTGCCCTTGTCCCCCGCGGATTCGGCCATCGCCAGGAGCTGGCGCGCCACCATGACGTTGAGGCGCTTGCCGAGACCGATATCGGTCAGGATATCCTGCTTGTCCTGCAGGCCATAATCGCGTACCAGTTTTTTCCAGCGCTCATCGCTGATTTCGGCCGGATCCGCATGCAACGCGCGCAGCGCCTGGTTCAACATGCGCTCGCCGAGCAAGGCGGACTCTTCCGAGCGCATGGTCTTGAGGAAATGGCGGATATGCGCACGCGCCTTGCCCGTACCAACGTAATTCAGCCAGGCCGGATTGGGCTTGGCGTGAGCGGCGGTGATGATTTCGACATGGTCGCCATTGTGCAGCTCGGTGCGCAACGGCGCCAATTCGTGATTGATTTTCACCGCGACGCAGCGGTTACCGACATCGGTATGCACGGCATAGGCAAAGTCAACCGCCGTTGCACCATTTGGCAAAGCCATGATCTGACCCTTGGGCGTGAACACGTAGACTTCGTCCGGAAACAGATCGAACTTGAAATGTTCCAGGAACTCGACCGAATCAGTGCTTTCGCTCTGGATTTCCAGCAGGCGCTGCAGCCACTGGTGAGTCTGCTTCTGTAGCGCCGAAAGGTCGGCGCCGCTGCTCTTGTACAACCAATGCGCAGCCACCCCTGCTTCCGCAATATTGTGCATGTCACGGCTGCGGATCTGTACCTCGATCGGCGTTCCGAACGGCCCGAACAGCGTCGTGTGCAGCGACTGGTAACCATTGGCCTTGGGAATCGCGATGTAATCCTTGAACTTGCCGGGAATCGGCTTGTAGAGGCCGTGCAAAGCGCCCAGTGCAAGATAGCAAGTAGGCGAGTCCTTGACCAGAACCCGAAATCCGTAGATATCGAATATCTCCGAGAAGGTCCCGGTCTTTTCAACCATCTTCTTGTAGATGCTGTAGATATGTTTTTCGCGGCCGCTGACCTCAGCCTCGACGTGCATATCGGCCAGACGCTGCTTGATCGCGTCCAGAATCTTGCCGACCACCTCCTTGCGGTTGCCGCGTACCGCCCGGATCGACTTGGAAAGCACCGCGAAACGCATCGGATAGAGGTGCTTGAAGCTCAAGTCCTCCAGTTCCTGATAAATCGCATTAAGGCCAAGCCGGTTGGCGATAGGGGCGTAGATTTCCAGCGTCTCGCGTGCGATGCGGCGGCGCTTTTCCGGCACCATGCTGTCCAGTGTGCGCATGTTGTGCAGGCGATCGGCCAGCTTGACCAGGATTACACGCACGTCCTGCGACATCGCCAGCAGCATCTTGCGGAAATTTTCCGCCTGCGCGTGCGTCGCGGTCTGGAACTCGATCTTGTCCAGCTTGGACACCCCGTCCACCAGCTCCGCCACTGGCTGCCCGAATTGCTCGCTCAACTGCTGCTTGGTGACAGCGGTGTCCTCCATCACGTCGTGCAACAACGCCGCCATCAGGCTGGGCGGGTCGAGATGCAACTCGGCCAGGATACAGGCGACGGTAACAGGATGGGAAATGTAGGGTTCGCCGCTTTTGCGGAACTGTCCCTCATGGGCGGCCGCGCTGAAGCGGTACGCCGTCATGATCTGGGCGATGTCTTCAGGCTTGAGGTAAACCTTGAGCCGCTGGCTGAGCAGCGAGTCTTCGCCGTCGGCCGGCAGTAGTACCGGAAGTTCGGGCGGTTTTACCGCGTGGGATTTCCCGCCCATTGCATCAGGCTTCCTTTAAGCTTGCCCGCGATTGAGAATTTCAAGGCCGACCTTGCCCGCGGCGATTTCACGCAATGCAACCACGGTAGGCTTGTCCTTGCCGGCATGGCTGACCAGCGGCTCGGAACCATTCGCCACCTGACGGGCGCGGTACGCCGCGGCCAGAGTTAACTGGAATCGGTTGGGGATTCTTTCCAAACAATCGTCAACGGTAATACGTGCCATATCGGTCCTCGCTAGCTGAAATTACGCAGCAATTCCTGATGCCGCCATAGCTGTTTTTCACCGCGCAAACGCTGGGATCGAACAATGGCCAACAAGTCCTGGATTGCTGTCTCGAATAGATCGTTGATTATAACATAGTCGAATTCGCCAACATGGCTGATCTCCTCCCGTGCCGCCGCCAGGCGCCGCGCAATGACCGCCTCCGAATCCTGTGCGCGGTGATGCAACCGGCGCGCCAGCTCTTCGACGGAAGGTGGCAGGATGAAAATGCCTATCGCCTGCGGGTAGAGGCTGCGCACCTGCGCCGCGCCCTGCCAGTCGATTTCCAGCACCAGGTCCCGACCCTGCTTCAGGAAGGATTCGACCAGCGTTTGCGAGGTTCCGTAACGCGCGCCATGCACCTCCGCACTTTCCAGAAAGTCACCGTCCGCCAACATTTGCAGAAAGCGCTCCTCATCGATGAAGTGATAGTCCACCCCGTCGACCTCGCCGGGGCGCTTCGCGCGCGTGGTGTAGGAAACGGAAAGATTCACCGCCGCGTCCGCCTTCAGCAGCGCACGCACCAAGCTGGTTTTGCCGGCGCCGGAAGGCGCGGTGACGATCAAGAGATTACCTGCACTAGTCATGTACTACCCTTATTCCAGATTCTGAATCTGCTCGCGCATCTGCTCGATCAGCACCTTGAGCTCCATAGAAACGCGCGACGTCTCGGTCGAAACCGATTTCGAGCCCAGGGTATTCGCTTCGCGATTGAGCTCCTGCATCAGGAAATCGAGCCGCTTGCCCACCGCCCCGCCGGCATCGAGAATGCGCCGCACTTCCGCGAGATGCGTGGCCAGCCGCCCCAATTCTTCCTCCACGTCGATTTTCTGCGCGAACAACGCCAGCTCCTGGCGGATGCGATCCTCATCGACGGCCTGCATCGCCTCGCGCAGCCTTGCTGCAAGCTTCTCACGATAGCCGTGCAGCAGCTCAGGCAGCAGCGGCCGCACGCGGTCCAATTCGGACTCGATCATCTCCACCCGCTCAAGAATCAGTGCTTTCAGCTTTGCGCCTTCTCTGGCACGCGCAGCCGCCATATCCTGCAAACCGTTCTCCAGCAACGCGATCAGTTCGGCTTCCAGCACCTCGGAGGCAACATGATCGACGGCCAGCACTCCCGGCCAGAGCAAAATATCAGCAACGCTCAGCGGCCGCCCCTCCGGGAACACTTTCTGCACATGCCGACTCAGTTTAATCAGCTGTTCCAGCGCAGCCTGATCAATCTCGCCCTTGTCCGCGGCACCCTGCTGCGCAGCCAGCGTCACCCGGCATTCGACCTTGCCTCGCCCCAGCTTGGCGGCGATGGCCTCACGCACTTTGGGCTCCAGGCTACGCAAAGCCTCATCCAGGCGCAGCTGCACTTCCAGGTAGCGATGATTGACGGCGCGCAGCTCGAGCAACAAAGTGCCGGCCGCTGTTTCGCGCTCCAGCGCGGCAAAGCCGGTCATGCTGTATATCATGGGGGTATCCTGACAAATTTCGCCCAATCTTATCAAATCCGCGAGACTTCATGCCAAAATAGCCATCGCACTTCCTAGATAAACCCTGCCATGCCGCAGCCATCACAAAACCGCGCCCTGCCCTCGGGCTACCAATTGCTGGATTACCAGATCGAGCGGGTATTGAGCGGGGGCGGCTTCAGCTTCGTCTATCTGGCGCGTGACAAGCGCGGCAACAGCGTCGCTATCAAGGAATACCTGCCCGCGGGACTGGCACGGCGCATAGGCAAGGAAAACGTCGGGCCAAGCTCCGCCGACCATGTGTCCAGCTTCCGCTACGGCCTCAAGTGTTTCTTTGAGGAAGGGCGCGCACTGGCCAGGATCGAACACGACAACATCGTGCACGTGACCAATTTCTTCCGTGCCAATGAAACCGTGTACATGGTGATGGATTACGAACGCGGCAAATCGCTGCAGGAATACATACGCAGCCAGGCCGAACCGGCACAGGAGCTCTTCGTGCGCCGGCTGTTCGGCGAATTGCTGAACGGGCTGCGTGAAGTGCATACGCACAAGCTGTTGCACCTCGACATCAAGCCGGCCAATATTCATATCCGCCTGAACGGCTCGCCCATCCTGCTCGACTTCGGTTCCGCGCGGCAGACGCTGACCGATACCCAACCCAACCTCCCGCCCAGTTACACCCCTGGGTTTGCTGCGCCCGAGCAATACTTCGATCGCATCAACCTCGGCCCATGGAGCGATATCTACGGGGTCGGCGCCTCCATGTACGCCTGCCTGACCCGCGCGGCACCGGCCGCTGCAGATATCCGGAGTAAACAAGATACCTTGATTCCGGCAATGAAGGCGGGCGAGGGCATTTATTCAAAGCGCTTGCTGGAAATCATCGATTGGTGCATGCAGCTCGATCCGCTGGAGCGGCCGCAAAGCGTGTTCACCCTGCAAAAAGCCCTGCTTGAGGATGTGCCGAAAAAGCCGCGGCGGGCCTCGCTGCTCTCTTCCATCAGGAAGAAACTGACAGGTATCGGCTCATGAAATTCAACATCTACCAATCCAGCCGCCAAGGGCCGCGCAAGAACAACGAGGACCGCGTCGCCTACGCTTACAGCAAGAACGCTTTGCTCGCCGTGCTGGCTGACGGCATGGGTGGACACTGCGCCGGCGAGGTTGCGGCGCAGTTTGCGATCGACACCCTGACAGCCTCGTTCCAGCGGCTGGCACTGCCCATGCTCGACAACCCGCGCAAATTTCTCGAACAGCATATCCGTCAAACACACGATGCCATACTCCAGCACGCGCTGTTGAACGACATGCCGGAATCCCCTTGCACTACGCTGGTCGCTGCTGTCGTTCAGCACGGCATGCTGTATTGCGCCCATGCCGGCGATTCGCGTCTGTACCATTTCCGCGCCGGCAAGCTGCTGTTCCGTACCGAAGACCACTCGAAAGTACAGAAGCTCTTCCGCATGGGCATGATAGGCGAGGCCGAATTGTTGACCCATCCGGAGCGCAGCAAAATCTACAACTGCGTGGGCGGAGAAGCGCCGCCGGAGGTCCAGTTCGCGCCCAGGCACCGCATGGAAAACGGCGATGTGGTGCTGCTGTGCAGCGATGGTCTGTGGTCGTTGCTGACCGACACCGAAATGACCGACATCCTGCGCAGCGGCCCGGTGACCGATACCGTGCCGCTGCTGTTCAGTCTGGCCGAATCACGTGCCGATGAAAGCGGCGACAACATGAGCGCCATCGCTTTCAACTGGGGCATGGATGGGCAACATCCGTTCACCATCTCGACGGCCTCGATGCCGCTCAGCCTCAACACCGCCATCATGGACCCGTCCCCTATCGACCATGACGAAGTGGATATCGAAATTGCCATCGCAGAAATTCATGCCGCGCTGGAGAAAGTCAGGAAATAGAGAACCGGGCTTATAATCGGGGTTTTTATCAGGAAACCTCCCATGCGCCCAAGCCATCGCGCCCCCGGCGAGCTACGCCAGGTCGAGATCATCCGTCGCTACACCAAGCATGCCGAAGGCTCGGTTCTGGTCAAGTTCGGCGACACGCACGTCATCTGCACCGCCAGCATCGACGAAAAAGTCCCGCCCTTCCTCAAGGGCAAGGGGCAGGGCTGGGTGACCGCCGAATACGGCATGCTGCCCCGCTCCACCGGCAGCCGCATGCAGCGTGAAGCAGCGCACGGCAAGCAGTCCGGGCGCACCCAGGAAATCCAGCGCCTGATCGGCCGCAGCCTGCGCGCCGTCATCGACCTCGGCAAACTTGGCGAACGTACCATCCAGATCGACTGCGACGTGATCCAGGCCGATGGCGGCACCCGCACCGCCAGCATCACCGGCGGCTATGTCGCACTGCACGATGCCATCAGCCATCTGCTGGATAAAAAACTGCTGGCGGCATCACCACTACGCGACTTCGTCGCCGCGATCTCGGTCGGCGTATTCGAAGGCACGCCGGTGCTCGATCTCGACTATATCGAGGATTCCGGCTGTGACACCGACATGAACGTAGTCATGACCGGCAGCGGCGGCTTCGTCGAATTGCAGGGCACCGCCGAAGGCACGCCGTTCTCGCGCAGCGAGATGGAAGCGATGCTCGACCTCGCCCAGTCCGGCATCGCCCAGCTGGTCGAAAATCAAAAAGCGGCACTCGGGATTTAGCATGCAGAAACTGGTCATCGCCACCGGCAATGCGCACAAGCTGGCGGAAATCCGGGCCTTGCTGGAACCGCTCGGCATCGAAGCCGTTTCGCAGTCGGAGTTCAACGTCCCGGAAGCAGCCGAGCCGCATGCCACTTTCATCGAAAACGCACTGGCCAAGGCCCGTCATGCCGCGCGCCTGACCGGGCTGCCCGCGCTTGCCGACGATTCCGGCATCTGCGTGGAAGCACTGGCCGGCGCGCCCGGCGTGATCTCGGCAATCTTCGCCGGTGAACCGCGTTCGGACGCACGCAACAATCAAAAACTGCTGGCTGCCATGGCCGATGTCGACGACCGGCGCGCGCATTACCACTGCACGCTGGTGTTGCTGCGCCATGCAGACGATCCACAACCCATCATTGCCGAAGGGCAGTGGCACGGTGTCATCCTGCAAAAGCCGCGCGGGGAGGGCGGTTTCGGTTACGACCCGCTGTTTCTCGACACCGAACTCAACCAGTCCGTCGCCGAGATCTCCACCGAAGACAAGAACCGCGTCAGCCATCGCGGCAAGGCGCTGCGCGAGCTGGCGGCGAAGCTGCGCGACATCCGCGGCTGAAGATGGCCGAAATCACTCTCCCCGGCACGCTGACGGCACTGCCCCCGCTCTCGCTCTACATCCACATCCCTTGGTGCGTGCGCAAATGCCCGTACTGCGACTTCAATTCGCATGAGGCGCGCAACGCCATCCCCGAGCGCGAATACATCGATGCGCTGATTCTCGACCTGGAACAGGCGCTGCCTCTGATATGGGGACGCAAGATTGTCAGCATTTTCTTTGGCGGCGGCACGCCCAGCATTTTCTCGCCGGAGGCGATCGACCGGATTTTGAGTGCGGTGCGGGCGCGCGTGCCGCTGGTGTACGAGGCGGAAATTACGCTGGAAGCGAATCCCGGCACGGTGGACGAGGCCCGCTTCGCCGGCTTCCGCGATGCGGGCGTGAACCGCCTTTCGCTTGGCATCCAGAGCTTCAATGGCCGCCACCTGGCCGCGCTCGGCCGCATTCACGACACGGCACAGGCTCGCAGCGCCGCCGAAATTGCCTTGCAAACTTTCGAGCGCGTCAATCTCGATCTCATGTACGCGTTACCGCAACAAACGCTGGAGGAAGCGCTGGCGGACGTAAGCACAGCCATCGCGCTCGGCCCGACGCATCTGTCCTGCTACCACCTGACGCTGGAACCGAATACCCCGTTCTACCGCACGCCGCCCTCTCTTCCCGACGACGACACCAGCGCCGCCATGCAAGAAGCGATCGAGGCCCTGCTCGCCGCCCGGGGTTACCTGCACTACGAAACCTCGGCATTCGCAAAGCCCGGCCGGCAATGCAGGCACAACCTCAATTACTGGCTGTTCGGCGACTATCTCGGCATTGGCGCCGGCGCGCACAGCAAACTCTCCTTCCCGGATCGGATTCTCCGCCAGTCGCGCACCCGGCACCCGGGCGCGTACCTGCAGAAAACTCCCATCGGGGAACAAATCGAACGCGAGCAGCAACTCACCCGGACCGACCTGGGATTTGAATTCATGATGAATGCGCTGCGCCTGACCGAGGGTTTCGAGACCGCGTTGTTTCTTGAACGGACCGGTCTGCCCCTGGCAACCCAGGAAAAGGCTTTGGCACTGGCGGAAGAAAAAGGGCTGCTCGCACGCAGCCCAACAAACATCGCACCCACCTTGCGCGGGCAACGCTTCCTTAACGAACTTCTACAATTGTTCCTGGACTAGGCCAAGCGCAAAAATACGCTCGGCCTGCCACAATCCTCACTTGCTTCTGGACTTGTGCCAGCGGTAACCCAGCAACCCGATCAATACCGCAGCGGCAGCCAGCAAGGCAAGCGTGAGATTCAGGCCGGATTCTTCGGCCACAGGCGTTTCGACCGGCTGCACACGCTTGAGGCTGCGTTTCGGCTCCTCCGCCGGAGAGGCCGCCGGCGCCGACCCACCTGCCGCTTCGGCAGACTTGGGCAATGCCGCCGCAGTTTTGGCCAACGAGGCATTGAGCTCCTTGGACTTGTCTTCGAGCGATTTGAGCCGCTCGTTCAGTGCCGCCAGTTTTTCGGTGTGTTCCTGATTGCGCTGATCGAGAGCTTCCATCTCCTTGGCCGGGGCGCTGCCGGCCGAAGGCGCCGGGCCGGCATTTGCCATGCTCTCGCTCGCGGCCGACGCCATGGGCGCCGCTTGATGCCGTACGGCACTATGCCGGACCGAGCGTGGGGCATGGTAGGAAAGCGCATGAATATCCGGAATGGAAATCGTCGCGCCATCCTCGAAAGGCTGGGATGCAGGATGGCTGGCGAATACGTCCGGATTCATCGCAACCGCCTTGGCAATAAAGCGGTGCTGCATGGCCTTGCTTTTCGGGTAGAACAAGGCCGCCAGGGATTTCAGGCTCTCACCCGGCAGCAGATGCCACTCCTGCGTATAGCCGGCGGGATTCGGCTCCATTCCCGATTCGGCGCCGGCTGTACCGCACCATGCGAACAGGCAAACGGCTAACGCCGCAATGATCGATTTCAGCATTGAGGAATCCTTATCTTCAAATGGCAAAAAGCACCTACCCGGCCGACAAGGCCGCGCGCGCGCGCGCCACGGCCAGTCGTACCTGTTCCGGAGCGGTTCCGCCGACATGGTTGCGACTAGCGAGCGAACCTTCCAGCGTAAGCACATCGAATACATCACTGCCCACCAAGGGCGAAAATGCCTGCAGTTCGGCAAGCGGCAGATCGGCCAGATCGCAGTCCTGCGCCTCCGCATGGCGCACCGCACGCGCCACGACTTCGTGCGCGTCGCGGAACGGCAAGCCTTTTTTCACCAGATAATCCGCCAAATCGGTGGCAGTGGCAAACCCTTCGGCTGCAGCCTGGCGCATCGCCGCCTTGTCGACGGTGATGCCGCGCAGCATATCGGCATAAATCTCCAGCGTCACCAGCAACGTATCGGCACTGTCGAACAGGCCTTCCTTGTCTTCCTGGTTATCCTTGTTGTAGGCCAGCGGCTGCGCTTTCATCAGCGTCAGCAGTGCCATCAGGTGGCCGTTGACGCGCCCGGTCTTGCCGCGCACCAGCTCCGGCACATCAGGGTTTTTTTTCTGCGGCATGATGGAGGAACCCGTGCAGAAGCGGTCGGCAATATCGATGAAGCCGAAACGCGGCGAAGACCACAGGATCAATTCCTCCGAGAAACGCGACAGATGTGTCATCGTCAGCGCCGCAGCCGCGGTGAATTCGATGGCGAAATCGCGATCCGACACCGCATCCAGCGAGTTTTCGCACACGCCGTCGAAGCCCAGCTCGCGCGCCACCGCCTCCCGGTCGATGGGATAGCTGGTGCCGGCCAACGCCGCGGCTCCCAGTGGCAAACGGTTGATACGCTTGCGCGCGTCGGCGAAACGTTCCGCGTCGCGTTTCAGCATTTCGTAATAAGCCAGCAGGTGGTGGCCGAAAGTCACCGGCTGCGCTACCTGCAGATGCGTGAATCCGGGCATGACGGTGTCCGCATGACTGGCGGCCAGATCGACGATTGCGTCCTGCAGCTTGCGGATGCGCGCCAACACGTCATCGACCGTGGTGCGCAGCCAGAGGCGCACATCGGTGGCCACCTGATCGTTGCGCGAGCGGCCGGTATGCAGCCGTTTGCCGGCATCGCCTACTTTGTCGGTCAGGCGCTTTTCGATATTGAGATGCACGTCTTCGAGATCGAGCGACCATTCGAAGTTGCCGCTGCGAATCTCTTCCAGGATTTCGGTCAGGCCGCGCTCGATCGCGGCGACATCTTCCCGGGAAATGATGCCTTGACGAGCCAGCATGCGCGCATGCGCGAGCGAACCCTGGATATCGAACTCGGCCAGGCGCTGGTCGAACTCGACGGAAGCCGTGTAGCGCTTGACCAACTCCGCCACCGGCTCATTGAAGCGCCCGGACCAACCCTTTGATTTATCTTGCATAGTGAATTGCACTTAACGAATAATGCGGAACAATGGCAAGTATAAAGCAAAACCAGACGCCCATTCCCATCAAACTCCCCGACCTGCGCAATCTGGGTGTGCAATTGCGCATGCTCATCCTGGCCAATTTCATGGCGCTGGTCGCTGCGGTGCTGCGTTCGCAATCGCTGGAACAAACCTGGCATGAATTGCTGGAGATTTCTGCCGGCCTGCAACCCATCCTGCTCACCTGCATGCTGGCCCTGTATGCCAGTCACCGCTGGCTGTCGCGCCTGCCTTACCGGCAGGGTGTGCTGGTCATCCTGCTGCTGGTGCTCGCGCTGGTCGCGCTGCTGCACCATATCGCCGTCTGGATGTTCGGATCGGATTCCATCCCTGCGCTGCCCAGGCTCTGGTTTTTTGGCCTGGTGATTACCGGTACGCTGCTGGCGTATTTCAACATGCGCGGCCGCGCGCTGTCGCCGGCCATCACCGAAGCGCGCCTGCAGGCATTGCAGGCACGCATCCGCCCGCATTTCCTGTTCAACAGCATCAATGCCGTGCTGTCACTGATCCGCAGCGACCCCAAGCGCGCCGAGACCGCGCTTGAAGACCTGGCGGAGTTGTTCCGCGTGCTAATGGCGGACAACCGTCAACTGGTGACTCTGGAAGGTGAGCTCGCCTTGTGCAGGCAATATCTGGCACTGGAGAAACTGCGCCTGGGCGACCGGCTGAATCTGGTCTGGCATCTCGACCATATGCCCCTGGATGCGCTGGTGCCGCCGCTGCTACTGCAGCCGCTGCTGGAGAATGCGGTATACCACGGCATCGAACCGAGCCAGCATGGCGGCGATATCGTCATCAACATCTACCGCAAAGGCAACGAAGTACACTTCGCACTGAGCAACCCCTATGAAAAAGACGGACAACACCAGAGCGGCAACCGGATGGCGCTGTCGAACATCCGCGAACGGCTTGCGTTACACTTTGACGCAGATGCCAAATTGACGATCGACCTCCGGAACCACGAATACCACGTGCATATCGTCATCCCCTATCGTACGGAACCATGAGCGGCGAACAGACACTGAAAATACTCATTGCCGACGACGAAGCCCCGGCACGCAATCGCCTGCGCGAGCTGCTGGCGGAAATCCCGGACACGGAAATCATCGGCGAAGCCTGCAACGGCAAGGAAGCCCTGTCCATGGCCGCGGAAGACCTGCCCAACGTGATGCTGCTTGATATCCGCATGCCGGTGATGGACGGTATCGAGGCAGCAGAACACTCCCTCAAGCTGTACCATCCGCCCGCCGTCATATTCACCACGGCGTATGACGCCCATGCGATGCAAGCCTTCGACATGAATGCGGTGGACTATCTGCTCAAACCGATCCGACGCGAGCGACTGATGCTTGCACTGAAAAAGGCGCGCGCGCTGCTGCCTGCCCAGATGGGCGGTATTCGCCAACTACGCCCGCAACGTACACATTTCAGCGCCACCGAACGCGGCCGTATCCTGCTGATCCCGGTTTTGGATGTGATTTACCTGCGCGCCGAACTCAAATACCTGACCGTGCGCACCCTGGAACGCGAATATTTGATCGAGGATTCGCTGGTCAATATCGAAAAAGAGTTTCCCGAGCTGTTCGTGCGCCTGCACCGCAACTGCCTGGTCGCCCAGTCCGCCATCCGCGGCTTCGAAAAACGCCACACCGCGGATGGGGAAAATCAATGGGTCGCGTTGCTGAATGGCTTGCCGGAAGCGCTGCCTGTCAGCAGGCGGCAACAGCACGTGGTGCATGAAATCGGGGGGTAACCCTGTTAAAATCCGGTCTCCGCTCGACAACCGGCGATTCGCCCCCCGACATGAACACTCCCAGCAAACTGGTCATTGCCTCACGCGAAAGCGCGCTCGCCCTGTGGCAGGCGCGCCACATCCAGGCACGACTGCAGCAGCTCTACCCGCAGGCCCAGATCGAAATTCTCGGCATGACCACCACCGGCGACCAGATTCTGGACTCACCGCTCGCGCGCATCGGTGGCAAGGGTTTGTTTGTCAAGGAACTGGAGCAGGCACTGGCCGACGGCCGCGCCGATCTCGCCGTGCATTCGATGAAGGACGTCCCGATGAATCTGCCGGACGGTTTCGCACTGGCTGCCACCGGTGAACGCGAAGATCCCCGCGACGCCTTCGTCTCGGGTCGTTATAGCCGGCTGGACGAGCTGCCAGACGGCAGCGTGGTTGGCACCTCCAGCCTGCGCCGTCAAAGCCAGCTGCAGGCGCGCTTTCCGCATCTCAAAATCGAATCGCTGCGCGGTAATCTGCAGACCCGGCTGCGCAAGCTGGACGAAGGCCAATACGCGGCCATCATCCTCGCCGCGGCCGGCCTCAAGCGCTTGGGGCTGGAAGACCGCATCGCTCAGCTGATCGCGCCGGAAGACAGCATTCCCGCCGTAGGCCAAGGCGCGCTGGGGATCGAAATCCGCGCCGACCGCGACGATGTGCGCGCCTGGCTGCAACCGCTCAATCACGAAGAAACCGCTGCCTGCGTCACTGCCGAGCGTGCAATGAGTCGCGCACTGGCGGGCAGCTGCACAGTTCCGCTAGGCGCCTATGCCCATATCGCACAAGGCATGCTCAATATGACCGGCTTCGTGGCCAGCATCGATGGCAGCGAAATGGTGCGCGCGCAAGTCGCCGGAACGCCGCAACAAGCGGACAGTCTCGGCAAGGAGCTCGCCGGGCACCTGGTGGCACAAGGTGCGGACCGTATCCTGGCGGCACTCGACGGTCATGCCTGAGACCTCCCTGGCAGGGCGCGGCATTGTCGTCACCCGCCCGGCCGAACAAGCGGCACCTCTGATCCGGCTCATTGAAGAAGCGGGCGGGACTGCATGCTCCTTTCCTTTGCTGGCGATCGCGCCGCTGGATGATTACAGCAGCTTCGATCACATCCTGGCCGGCCTGGCGGCGTGCGACTGGGCCATTTTCATCAGCTCCAACGCCGTGCAGCACAGCATGCCCCGAGTACTGCACCGCTATCCTTCCCTACCGCCCGGCCTGCGCTTCGCCGCCATCGGCCCGGCCACAGCCGAAGCATTGCGTCAGTACGGTGTCGCCACCGTGCTGACACCCGTATCCAGATTCGATAGCGAAAGCCTGCTCGCGCTGCCGGAAATGCAGGCCGTTCACGGCCAGCGCTGCATGATATTCCGCGGGGTCGGTGGCCGCGAGCTTCTGGCCGAATCCCTGCAGGCGCGGGGGGCCGAGGTTAGCTGTGCGGAAAGTTATCGGCGCATCAATCCGCAACGCGATACCGGCAACTTGCCCGAGCTGTGGCAGAATAAGCAACTGCATGCGATCGTCGTGACCAGCAGCGAGGCCTTGCGCAATCTCCTACAACTGGCGGAGAACGCGCCATGGCTAAAGGATGTGCTGGTCTGCGTCAACCATGCGCGCATTGCCGAGCAAGCGCAACAACATGGTTTGCGCATCGCCGCGGCTGACGCGCCAGGGGATGACGCGATGCTGGCATGCCTGATCCAACACCTGCGGGATCGAACAAAAACATGAGCGAAGACATCACTCCACCGGATACCGCGCCTACCCGACCGGTAAACCACTTTTCCCATTTCGCCTTGCTGCTGGCGGCTGCCGCCCTCGCCATCAGTACTTGGCAATGGCTGGACAACCGGCGTACCGGTTCAACGCTGGAAACCACCCTGTCCGAGCGCCTGAGCCAGTTTGACGAGCGCGGCCGCGAAAGCCAGGTGCTCTCCAAACATGCCGAGGATCTGGCAACCCAGTCATCCGCACAAGCCGCCCTGCTCAACCAGAAACTGGAAGATTCGCGCGCGCAGCAGGAAGCGCTGCAAACCCTGTATCTCGAGCTTGCCAACAATCGTGACGAATGGACCATCGCCGAGGTAGAACAGCTGCTGGTTATTGCCAGCCAGCAGCTGCAGTTGGCCGGCAATGTCCAGGCAGCATTGCTGGCGCTGCAAAATGCCGACGCCCGGCTACAGAATCTGGACAAGCCGCAGATCATCTCGCTACGCAAGGTGATCGGCCGCGACATCCAGCGCTTGCAGGCACTGCCCAGCGTCGACGTGGTCGGCATGAGTCTCAAGCTGGAATCCTTGAGCGATGCGGCTGACAAGCTTCCACTTGCCAGCATGCACCACCCGGAAGCCACGAAAAACCCGATCATGCCGGACTGGGATGCCAACCCCTGGCGACGGCTGAGCCAGGAAGTCTGGCACGACATCAAAAACATGGTACGCCTCGAGCGCATGGACAGGCCGGAGCAGCCGCTGCTGGCGCCGGAACAGGCCTATTTCCTGCGCGAGAACCTGAAACTGCGCTTGCTGGCAGCGCGCATCGCGTTGCTGCAACATGATGAGCCGATTTACCGCAGCGATCTGCAAACCGCGGAAAACTGGGTCACGCATTATTTCGACGTGAGCGATGCGGCAACGAAGTCGGCACTCAACACGCTGCACCAGCTTTCATCCAGCGATATCTCCATCGAGATTCCCGCGATCAGCGAAAGCCTGAACGCGGTCGCCAAGTACAAGCTTTCGCTTGAGCGAGGCAAACCGTGAGGCTGCTGATCAGCCTGCTTTTCATCCTGGTCGGCGCCGTCGCGATTTCCCTGCTGACCGGCACCACCGATGGCTACGTGCTGATCGTGCAGCCCCCCTATCGGCTCGAACTCTCGCTCAATCTGCTGATCCTGCTGCTGATTGCCGCCTTCGTTTCCCTGCATGGCGCGGTACGGCTGGTGCAGTACACCTTGCGCCTGCCGGAGTCCGTGCGCAACTACAAACGCGAGAAACGCCGCCAGACGGCGCACGCCTCCTTGCTGGAGGGCTTGCATGCGCTGGCGGAAGGGCGCTACGCCAAAGCCGAGAAAGCAGCCGGTGCGGCTCTGGAGCTGGGCGAGGATGCCGGCCTGAGCGCGCTTGTCGCCGCGCGCTCCGCGCATCGCATGAAACACCCCGGCCGCCGCGACTTCTACCTGGCAGAAGCGGAACGTCTCGCCCCGCAGGCCAGTATTGCGCGCCTGCTGACCCAGGCCGAAATGCTGCTGGACGAACACCGCTACGCGCATGCCTTGATCCCGTTACAGCACCTGGAAAAAATCGAGCCGCATCACCCTGCCGCCCTGCGGCTGCTGCTCAAGGTCCAACAACGCCTCCACAACTGGGAGCAGGTGCTGAATCTGCTGCGGCAACTGGAAAAACGTAATGCCGTCGAATCTTCACACGCGGAAATCCGCTTGCATGCCCACCGCCAGATAATGGAGCGCCTCGTCGGCAATCAGGATGAACTGCGCGCGCATTGGAAGAAAATTCCCGATGCCATCCGCTTGGAGTCTCGCCTGGCCAAAACCGCTGCGCGCTGCTTCATGGCGTCAGGCGATGGCACGACAGCGGCCCAGATTGTCGAGATGAGCCTGACTGATCAGTGGGACAGCAACCTCGCCGCACTCTATGGCGAATGTAGCGGCGACACCGTCAAGCAATTGCAGCAGGGCGAGTTCTGGCTGAAAACCCATCACGATGATGCCGGCCTGTTGCTCTCGCTTGGCAAGCTTTGCATGCGTCGCGAACTCTGGGGCAAGGCGCAAAGCTATCTGGAAGCCAGTCTCAGTGTCGCACCTGGCTGCGCCGCGCACTTTGCGCTGGCGGGACTGATGGAAAAAACCGGAAACAGCGAGCAGGCGGTGCAGCACTACCGGCTCAGTCTGGAATGCAAGATGCGGGAACAGGCGCTCTAGCCTCTTCCCCTCCTTGATGGATTAAGTTTATTTTTTCGGCGGACTCGGCGGGGCGTAGGTAAACGCGTCCGAGAAGAACTCTTCCGGCGGCAGGCCGGCAGCGACGAAATCCCGGTGCGCAGCTTCCACCATGGCGGGTGCGCCGCAGCAATAAACCTGATACCCGCTGAGATCGGGATAGTCTTCCAGCACCGCTAGATGCACTAGCCCGGCACGTCCGCTCCACCGGTCTTCCGGCTGCGGCTCGGACAGCACCGGCACATAATCGACCCCATGCGTCGCCTGCCAGCGTTTTGCCATATCGGGCAGATAGAGATCGCGCAGCGACAAGGCACCGCGATAGAGCGCCATCTTGCGTTGCATGTTATGGTGCAGCGCATGTTCGATGATGCCTTTGACCGGTGCAAAACCGGTACCGCCGGCGACGAAGATAATCGGCTTGCTGCTGTCTTCGCGCAGGTAGAAGCTGCCCATCGGCCCTTCCAGGCGCAGAATCGTCTTCTCCTGCATTTCGTTAAAAACATACTGGGTGAACTGGCCACCCGGGATCAGGCGCAAATGCAGCTCCAACAGTTCATCGGCGTGCGGTGCGTTGGCCAGCGAAAAGGCGCGGCGCTTGCCGTCCTTGAGCAGGAACTCCACATACTGACCGGCTAGGAATTGCATGCGCTCGTTGCTGGGCAACTTAAGCGTCATGACAATGACATCGTGCGCGACATGCTCCAGCTTCTGCACCCGGCACGGCATGATGCGGGGGCGGATGCCGCTGGCCGCGGTGACTTCACGGCACTCAATCGCGATATCGGTCTGCGGCCGCGCACAACAAAACAAGGCCATGCCGGCGGCGATTTCCTGCTCGCTCAACGCATGCGCCTGATAGTGGCCGTAGTCCACGCTGCCCTCCAGAATCTTGCCCTTGCACGCCCCACATGCGCCGTTACGGCAACCGTACGGCATGTTGAAACCGGCTTCCAGAGCAGCAGAGAGCACCGTCTCATCGGCCTGGGTGTCAAACCGATGGCCGCTGGGCTGGAGGGTGACCTGAAAAGACATGCTTATCCTTTGATAATTAGGCACAAAAACGCGCATTTTACCATATCGGACAGCTCATTCTTCCCGGCGCCACTCCCCTTCGATGACGTGGTCGTCCGGCGGCCGCTTGCGCGGTGCGGGAATCGGCATGACCAGCAGCAATACGGCCAGGATATCGCTCACCACGCCTGGAAAAATCAGCAGGAATCCGGCAATTACCTTCCTCGCACTGGCCAGCAACGCCAGAATGGGATGCCCGCCTTCCTGCAGCGTTTGAATCAGGCGTCCGAACACGACGATGCGTTCTTCCATGATCAGCATCCAGCCACATACCACGCTTAATGCGAGGTAAGCCAGCACCCACCAGCCGAAGCGTGCCGCCAACTGGATCAGCAACGTCAACTCCAAGGCCGGGAATGCGAGTAAAATCAGTAAAATGAGCAGTAAGCGCATCGAATAGCAACCTTCATGGATAAAATTCTCGTCATCAGCAACCTGCCTGATCAGGAATGCGCGGTCAAGCTGGCCGAACTCCTGGTTACCCGTGGACAGGCAGCATGCGTTAACGTTCTCGCCCCGTGCACTTCAATCTATCACTGGCAGGGCAAAACCGAAAGCAGCCAGGAAGTCCCGGTCCTGATCAAGACGACACTGGCAAAATATCCCGAAGTCGAACGCACGATACGCGCACACCACCCCTACGAACTTCCTGAAATCATCCATGTCCCAATCGCGGGTGGCCTGCACGCCTATCTCGAATGGATAACCAAAGAAACCTCGCGCTGACCTCACCCTCCAGACATGCTACGACTACTGATCCTTTCTTTATATTTGCTCATGACGCCCGTCTGGGCGGCGAACAATGCCTCCAGCAGCGAAAGCCTGTTCACGGAAACCGCTGAACCTGCCATTCTGGAACCCGACCAGGCATTCAAGCTTTCCGTATACGCGCTGGACGCACAAACGCTGCAGGCCGCATTCGAGATTGCGCCCGGTCATTACCTCTACCGCGATCGCATCAGCTTCACATTGAAGGAAGCCAACGGCAGCACCCTCGATACTGTCGCGCTACCTCCGGGCGAAACCAAGCACGATCCCAACTTCGGCGACACCGTGGTATTCCACCACTCGTTCGATACCCAGCTCCGGCTGCACCACACCACTACGGCGCCGGAACGCGTCACCCTGCTGGCAAGTTACCAGGGGTGCAGCGAACGGGGCTTGTGCTATGCGCCGATACGCAAAACTCTGGAGATCGAATTACCGAAAGCCGGGGGTACAGCAGCTGCGGCTTCCGAATCGGACCGCATTCAATCCCTGCTGCGCAGCGGCAAGCTCTGGCTCGTAGTCCTGGGATTCTTCAGTGCCGGCCTGCTGCTTTCGCTGACCCCTTGCGTGTTCCCGATGATTCCCATTTTGTCCGGCATCATCGTCGGTCAGGGACAACATCCCTCCCGCCTGCACGCATTCAATCTTTCGCTGTCCTATACCCTCGGCATGGCAGTGAGTTATACCCTGGCCGGGATCGCCGCGGCGTTTTCCGGCCATCTGATCAGCGCAACCCTGCAGAATCCCTGGGCGCTCGGTTTCGGCGCCCTGATGTTCGTGCTGCTGGCTTTATCGATGTTCGGTTTTTATGAACTGCAACTGCCCAGCGCGCTGGAAAGCCGCGTGGTCAATGCGACCAACCGCATCAAAGGTGGCCGTTTTGCCAGCGTATTCGTGATGGGCGCGCTGTCCGCGCTGATTGTCAGCCCCTGCGTGGCGGCACCGCTGGCCGGCGCATTGCTGTACATCGGCAATACCCACGATGTGTTGCTGGGCGGTTTGGCGCTGTTTGCACTCTCGCTCGGCATGGGCGTGCCCTTGCTGGCCCTGGGTGCGTCGGCCGGCGCGCTGATGCCCAGGACCGGCCCCTGGATGGAGGCTGTGAGCAAATTCTTCGGCGTCGTCATGCTGGGTATGGCGGTCTGGCTGGTGGGGCCGGTGATCCCGGCGGCCCTGCAACTGGGTTTGTGGGGATCGCTGCTGATCGTGTCCGCGATCTACCTGAATGCGCTGGACAGTCTGCCGCAACGCGCCGGCAACTGGCCAAAACTATGGAAGGGGCTGGGCATCGTCATGCTCGTGTTCGGCGTCGCGATGTTACTGGGCGCACTGGCCGGCAATCGCAACCCGCTGCAACCGCTGGCCGGCCTGCAAGCCACGACTAACGACACATCCGTTACTCCCGCTCTGCCATTTCGCCGCATCAACAGTGTCGCCCACCTGGAAACCGCCCTGCAGGAAGCACGGGGACAATATGTGATGCTGGATTTTTATGCCGACTGGTGCGCCTCCTGCAAGGAATACGAGAAGTTCACTTTCCGCGACCCACGCATCGGCAAAAAGCTGCAAAATGCCATTCTGTTGCAGGCTGACGTCACGCAAAACACCAGCGATGACAGCGCCCTGCTGGCACGCTTCGGCCTGTATGGCCCGCCCGGCATCATCTTTTTCAGCCGGGAAGGCAAGGAGCTGCCTTCCATGAAGGTCATTGGTTATCAGGATGCCGACAAATTCCTCGGCACTCTCGCAGCAGTCTTCGCAACCCATTAAGGAGAACGCGTGCGCAAGCTCGTTCGTATGCTGGCGGGGCTGGTTGTTGCCGGTCTCGTGGCTCTGTTCATCGTTCGTACCGCTTTCCCCACCTGGTGGCCAGGGACGGCAGCCACCGAGAAAAACAGCACCCAACCGCTATTTGCCGCTTCCTTCCCGGATGCCGGAAACCGCATGCAGATGCTGTCGCAATGGCGCGGCCAGGTTATCGTACTGAACTTCTGGGCAACCTGGTGCCCGCCTTGCAAGGAAGAAATGCCGGAACTGTCCGCATTTCAAAAACAATACCGCGACAGCGGCCTCACCGTGCTGGGCCTTTCCACCGATGATGTCGCCAAAATAGCCGAATTCGTGCAGAATGCGCCGGTTTCCTATCCGGTGTTGAGCGGCGACTTTGCCGCCATGGGACTTGCCGAGGGCTTGGGCAACGATAAAGGCGTACTGCCTTACACCGTGCTCATTGCGCGTGACGGTCATGTCGCCGCCACCTATTTCGGCCGTCTCGACATGCAGGCACTGGAGCACGATGTCCGGCTTTTGCTGAAAAAATGATAAGCGCTTGAAACTGCTGCAATTTCGTCTAACTGCAGCGAATTCGCTAGACAACTCCCCTTAATTTGCGGCAAACTTGCCCCCTTGAATATCATTCTCCGGCGAATAATTTACCCGAAATGGCTAAAGAAACCGGCGTCAAATCGATCTGTGTGCTCCATGGCCCCAACCTCAATCTGCTCGGATTGAGAGAACCGGAACATTACGGTCAAGCCACACTGGAGAGCATCAATCATTCACTGGCCGAACGCGCCCGAACCGCCGGCGTCGTTTTGGATGCATTTCAGAGCAACAGTGAAGCCGAGCTGGTAGGCAAGGTTCAGTCGCTGGCCGGAAACAAAGTCGATTTCATCCTGATCAATCCTGCCGCCTTCACGCATACTTCCGTTGCGCTGCGCGATGCGCTGGCGGCGGTCAAGATACCCTTTATAGAAGTACATCTTTCAAACGTTCATGCCCGCGAGGCCTTCCGCCACCACTCCTATTTCTCCGACATCGCCGTCGGCGTGATTTGCGGGTTGGGTGCGCAAAGCTATCTGCTGGCGCTGGAATATGCCCTCAACGCATTGAACACAACCGAGGTTTAACAATGGATCTGCGCAAACTCAAAAAACTGATCGATCTGGTCGAGGAGTCCGGTATCGCCGAACTTGAACTGACCGAAGGCGAGGAGAAGGTCCGCATCAGCCGCCAACCGTCCGGCCAGCCGCAATTCGTGCCCTACATGCAGCCGCAAATGGTGCCCATGGCCGCCGCTCCGGCGGCTGCGCCAGCGGTCGCGGCTGCCGAAGCAGCCGCTCCTGTCATAGACGGCCACGTCGTAAAATCCCCCATGGTCGGCACGTTCTACCGTTCCCCATCGCCGGATGCAAAACCGTTCGCCGATGTCGGCTCCAGCGTTTCCGCTGGCGATACGCTTTGCATCATCGAAGCCATGAAGCTGCTGAACGAAATCGAAGCAGACCATAGCGGGGTTATCAAGGCCATCCTGGTCGAGAACGGCCAACCCGTGGAATACGGCGAACCGCTGTTTATCATCGGCTAAGCAGAGGATTTCCCATGTTCGAGAAAGTCCTCATCGCCAATCGCGGGGAAATCGCGCTGCGCGTCCAGCGCGCCTGCCGCGAGCTCGGCATCAAGACCGTCGCCGTACACTCCGAAGCCGACCGCGAAGCGAAATACGTCAAGCTGGCGGACGAGTCGGTTTGCATTGGCCCTGCCCCATCCGGCCAAAGTTATCTGCACATCCCGGCCGTGATCAGCGCGGCGGAAGTGACCGATGCCGAAGCCATTCATCCCGGTTATGGATTTCTTTCGGAAAATGCCGATTTTGCCGAGCGCGTGGAACAGAGTGGGTTCGTTTTTATCGGCCCGCGTGCGGATACGATCCGCCTGATGGGCGACAAGGTCAGCGCCAAGGATGCCATGAAGAAGGCGGGCGTCCCCTGTGTGCCCGGTTCCGAAGGCGCACTGCCGGATGATCCGGAAGAAATCCTGAAAATCGCCAAGCAGATCGGCTATCCGGTAATCATCAAGGCGGCAGGCGGCGGTGGCGGGCGCGGCATGCGTGTGGTGCACACCGAAGCGGCGCTGCTGGCTTCGGTCAACATGACCAAGAGCGAAGCCCAGGCGGCTTTCGGCAACCCGACCGTGTACATGGAAAAATTCCTGGAACAGCCGCGCCATATCGAAATCCAGGTACTGGCCGACCAGCACGGCAATGCCGTCTACCTGGGCGAGCGCGATTGCTCGATGCAGCGCCGCCACCAGAAAGTACTGGAAGAAGCACCGGCGCCCGGAATCGACCGCAAGCTGATCGCCACCATCGGCGAGCGCTGCGCGGAGGCCTGCCGCACGATCGGCTACCGCGGCGCGGGCACCTTTGAGTTCCTGTATGAAAACGGTGAATTCTATTTCATAGAAATGAATACCCGCGTACAGGTCGAGCACCCGGTCACCGAGCAGATTACCGGCATCGATATTGTGCAGACACAACTCCGTGTCGCCGCCGGCCAGAAACTGCCGTTCAAGCAGAAAGACATCCAGCTACGCGGGCATTCCATCGAATGCCGCATCAATGCCGAAGACTCGCACACTTTCGTCCCTTCGCCCGGCCGCATCACCGGCTTTCATATGCCCGGCGGCCCCGGTGTGCGGGTTGACACGCACGCCTACCACAACTACATGGTGCCGCCGCATTACGATTCGATGATCGGCAAGCTCATCACCTACGGCGACACCCGTGAGCAGGCCATCGCCCGCATGCGCATCGCCCTGTCGGAGATGGTCGTGGAAGGCATCAAGACTAATATCCCGCTGCACATCGAGCTAATGAACGATGCGGCGTTCCACCAGGGCGGCACCAGCATCCATTACCTGGAGAACAAGCTCGGCATTACCACGAAATAATGGCTTGGCAATCGCTTGAAATCACGGCCGGAGAAGACGTTGCCGAAACCTTGAGCGACGCACTGATGGAGTTGGGCGCACTCTCCGTCAGCATCGAGGATGCCGATGCCGAAACATCCCAGGAGCGTCCCATTTTCGGCGAGCCCGGCGAAGCCCCGCCGGGTATCTGGCGACATAACGTTGTCAGTGCGCTGTTCGCTTCTGACACCGATATGGCCGATGTAATGCAGCAGCTCTCGACCGCCACCGGCCTCCTGCATCTGCCTTACAGGGTACAGCCGGTCGAGGAGCAGGACTGGGTGCGTGCGACCCAGTCCCAATTCGAACCCATTCGCATTCGTGACGATTTGTGGATCGTGCCTTCCTGGCATGTCGCCCCCAATCCTCAGGCTCTCAACATCGTGCTCGATCCCGGCCTCGCTTTCGGCACCGGCAGCCATCCGACGACCCATCTCTGTTTGGGCTGGCTGGCCGACCATCTGGAAGCCGGCGAGACCGTGCTCGATTACGGTTGTGGCTCCGGCATCCTCGCAATTGCCGCCAAACGGCTCGGCGCAGGCGAAACGCTGGGCGTCGATATCGATCCGCAGGCCATGGTGGCAAGCCGTTATAACGCGAGCAACAATAACGCCGATGTTCGCTTCGTACTGCCGGACGAGATGCCGCCGTTTCTTGCCGATGTGGTTGTCGCCAACATCCTTTCCAGCCCGCTCAAAGTGCTGGCGCCTGCCCTGGCCGGACATTGCAGGACCGGGGGCCGTATCGTGCTGTCCGGCGTTCTGCGCGAGCAGGCGGAAGAGGTGGCCGCGTGTTACCGCGAGTGGTTCGATATGGCGGCGCCCGCGCCCCTGGACAACTGGGTGCTGCTCACAGGCACGAAAAGATGAGCCTGGTCACGCGCTGCCCGGCCTGCGGTACTGCGTTTCTCGTCAAACCTGAGCAACTGGCCGCCAATCGGGGCGACGTTCGTTGCGGCAGATGTGAAAGCATCTTTAACGGCCTGGAATATCTCGTCGAAGCCTCTTCCCTGGAGGACACGGAAAACACGCCACCTCCCGCAGAAATTCCGGTCGCCGCACCTGCAGAGATGCTGCCATCTGCTGCCGAGCCCGCGGCAGAAGCTCAGAGGACACCAGAGCCAGAGCCAGAGCCAGAGCCAGAGCCAGAGCCAGAGCCAGAGCCAGAGCGCAAGATCATCGCTCCCCCTGCAGCGGAATTCAAGCCCACGCCAGTGCGCGTACCGGCGAGGAAACTTCCTCGCTGGCTATTGGCAACAGCCAGCGTACTGCTGTTGTTATCTGCCACTGCACAGATCGTTTATTTCCTGCGTTCGGAGATCGCCGTCGTCCTCCCGCAAACCAAGCCTTATCTGACACGGGCGTGCGGCTGGCTGCATTGCGCCGTGGAACTGCCACGCAACAGCCGTTTACTGAGCATCGACGACTCCGATCTGCAGGAGGATGCCAGCCATAAGGGCGTTTTCGTATTGACCAGTACGGTAGTGAATCGCGCCGAGTTCACGCAGGCCTATCCGCTGCTGGAGCTGACGCTGACCGATATTCATGATCGTCCGGTACTGCGCCGCACGCTCGCACCGCAGGAATATCTCACGCATGCGGAAGATATGCAGAATGGCCTGGCGGCCGGTGCTGATGTCCATGTGAAATTGTCATTCACGGTAGATGCGCTCGCGGTCACGGGTTACCGGGTTTATGTGACTTATCCCTAGCCATGTTAAGATTTCTGAGTAGCGAGAGGAATCCAACATGCCAGCCCGCAAACAACAACACGCCCTGCCCCAAGCGAAGGTCGACAATATCGGCCGCGCCGCAGCCAAGCTGCACCGCCTCCTGAAGGAGCTTGGCCACGCCAAGGGCCTGCAGCAATCCGCTGCCACCATGCCGGATGCACGCGACCGCCTGAGCTTCATCGACCAGACCATGCACGACGCCTCGGAACGGACCATCAGCGCAGTGGAAGGATCGCTGCCATTAACCGAGCGCTCGCGCGCCACATGCGCCGAACTGGTCGAGCGCCTCGGCGACGCACAGGACTTGTCGACACATGCCTTGATCCAGGAAACGCTGTCTCGGCTCGGGGAAATCGCTGCCGCCGAGGAAGCGCTGCATCACAATCTGTTGCAAATCATGGAAGCACAGGAATTCCGCGACGTCGCCGGACAGATGGTCAACAAGATTCTCGACGCCGCCGTTGAAATTGAAAAAATCCTGCTCGATATCCTGCGCGAGCAAGCGCCGGACAGCAAAAATTCGCTCATCCCCACGGAAGGACTGACTGCCGGTCCTGCCATCCATGCCTCGGACAGCCTCAATGGGCAGGACGAGGTCGACGATTTGCTGGCCTCGATGGGCTTCTAACTCCTTTCCTCTTAACTTCGCGCAACCGCACCAGCGAAGTGCGCATGCAGATTTTCTTGGTGCATGCGCACTTCGCTCCGGTCTCTCACCCCCCGTTATAAATCCACTTATCCATCTGAAATAAATAGATTTATTTACTTTGGCATGGCAGTTGCTTTGATCTGCTTGAAAGAAAATTTCGAGGTGGATCATGCTCCGAGTGATGCTGGTAGATGAAGACTTGGAACGTTCCGCCCCGCTACAGCAATATTTTGCCGAGGCTGGTTATACCGTGGTCGGCCATCTTTCCAACACGGTAGACCTGAACAAGGCAGTGGCCCAGTTGCAACCCGATGTCATCATCATTGACACCGAGTCGCCAAGCCGCGACACGCTGGAACATATATGTACGACCTGCCAGGACACGCCCCGGCCGATTGTCATGTTTACGCATGATGGCGAGACCGAAAAAATTCGGGCAGCGACCAAGGCGGGCGTTTCGGCTTATGTAGTGGGAGGGTTAGGCACCGATCGGCTGCAACCGATTATCGATGCCGCCATCGCAAGGTTTGAGGAGTTTCGCGATCTGCATCAGCAACTGGATCTGGCGAACACCAAACTGGCGGAACGGAAAGTTGTTGAACGCGCTAAAGGCCTGCTGATGGCGCGACGGGGGATAGGTGAAGATGAAGCCTATCAATTACTCCGAAAGCAGGCGATGGACCAAAACATCAAGCTGGCAGAGTTGGCCAGCAGACTTATCCAGGCTGCGGATTTGTTGTAGTACGAGCCCAAAGCAGGGTTCACAGGCAGCACGCATCGCCAGTGATGGCGAACAGAACAGGGCAACGGCGTCCTTGTTGTTGATGGAGAAAAATTTCCGTCACCAGCAGGACGCCGTTTTTATTTGGTTACTTAGAAACTCTCAACAGGAGAATTGCATGGATAAGAAAGTAGACCATCGGCAATCTGAAGTCCAGATTCCGGAATCCCTCGAACGCCGCGGTTTCATCAAGTTGGCCGGTATGTCAGCAGCAGCCTCGCTGCTGTCCATGGTGTCCCCGGGACTGCGCCAATCGGCCTGGGCGGCCGGCAGCGAGGGGCTGGAAAAGACCACGCTGAAATTCGGCATCATTCCGCTGACCGATTGCACCCCTATCGTCATCGCCAAGGAAAAAGGCTTTTTCGCCAAGCACGGCCTCGACGTCGCCGTTTCCAAGGAAGCATCCTGGGCCAATATTCGCGACAAGGTTGCGCTGGGCGAGCTGGATGGCGCCCACATGCTGGCTGGCATGCCGCTGGCCGCCACCCTGGGGATAGGCGCCACGCCCAAAGACACCATCACAGGGTTTGCAATGGATTTGAATGGCAATGGCATTACCGTCTCCACCGAGTTATACGACCGCATGATGGAAGCCGACCCGGAATCCATGAAAAAGCGACCGACTTCCGCCGTAGCACTGAAAAAAGTGATCGACGCCGACAAGAAGGCCGGCAAGGAACCGATGACTTTCGCCATGGTGTTCCCGGTTTCCACCCACAACTATGAAATCCGCTACTGGATGGCCTCTGCCGGTATCGACCCGGACAAGGATGTGCGTCTGATCGTGATTCCGCCACCGCAAATGGTGGCCAACCTGGCCGCCAAGAACATCGTCGGCTACTGCGTCGGCGAACCGTGGAACCAGCGCGCGGTGGAAATGGGTATCGGCCACTCCCTGATCACCAACCATGAAATCTGGAACAACAAGCTGGAAAAAGTGTTTGGCGTCAACAAGGAGTGGGCGGAAAAAAACCCGAACGCGCACAAGGCCGCAATCAAGGCCTTGATCGAGGCCGGCCAGTGGGCCGACAAGGCGGAAAACCGCAAGGAAGTGGTGCAGATCATTTCCGCTAAGTCCTATGTGAACGCCCCGCCGGCGGTAGTCGACAACTCGATGACCGGTACCTGGATCTACAACAAGGCCGAAGGGCCGCAGAAGATGCCGGATTTCAACGTGTTCTTCCGCTACGCCGCCACCTTCCCGTGGCGCTCGCAGGCCATCTGGTATTTGACGCAGATGGCGCGCTGGGGACAAATGGAAAAGCCCGTCAACTTCAAGAAGATCGCCGAGGATGTCTACCGCCCGGAAATCTATCGCGAAGCCGCCAAGGAATTGGGTGTTGCCTATCCGACCATCGACTACAAGACCGAAGGCAGCCATGGCGGCGCCTGGACGCTCGACAAGGCGAGCGCACCGATCGCCATGGGTCCGGACAAGTTCTTCGACGGCATGCCCTTCGACCCGACCAAGCCCATTGATTACCTGAAGGGCTTCAAGGTACAGAGCATGAAGGTGTCGATGGACGCGTTGATCAAGGCAAATAGTTAAATAAAACGCCATGCACCCCTAGTACTTTAAGGGTGCATGGCCCGGAAATTAGGAGTATCCAATGAGTGTCGTCGCCATGAAAATTACTGAGCCGACTGCTACCGCAGTGCAACCGGAGCTAAAGGAAGTACCTCCAGTGCGTATCGCTAGCGCATCGGAAAAGGTAGCTAAACCTACCCGGTTCTCCAGCATCGACTGGAAAGCCATCTCGACCGCGGTTGCCAAACAAGTACTGGCACTGGCGGTCGGCATGGCATTGCTGGTTGGCATCTGGTCCGCCATCGCCGCAAAGCGCTCGGACTTTCCCGGCCCGGTCGCCACCTGGACAGAGGCGGTGGAACTGTTCTCCGATCCGTTTTACAGCAACGGCCCTAACGACATGGGCATCGGCTGGAACGTGCTGAAATCGCTTGAGCGGGTCGGCGTTGGTTTCGGGCTCGCCGCCCTCATCGGCATTCCCGCCGGGTTCTTTGTCGGCCGTTTCCGCGGTGTAAACATGGTAGCGGGACCTATTATCAGCCTACTGCGGCCGGTCTCGCCGCTGGCCTGGCTGCCGATCGGCCTGCTGGTGTTCAAGGCTGCAGATCCGGCCGCCATCTGGGTGATTTTCATCTGTTCGATCTGGCCGATGATACTCAATACGGCCCAGGGCGTACGCAACGTACCGACCGACTATCTGAACGTGGCGCGTGTGCTGAATCTTTCCGAATGGAAGATCGCGACCAAGATCGTGATCCCCGCCATCCTGCCGCACATCCTGACCGGCGTACGCTTGGCCGTCGGAACCGCATGGCTGGTCATCGTCGCTGCGGAAATGCTGACAGGCGGGGTCGGGATCGGGTTCTGGGTATGGGATGAATGGAACAACCTCAAGGTCGAGTCCATCATTATCGCGATTTTCGTGATCGGCCTTGTCGGCTTGATGCTCGAATATGCGCTGCTGATGCTGGCCAAGAAATTCGTTAAGGAGTAATCGTCATGCAAAAGTATGTACAACTCGAAAACGTCAACATGGTGTTCGACTCCAAGCGTGGCAAATTCACTGCCCTTAAGGATGTCAACCTGTCGATCAGCCACGGCGAATTCGTTTCCGTAATCGGCCACTCGGGTTGCGGCAAGTCAACGGTGTTGAATCTGGTCGCAGGCCTGCTGAAGGCCACCGATGGCGTGTTGCTCTGCGCCGGCCGCGAAATCGCAGGGCCAGGGCCCGATCGTGCGGTAGTATTCCAGAATCACTCCCTGTTGCCGTGGCTGACCTGTTTCGACAACATCTACCTGGCCGTCGAACGCGTGTTCGGCGACAAGGAAGACAAGGCCTCGCTCCGTCGTCGCACGCACGAGGCACTGGCATTGGTCGGCCTCACCGCATCTGAATTCAAGTATCCCAACGAAATCTCCGGTGGCATGAAGCAGCGCGTCGGCATCGCCCGCGCGCTGGCCATGGAACCGAAGGTATTGCTGATGGACGAGCCGTTCGGGGCGCTCGATGCCCTCACCCGCGCCCATCTGCAAGACGAGCTGCTGGGCATCGTAGCCCGCACCGGCAGCACTGTAATCATGGTCACGCACGATGTGGATGAGGCGGTATTGCTCTCCGATCGCATCGTGATGATGACCAACGGCCCGGCGGCTACGGTCGGCGAAATTCTTGCCGTCGACCTGCCGCGTCCGCGCAACCGTCTGGAACTGGCTGAGAACGCCCACTACCACCACCTGCGTGGCGAGGTGCTCCGCTTCCTGTACCAGCGTGAAGCCAAAGCCGCATAACAACCATTTGATTCACCCCTTCTCACATGCTTAAAGAGGAAACTATGACGACCCTGCGTATCACTACCCTGGCAAGCCTTCTGGCGACTGCCTTTGCTGCGACGTCAGCGTATGCGGACGAACCGGCAACCCTGCTCGATGCGATCAAGGCGGGCAAGCCGATGACCGACTTCCGCCTGCGCTACGAAAGCGTGGATC
>CAMLDQ010000007.1 GCA_946478965.1 uncultured Methylobacillus sp. | reverse complement strand
CGGCAAACCGGCCAGCGCTTCCATATAGCGATTCCAGATTTCCCTGCGCTTCAGCCAGTTTTGCTCCACCCGGGCCAGTTGGTGGATCCCGATCGCCGCCTGCAGGTCCATCATGTTGTATTTGAAGCCGCATTCAGTGACGTAATAGTGCTTGTAGCCCTCGTCGCCGAAGCGCTTCCAGGCGTCCTTGTTCATGCCGTGCAGGCCAAGCACCTTGATGCGGGCGATGTCTTCTTCGCTTTTTGCGATGACCATGCCGCCTTCGCCGGTGACGACATTCTTGGTGGAATAGAAGCTGAAGCATCCGAAGTCGCCGAAGGTGCCGGCCGGCCAGCCCTGGTATTCGGTTTCGATTGCGTGCGCGCAGTCTTCAATGACCCTGAGCCCGTGCCGGCCGGCCAATGCCATGATGGCATCCATCCGGCAGGCACGACCGGCGAAGTGGACCGGCACGATGGCGCGCGTTCGCGCGGTAATCTTGCGCTCGATTTCCTCAGGCGAGATGTTCATGCTGTCGGGTTCGACATCCGCAAGCACTGGGGTAGCGCCGGCATGGATGATGGCATTCACCGTCGCGCAAAATGTCAGCGGCGTGGTGATGACCTCGTCCCCCGGCCCCACGCCCGCAGCGAGCAGGCTCAGATGCAAGGCCGCGGTACACGAATTGAGTGCAGCGACATGCTCGACATGCTTGTATCGTGCAAAATCCTGCTCAAACCGAGCGACCTTGGGCCCGGTCCCGAGCCAGGCCGAGCGCATCGAATCGACGACTTCATCGATTTCCGCCTGCGCGATATCGGGTTGGCCGAATACAATGAAGTCGCGTTTTGCCGAAGGATTATCGCTCACCCTAAACCTCTATTCCGCAGCGTTTCATGCTGCCAGTGACGAGACATGAAAGCCGTGCTGGGCAAGAATGAAGGCGGCCGCGGATGCGCGGCGACCACTTTTGCAATAAGTAATGTAGCTCCCGGCAGGGTCCAGAGTTTTCATGCTCTCGCGAATTTCATGCAGAGGAAAGTTCTGTGCACCCTGGAAATGCCCGAGCTGAAATTCCGCAGGGAGACGGACATCGAGCAGTTGCGCACCCTTGCCGACCAACTCCTTGGCTTGTAGCGCAGTCACTTTCGCAAGCAAGGGCTGCTGCAACAGGCCGACAAAATCACTTTTCGCCAGGCGATTGAGCACGCCATCCGTTTTCATGGTCACCGTCGCATTACGGCGATTGCCCGAGACCAGGGCTTCTTCGCCGAAAGCATTGCCCGCCACAAGCTGCGCCAGGATTCTAGGCGTTGCCGGCGGCCCATCCTGGCGCGAGACCTCAGCGACACCTTCCTCTATCAGGTAGTAATAGTCGCCCTCGTCTCCTTCCCGGATGATAGTCTGACCGGCTTTTACCGGCATGCGATCCATGCGGCTAAACATTTCTTCGACGTTTTCCGGCGGCAATGCGCTGAACAATCCGTTTTTCAGTGAAGCGGCGCTGAAAACATTGGGTTTTTCCATCCATTCGCCGGTGCTATGTTGCTGAGGGACATCCTTGGCTACGGATTTCTCGTAATTGGCCAGTTGATCCCAGGTCAGCATGATGTCGAGCAAATCGGCATCGACACGCAAAATCTGTATGTCCGTCAAGGCGACCGCATCTTTGAGCGGCGCATCATCTGTGATGACAGGATGGATCGTCGCGCCACTACCTCCCTGCAAAATTGTCTCCTCCCCATCGGCAAAAACCAGCTTCAGATTGCCATTCAACAGGTAGAGTGATTGAGCACTCTCGACGACGTTCATCCGAAATGGATTGAGGCCGGCACTGACGGTTTCTATCATGCACATTGAAGCCAACTCTTCCACACGAGCCGGCGAAAGAGCCGCAATCGGCTCGAGTTTTGTCAGAAGCGCGGGTTGCGGTGTAGTCATAGCGCTGGATCTCTTGCGGATTACAGTTGAAAAACCTGATGGGTCACCAAAGGATGAGCGTTGAATTGCGGACCATTGATACTGATCTGGTGCATGATCTCATCCCCCTCTCCCGGTTTAAGGTGTGTGATGTAAATCTCTGGACGGCTTTTCAGTTTTGCCAGTTCTTCCAGCAATAAAGATGGGCAAAGATGGCGTGAAAGCCTGGCTAGCTCGAGTTCCGAGTCGCCGAAAGCGGTTTCTATCAGCAGGTATTTCAGGTTTTCAATTCGGTTTACGGCTTGCCAAAGGGCGTCGCATGTTGTTGTATCACCGGTATGAATAAGGCTGCTATGCTCGCCCTCCAGCTGGAACCCGACAGCTGGAACCGTATGGTTTGCCGGTAAAGGGGTGAACTTCCGGCCCGCGAGATTTACCGTTTTCCCCACCCGGATTTCACTATTCTTGAGGATGGGATTGGCTGCATCCGGGATGGCACTGAAATCCGGCCAGATTTTCCAGTTGAAGATATGGTCCTTGAGTATTTTCCAGGTCTCTGCGGTGGCATGCACCGTAATGTGCTTTTCGCGCATGCCGATGACAGTATCGACCAGTAGCGGGATGCAGGCGATATGATCGAGATGGGAATGAGTGACGAATATATGGTCGATCGCCATCATTTGCTCGATGGACAAATCGGCAACGCCTGTCCCAGCGTCAACCAGGATATCGTCATCCACCAGCATCGATGTCGTGCGCAAGTCGCCGCCGATCCCTCCGCTGCATCCGAGAATAGTGACCTTCATGGAGGCTGGCGCTATTTCGTCTTGAAGGTGAACGCGCCATCCCAGCCGTTGCCGGGCGGATTTTCACGGAAATAGGCAATGCGTTTGATGTACATTTCGTATAGATACCGCTCAGGATATAGCTTGTGCAGCTCGTCGAACTTCGCAGCCGCCGAGTCCCAGTGCTGCTCACGATATAACGTCAAGGCTTCGCAGTAAAGGGCTAGCTCGTCAACCTGCGCGGCTGTCTCCTTGCCGACCTGACAGATCGGCTCATAAATACTCACCGGCTTGTCCTTGCCTTTGACACGCACACAATCGAGCTCGCGGAACAGAAAATCGGGAATGCCTTGCCGGGTAAATTCGCTGACGATGATCTGCACGCCGTATTCCTTGGTCAATCCTTCGAGACGCGAGCCCAGATTCACCGCATCGCCCATCACGGTATACGCCATGCGGAATTCGGAGCCCATATTGCCTACCGTCATCATGCCGGTGTTGATGCCGACGCCGATATTGATGGCAGGCCAACCTTTGGCAGCGAAGTGAGCTTGCACTTCCTTGAGGCTTTCCAGCATATCCAGCGCCGCCAGCAGCGCATGCCGCGCATGCGCCTCATCGCGGAGCGGGGCGCCCCAGAATGCCATGATGGCATCGCCCATATATTTGTCGATGGTGCCCCGATAGTGGTGAATGACATGGGTCATCGGCGTGAGGTACTCGTTCATCAGCTGGGTCAGCTGCTTGGGATCCAGTCCTTCCGAAATCGTGGTAAACCCGCGCACATCGGAGAACAGCACACTCATCTCGCGGCTTTCGCCTTCCAGGGTAAATGCGCCCGGGTCCTTGGCCATTTCTTCCACCAGTTCCGGCGGTACATACTGGCCGAAACGGCCAGCCAGTTGGCGCTTGCCTCTGGATTCGATAAAGAAGCCATAGGACATGTTGAGCACGAAGATCAGGACGATCATTAGCAGCAGTGAGGCTATCGGCAAGACCAGGTTCGCCTGCTCCCATGCATAGAGATTGATTGCCAAGCTCGCCAACAACACGGCCGAACTGACCAAGGCGGCCCACATGGGGCTCAGCGCGGGCAGCAGCAAGGTCAGCAGCAGACCGACCAGCAGCAATGAAAGGAATTCGATTCCAAGGGTATACGCCGGGCGCTGCTTGATCGACTGGTCGAGCATGCCGGCTATGAGATTGGCGTGCACTTCAACCCCGGGATAAACCTTGCCTACCGGGGTAGATCGCAAGTCCATCAGGCCAGGCGCCGTCGTCCCCAGCAGCACAATGGCACTCTTGAGTGTTTCCGGCGCCACTTTTCCATCCAGCACGTCCGTCGCCGACACATAGGGAAAGCTGCGTTGCATGCCTCGGTACGGGATCAGAACGGCAACATCCTCATCGATGGGGATCGATTTATCGCCAACCGTCAGCCATTCGTAACCGGAGTAGCCGTCACCCACGCCCGGCCCGCCAACCTGACCGACATTCACTTGCGCTGCACCCAGCTTCAAACGCGTCACCGCCAAGGCGAGCGATTCATACAGTTTGCCCTGATAGTTCTCGAGTAATCCAACCCTTCGGAATATCCCATCCTCATCCACCAACGCGGCACTGAAATAGCCGCCTGCAGCGGCAGCTTTTTGCAACTCGGGCAAATTGGCGGTATAGCCGGCGGCCGGGATGGCTGCGATACCTTCAGGTGCCGCTTGTATCGTCGGTGCGGGCAGCTGCCCTGAAGTCGCCGTTTCATCCCGGCCATATTTGAACACATAGCCCAGCGCAATTTTTCTGCCCTTCAAACTCTCGGCGAAGCTGTGGTCGTAATCGAGCTTAGGCCGCATGCTATCGAGCGCCGACTGGAATCCCCGATCTCCGTTCAGCGTGGTTTTCCCGATGGCCTCCAGGCTGGCGAGGCCGGAACTTTCGTCCCGCTCGGCGAAAACCATATCGAAGCCCAGCACATCGACATGGTATTGATCGAACAAGGCGTCGACCAGGTGCGCAAGCTTGTTACGGCTCCATGGCCAGTGCCCTTGCGCTTTAAGGCTTCTTTCGTCGATATCGACGATCACGATGCGCTTGTCCAGGGTGTTCGGCATCGTAGCCCGCAAGCGCAGATCATAGGCAATGTTTTCGAGCGGCTGCACAAACCCCAGCTCGATCTTCCCTGCCGTATTCAGGAGGAACAGTACGACGATGAGCGCACTGAGCGAAATGCGGACAAGATGGCGTCTCAGGAACCCGTTTTTTTTCATTGATTTCTCAACCCCATGAAATTCAAGCCATTTCCGCCAAAGCATATCCCAAAGGCCAGGTCATTGACAGGATTTTAAGCCCGCCATGGCACAATAGCGCACTCACAACCAATACCTTCACGCCAACATGCTGGAAACCCTCGAACTGTGCGACAGCTCCACCCCCACTGCCAGCGTCATATGGCTACACGGGCTAGGTGCCGACGGCTACGATTTCGCCCCCGTGGTACAAGCGATGCAGCCATTGCCGCACATCCGCTTTATCCTGCCGCATGCACCTTCACAACCTGTCACCATCAACGGCGGCTACCACATGCCGGCATGGTATGACATTTACGGCAGGGATCTCACCGAGCAGGAGGATGCCGCCGGGATTCAAGCTTCCCGCACGGCAATCGAAGCGCTGATCGCACAAGAAAAAGAACGTGGGATACCCGCATCCCGTATCGCCTTGACGGGCTTTTCACAAGGAGGCGTGATTGCGCTTCATACGGGCCTGCGTCACCCGGAATCGTTGGCAGGCATTATCGCGCTTTCGACCTATCTAGCACTGCCGCACCGCCTGGAAGAAGAAGGCGCTCCGGCAAATCGGAACATTCCGGTTTTTCTTGCCCATGGCAGGTTCGATGACATCATCCCGCTCGCAACCGGGCTTGATGCCCGACGAATTCTTAGCCAGCGGGGCTATTCCGTCGAATGGCATGAATATGCAATGCCGCACTCGGTCACGGAAGAGGAAATCAGCGACATCCGGAAATTCATGCTCCGGATACTTCCGGGGTCCTAATCCAGCGAGATGGGGCCTTCCGGGAACTGCACCTCGGCTCGCACCCAGTCGTCCTTCTGCTCGATGACGCGTCCCAGCCTGACTTGGCTGTGATGATGCTCGGTCCGCAGTTCAAATATCCCGCCAGCGATAAACTCTACGCGCGGCAACAGCAACGAAGCAGGCACATCCTTTTCTTCATCCTTTGGTAGATACAAGGATGGAAAAGGCGGTTGCCCCTGGGTTGTCACTGCAGCAGCGAGGAAGATATCGGTCGGCATGAAGTCCTGCGGGTGCGCAGTGGGCGACAGGTTGCGCAAGCGAACATAGGCCGGGGTATGGCATAACACCTCAATGCCGACATGGCGTTTGTTGCCGGGGAGCTGCTTGATACTGCGCACAACCCCCACAACAGGCATGTCAGGATTCAGCTCATAATCCAGCACAATAACCCGGCCAGGACGCAGCCATAAATTCAGATCGGCATTGACCACTGCACCGAAGCCATACTTGCTTTCGTTGTTGATGGTCCATTTCTCACTGTTGGCGCCGGGCAGAACGATACCTTCTTCCGCCTCGCCTACAGACTGTGCCTCGGCGGTTTCTTCCTGAGGCGGCTGCGGATTCGATGTCTGCTCCGGCAGCTCCTGCTCACGCCCGGCACTGTAAAGCACATTCTTCACATGCTGGCATACATTCAGAATGCCATTCGCCACATGCGCAACCTTGGCCACTTCATCCCGCTCGTCGGTGCGACGCTGGCGGCGGTACACATCGCGTGACCATTCCACCAGCATGTGCTCGATCAGCAGCTGGCAATCCTGGAAGCTGACGTTGCGCGGCATCGCAAGCCCGTCGGGAAGTCGGCCCTGGCGCACATAGTTCGAGAGACGCTCTACCTGCAATACCACCTCATCGGTATTCCAATAGCGAAATGTGGATAACGGTTCAAAATGCCGCATACGGCGCCCGCCCCTGTCCTCTTCCAGAGCGACAAAGAAAAGATGGCGCGCTTCTACATAATCGGTATCCAGCGTAATCAGCTCACACCAGATTGCCAGCCAGTCCGCAAGCATTTCGATTTCGCTCTTCAACAAGCTGGTATGGTTAAGGGTATCCAACATCAGCGCCTGCAGATAGCAGGACATGAGCGAGGATTCCGGTCCGCCTTCATATCGACGCAGCCTGGCACGGGTGCAACCCAAGGCTTCGCCCAGGCGATAAAGTTTATGCAGCTTGAGCCACCCGCCTTCTGCGATGGATTGGTAGCGCAGATAGCGCCACTTTGCCGCGCAGCGCTGGCAGTCCAGGAGATTGAAAATAAGCTGGGGGAAATCAGCGGATATCGCCGACCCCGCCGGATCATCGGAATAGCGATCGACAAAAGACTGGTACGCGCGTTCGAGGACGTGATAGTAATTGAAGACGGACTGCCAAAGCCGCTCATCGACCTCGTACTTCAGCACGGGGGCAGTCACGTACTGCCGTGTCAACGCCGCGACATTAGTCCGGCAATATCCATCGATCCGCATCAGCGCATGCAGGGCTTCGCGATTGCAAGGATTGTCATCCGAGGCAAAGCCTCGCAATCGCTCAATCACCCTGTCCTGAGCGGCAAGGTAATCGTTACGTGGCAGCTTCTCAAGCCACTCCGTATTCAATACGGCCCCCTTTTGCGACTTGGCGACGACAGACTGCAGCTTTCCAATCAGGTCCACGATGAACCTCGCGCTTGTTATTATGGGCAAACTATGCCAGATTTTTGCATAAAATGCATTACGCAGGTGATTGACCGCATGCAGCTATTTTGTTACGGTTCATCCCCTTCACAGGCTTTCATTCCATGAGCAAGAACACCCCCCCGAAAAACTTCGAACTTGCACTCTCGGAGCTAGAATCCATCGTTTCCCAGATGGAAACCGGACAACTGCCGCTTGAACAATCCATGGCCGCCTATAAGCGAGGGGCCGAACTGCTCCAGTTCTGCCAGAAAATGCTGGCCGATGTCGAACAACAGGTGCGAATCCTGAACGAATCAAACGCGCTGCAACCTTATAGCAATGCCGATGGCTGATTTCCAGGGCTGGGCCCAATCCATTCAGAAACGTACGGAGGCAGCGCTTACCGCACTGCTGCCGGGATCGGATATTGCTCCCGCACGCCTGCATTCCGCGATGCGCTACGCCATTCTGGGCGGAGGCAAGCGCGTACGTGCACTTCTGGCGCATGCAGCGGGTGAAACTACCGGCGCCCAAGTGGAAAATGTTGATGCCGCCGCTGCCGCCGTTGAATTGATCCACGGCTATTCGCTGGTGCATGACGATATGCCTTGCATGGACGATGACGACCTGCGTCGTGGAAAACCTTCATGCCACAAACAATTCGACGAGGCGACCGCACTTCTGGTCGGGGACGCTCTGCAGAGCCTGGCGTTCCAGACCCTTTCACAACCCGGCTTGTGCAGCGATCTCGAAACGCAATTGAAAATGGTGCAATTGCTCGCTACCGCCAGTGGCTCTCGCGGCATGGCCGGCGGCCAGGCGATTGACCTGGCCAGCGTGGGAGCAAACCTCACCCAGCAAGAACTGGAATTCATGCATATCCATAAAACTGGCGCCCTGATTCGGGCTGCCGTCCTGCTGGGTGCCTACTGCGGCACACAGCAGGACGAGACGCGAATACATGCGCTGGATCAGTATGCCAAATTCATCGGATTGGCGTTCCAGGTCGTCGACGACATTCTCGATGCCGAGGCGGATACTGCCACACTCGGAAAAACTGCTGGAAAGGATGCCGAACAGAACAAGCCCACTTACGTCACGATTCTCGGCATGACCCGCGCCAAGGCGTTTGCGGCCGAACTGCACCAGCAGGCACAGCAAAGCATTGTTGCATTTGGAGAACAAGGTACTCGTCTTGCACAGCTTGCGGATTTCATCACGCAACGCCAGTATTGAGTTATGTATCCTTTGCTTGAATCCGTTGATTTTCCGGCGCAACTCCGCCAACTGGAACGCAAACAACTTCCGCAACTGGCGGAAGAACTGCGAACCTTCCTAATCGACAGCGTCGCTCAGACAGGAGGTCACTTGTCCTCCAATCTGGGGGTGGTAGAACTGACCATCGCGCTGCATTATGTTTTCAATACCCCCGATGACCGGCTGGTGTGGGATGTCGGCCATCAGACCTACCCGCACAAAATCCTGACCGGACGTCGCCAGGCAATGTCCGGGCTGCGCAAGGAAGGCGGGATTGCCGGCTTTCCGCGCCGGGCCGAAAGCGAGTTCGATGCGTTCGGCGCTGGGCATTCCAGCACCTCGATCTCGGCTGCGCTGGGCATGGCAATTGCAGCCAAGCAAACCGGATCGCACAGGCGTTCCGTCGCCATCATCGGCGATGGCGCGATGACCGCCGGCATGGCCTTCGAGGCATTGAACAATGCCGGCGCGATGGATGCCAATCTGCTGGTTATTCTGAACGACAACGACATGTCGATTTCTCCGAATGTCGGCGCACTCAATAACTATTTGGCCAGATTGCTTTCCGGAAAACTGTACGACCGCATGCGGCGCGGTACGGAAAAGGTGCTCGGGGTGGCGCCACCGATCCTGGAACTGGCCAAGCGTGCCGAAGAGCATGTCAAGGGCATGGTGAGCCCGAGCACCCTGTTCGAGGAGTTCGGCTTCAACTATATCGGCCCGATCGACGGGCACGACCTGGACGTACTGGTGGCTACGCTGTCCAATATCCGGAATCTGGAAGGGCCGCAGTTCCTTCATGTGATCACGCAAAAAGGGCACGGGTTCAAGCCCGCGGAAGACAACCCGGGCAAGTTTCATGGTGTCGGAAAATTCGATCCTGCCAATGGAGAATCTTTAGCCGGCGGCGGCAGGAAATCTTACACGCAAGTATTTGGCGAATGGCTGGTGGACATGGCGACCAGGGATGAGCGCCTGATCGGCATCACCCCTGCGATGTGCGATGGCTCTGGCCTCAACGATTTTCAGGCGCAATTTCCGCAGCGCTACTTCGATGTCGGCATCGCCGAGCAGCATGCACTCACTTTCGCTGCAGGACTCGCCTGCGAAGGCAGCAAGCCCGTGGTAGCGATCTATTCCACCTTCCTGCAGCGGGCATACGACCAGCTGATACACGATATCGCCCTGCAAAACCTGCCGGTGTTGCTGGCCATCGACCGGGCCGGCCTGGTCGGGGCCGATGGGCCGACGCACGCCGGTTCTTTCGATATTTCCTACTTGCGCTGCATTCCGAACATGGTCGTGATGTGCCCTTCGGACGAGAACGAATGCCGTCAGATGCTCTACACCGGATTCATGCTGGGCGGTCCTGCAGCCGTGCGTTATCCGCGCGGTTGCGGGCCTGGAACAGCGATTGAAAAAAATATGCATGCGCTCCCGCTGGGCAAGGGAGAGCTTAGACGCAAAGGCGAAAAAATCGCGATCCTCGCTTTTGGCAGCATGCTGACACCCTCTCTCCATGCCGGAGAGCACTTGGGCGCCACTGTCGCCAACATGCGTTTCGTGAAACCGCTCGACATTGCACTCATTCAGGAACTCGCCAGTACGCATGAACTGCTGGTAACGGTCGAGGAAAACGCCATCATGGGCGGAGCCGGTGCTGCCGTTATGGAGGCCCTGCAGGAATTGGGAATACAGATTCGAACCCTGGTATTGGGTTTGCCTGACCATTTTATCGAACACGGCATCCCTGAAAAAATGCTGGCCGCGTGCGGCCTCGACATGCCGGGCATCGTCTCGGCAATTGAGAAAATATTATCCGAGTAGTATACTCAACTATTTGGAAACACTTCGGGAATTACCATGAATCAAGCTGCGCCGCTCCCCATCGAAGACGTACAGAACACGCCTGACGTACGTCATCTGGCCATCGACAAGGTGGGGATCAAGTCCATCCGACACCCCATCAAAGTCAAGGACAAGAGCGGTGGCGTACAGCACACCGTTGCCGTGTTCAACATGTACGTGCACCTGCCGCACAACTTCAAGGGCACACACATGTCGCGTTTCGTCGAGATCCTGAACATGAACGAACGCGAAATTTCGGTAGAGAATTTCGAAGGCATCCTGCGTGAGATGGTCAAACGTCTGGAAGCGCAGTCCGGCCATATCGAAATGACCTTCCCGTATTTCATCAATAAATCGGCGCCTGTTTCCGGCGTGCAAAGTCTGCTGGATTATGAAGTAACCTTCATCGGCGAGATCAAGAATGGCAGCTACAACATTACAGTCAAGGTGCTGGTTCCCGTCACCAGCCTATGTCCGTGCTCGAAGAAAATTTCCGACTACGGCGCGCATAACCAGCGTTCTCATGTCACCGTAACCGCCCGGATCAATGACTTTATCTGGGTCGAGGATTTGATCAGCCTGGTTGAGGATCAAGCTTCTTGCCAGCTGTACGGCCTGCTCAAGCGGCCGGATGAGAAATTCGTCACGGAACGCGCTTACGACAACCCGAAGTTTGTCGAGGACATGGTGCGCGACGTAGCTGCTCAGTTGAATGCGGAGCCGCGCATCGATGCCTACGTTGTAGAGTCCGAGAATTTCGAATCGATCCACAATCATTCGGCCTACGCCCTTATCGAGCGAGACAAGACGTTAAACTAATTTGATTGCTGTAGGTTACGACGAACAAGGCGCTTAATTGCGCCTTGTTCGTTTTGGAAAGCTAGTATTTCTTGGTCAGGGTCATCACCATGCCGTCACGCTGCATCTCCATGCGATTCAGCACACTCATGCCAAGCAGCGCAAACGGGGGAGAGCTTCCTTCCAGAACCACCCCATCAACCTGGTGCAGAACAATAGCGCCCACTTTTAATGTGTTCAAGCTGACACGGTAAGCTTTTACTGCACCTCCCGCAGTATGGACAACACCAACATTCCCTGACAAATAATTGAGCCCAATGCGACGCGCCGTATCGCTGCTGATAGCGACATCACTGGCGCCGGTATCGACCAGAAACTTGACGGAAAATCCGTTGATGTAGCCATCACCGAAAAAATGTCCGTCATTATTCGCATACAAGGTCGCCATCTGTGCAGATGGGCCACTGCCCGCTACGGAAACGCCCTGCCCCATTCCCAGCTCCTTGCGTTTACCGTCGATCTCGACCACCGCCTTCTCGCTGTCTGCCGCCACCAGTTTGACGCCGTCCATACTCTGCCCCACCGACAAAGTCTTCGGTTTTCCTCCATTGATAACGAGGATCGCCTTGCCGCTGAACAGCCCAGCGACACTGACTTGCGTTTCGGACGCGAAAACCGCATTCGATAGCATCAACAGCATCAGCAACACAAGATTACGCATGCATCTCTCCGGAATAGAGAACTACAGTTTAGACCGCTGCCGGCTTTGCGCGCCACAAAAGTACGGCCGCGCCGAGCAAGGCAAAGCATCCAGACAGCGTAAATGTCCACCCGGCACCAACCGCGTCCCAGGCATAGCCGCTCACCAGCCCCCCCAACGTCCCGCCCAATCCGAAGGAAATGCTGGTATACAACCCCTGCCCCTTGGCTTGGTGACGACCGCGAAAATGCCGGTGTATCAATGCAACCGATGCCGCATGGAATGACCCGAAACTGGCTGCGTGCAGCGTCTGGGCCAGGATCATCAGCGCGACATATTCGACCCCCCAGCCGATCATGACAAAACGCAGACCAGCCAAAAGGAAGCTGGCGAGCAGGATCCGCCACAGGCCGTACCGTTCTGTCAGATCGTGCATCCACAGGAACACCAGCACTTCACAGATCACTCCCAGCGCCCAGAGCCAGCCAACGGCACCCTTGCTGTATCCGTGATCAACCAAGTAAATTGAATAGAAAGTGTAGTACACCCCATGCGCCGCCGCCATCAGAAAGCAGGCCGCCAGAAACGCCGCAATTTCCGGTCGGCGCAGTATCTCCCAGACCGAAAAATCGTCCGTATGATGAGGCGCAATCAACGGCTCCGGAATGCTGCGCGAGAACAGCAAAACACCGAGTTTCATCCCCAACACGATCCACAACAGGGTACGGATGGGCGCGTAGTCGAGTACGTAGCCCAGCACGATAACGGCAATAATGAACCCGATCGACCCCCACAAACGGATACGCCCATAGCCAGACGCACCGTCACCGAGATGGCCTAGCGTGATGGCCTCGACCAGCGGCAGCGAGGCGCTCCAGAACAGGCTGATCAACGCCATCACCAGAAACATCCAGGAATAGCCATGCCCGACAAAGACACCGAGATAACAAAGCAGGCTGAGCAACGCGGCCAGTTGCACGACGGCAGTCCGTCGGCCGGTATGATCGGCAAGCCAGCCCCAGATATTGGGCGCAAATATGCGCGCCACCTGGAACAGAGACATCAAGACGCCGATCTGGAAGGCACTGAACTCAAGCGACTGCAGGTACAAGCCCCAGAACGGAACGAATGCGCCGACAAAGGCGAAGTAGAAAAAATAAAACCCGGAAAGGCGCCAGTAAGGCAAACGGTGCATGATGTCAGCTATACAAAAAAGCCGGCATCCGCCGGCCTGGTCCGTCAGTGGACTTAGATTCTGGGCGTCCCGGTCACGACGTCAGCACACTGCGCGCGGTGACGCAGCGCATGATCCATGAGCACCAGTGCCAGCATCGCCTCGACGATGGGTGTGGCACGTATGCCCACGCAGGGATCATGCCGCCCGGTCGTCTGCATCATGACCGGATTGCCATTCTTGTCGATGGAGCGCCGCTCCTGCGGGATACTGGAGGTCGGCTTGAACGCAACGTGCACGACTATCTCCTGTCCCGTCGAGATGCCGCCGAGTATGCCGCCGGCATGGTTGGTGACGAACCCCTCCGGGGTCAGTTCGTCGCAGTGTTCCGAGCCTTTCTGCGCAACACTGCCGAACCCGGCCCCAATTTCAACGCCCTTGGCCGCATTGATGCCCATCATCGCATAGGCAATTTCGGCATCCAGACGGTCGTATACCGGTTCGCCCCAGCCCACCGGCACGTTTTCGGCAACTGCGGTAATCCTGGCACCGATGGAGTCGCGCGCAGCCCGGATTTCTTCCATGTAGGCATCGAGCTGCGGCACCATGCTGCCATCTGCCGCGAAAAAGGCATTATTACCCACATCTTCCCAAGTGCGGAAAGGGATTTCGATGTCACCAATCTGGCTCATGTACCCGCGTACCACAACCCCATGGCGCTCCTTCAGCCACTTCTTGGCGACGGCCGCGGCGGCCACGCGTACTGCCGTTTCGCGAGCGGAGGAGCGGCCGCCTCCGCGATAGTCGCGGATGCCGTATTTCTGCCAGTAGGTATAGTCGGCATGCCCGGGCCGGAAGGTCTCGGCAATCTTGCCATAATCCTGGCTGCGCTGATCGCGATTGCGGATCAGCAGCGCGATTGGCGTCCCCGTGGTTTTGCCTTCGAATACGCCGGACAGAATTTCCACAGTATCCGGCTCCTGCCGCTGCGTGACGTGCTTGGATGTGCCGGGCTTGCGCCGATCCAGTTCCAGTTGGATGTCGGCCTCGGAAAGTTCAAGCCCGGGCGGGCAGCCGTCTACCACGCAGCCAATAGCCGGACCGTGGCTTTCGCCGAAGGAGGTGACGCAAAACAGGGTGCCTAAGGTATTCCCGGACATAGTGAGCTATCAGTTAGAAAATGCCTGGATTTTATCACAAGGCCGGAAACCCAATCCGTGCCCGGGAACTGCCAACCACGCCCTCCAACCAAACCGCGTAGATCTCGGCGGCAATGGCGTTCAGCGCACTGATGCGCGCATCGAGGTTTCGCATGATGGCCGCTGGGGACTGCACGCCCGGACTGGCTGCAGCCTCCGAGATTTCCTCAGCACCGATAGCGCACCATTCGCGCACCATGGCGGCGGTCATCTCGACATGACACTGAAACCCCAGATGCTTGCCCAGGGAAAACGCCTGGTGTGTGCAGTATGCGCTGGAAAGCAATAGTGTCGCACCTTGAGGAAGGGAAAAACTTTCGCCGTGCCAATGGAAGCCGTCAAAATGCTCACGCGGACCAAACCAGCGCCTTGCTTCGCTTCCTTTAGCTACGTGCAGCGATCCCCAACCAATTTCCTTGACCGGATTCCGAGTCACATCGCCGCCGAGTGCTTTTGCCATCAGTTGCCCACCCAGGCAGTGCCCGAGTACAGGAATATCCTGGTGTACCGCCTGCCGGATCAACTCCAGAATTTGCGGTATCCATGGCAACTCATCATTGACGCTCATCGGTCCGCCCATGAATACCAATCCGCTAAATTCTGCAGCACTGTCCGGCAGCGTATCGCCCTCGTCAATTCGGATCAGCCGCCAAGGGATAGAGCGTGAATCCAGAAAATCGGCCAGATAACCCGGCCCCTCGGTTTTCGCATGGCGGAAAATGGCTATCGGTTTCATTGCTGCTCCTGCCGTCAATTCAGTCTTTGAGATCATGGCTACGGCATGCTTGCCGTAGCCGGTCGATCCAGATGTCGCCACTCCCCGGGCAGCAACCCCTGCAGGGTGTACGATCCGATAGCCGCCCTGATCAGCCTCAGCGTGGGATAACCGACCTTGGCCGTCATTCGCCGTACCTGCCGGTTCTTGCCTTCGGATATTTCCAGTTCGACCCAGGTCGTCGGTATGGCCTTGCGCTCCCGGATCGGCGGATTACGCGGCCAAATTCCAGGAGGTTCGTCGATGATGCATGCCTTGGCTGGCCGGGTGACAAAATCTCCCAGGTCGACCCCTTTGCGCAATTGCTGTAGCGCGTCGTCATCGGGCACACCTTCCACCTGCGCCCAGTAAATTTTCGGCTGCTTGTGTTTGGGGTGCGCTATGCGATGTTGCAGAGCACCATCATCGGTTAGAATAAGCAATCCCTCGCTGTCGGTATCGAGCCGTCCTGCCGCATAGACCCCCGGAATCGGAATATAGTCCTTCAGGGTCGGGTGGGCTTCGTGTTCGCTAAATTGGCAGACAACCCCATAAGGTTTATTGAACAGGATCAGCATTCAAAATCACGCATCCAGGAGTCTTTTCGATGTCCCAAAAAATTAGTGTGCCTATCGACGGGAAAAAAATAACGGTCAACGCCGACAATAGCCTGAACGTCCCCAACCGCCCGATTATCCCATTTATCGAAGGCGATGGCATCGGTGTCGACATCACCCCGCCAATGAAGAAAGTCGTGGATGCAGCCGTCCGCAAGGCCTATGGCGACACCCGCTCCATCGCTTGGATGGAAGTTTATGCCGGAGAAAAAGCGGTCAAAACCTATGGCGACAATACCTGGCTGCCGGAAGAAACCATGCAAGCGGTCAAGGATTACGTCATCTCGATCAAGGGGCCGCTGACCACCCCCGTGGGCGGCGGCATCCGCTCGCTCAACGTCACGCTGCGCCAGGAACTGGACCTTTATGTGTGCTTGCGCCCAGTGCAGTACTTTCAGGGCGTACCCAGCCCGGTCAAACATCCGGAAAAGACCGACATGGTGATTTTCCGCGAAAACACCGAAGACATCTACGCCGGCATCGAATGGGCAGCCGGCACGGATGAGGTCAAGAAAGTCGTCACTTTCCTGAGCGACATGGGCGTGCGCAAGAAAATCCGCTTCCCGGAATGCTCTGCCATCGGGATCAAGCCGGTTTCCGAAGACGGCAGCAAGCGACTGATCCGCAAAGCCATTCAGTACGCGATCGACAACGGGCGCAAGTCCGTCACCATCGTGCACAAGGGCAACATCATGAAATTTACTGAGGGCGGCTTCAAGACATGGGGTTACGAACTGGCCAAAAAGGAATTTGGAGCGGTAGAAATCGACGGCGGCCCTTGGTGTGCTTTGCCTGACGGCCTGATTGTCAAGGACTGCATTGCCGACGCTTTCCTGCAGGAAATTCTCCTCCATCCGGAAGATCACGATGTCGTTGCCACCCTGAACCTGAACGGGGATTACATCTCCGACGCGCTGGCTGCGCAGGTTGGCGGCATCGGCATTGCGCCGGGCGCCAACCTGTCCGACACCGTGGCCATGTTCGAGGCCACGCACGGCACAGCTCCAAAAATCGCCGGCCAAGATCTGGCCAATCCTTCATCACTGATTCTTTCGGCCGAAATGATGCTGCGCCACATGGGCTGGGTAGAGGCCGCTGACAGGATATTGCAAGGAGTCGGCAAGGCAATTGCGGAAAAACGAGTCACCCACGACTTCGCGTCCCAGATGGACGGCGCGACGCAGGTGACATGCTCACAGTTCGGCGAAGAGATTATCCGCCAAATGTAACAAGACAAAGCGACCCGCCGAGGTCGCTTTCAAGAAGTCTGTGTTCAGGCCTTCTGAATATTGGAGGCCTGCTTGCCCTTTGGGCCTTCGGTAACGTCAAACGTCACCTTATCGCCTTCCTTGAGACTCTTGTAGCCGGTTGCGACAATCGCGGAAAAATGCGCGAACAGATCGTCACCGCCTTCATCAGGGGTAATGAAACCGAACCCCTTGGAATCATTGAACCACTTCACGGTACCAGTTGCCATTTGTTACTTCCTTGCATAAAACCAGAGGAGGCGCCCCAAAAGTTTGTACTTCAAGACCTTAAGTCGGTGTTGCCGGCCACAAAAATACTTGAATCCAAACGCCTGCTTGCGTTTTACGTTGGTTAATTAAATAAGTCAAGACATTTCTTATGGGTATTGCTGGAATTTTGTTGACAAATTTGAATTTCCTGCTCATTCAATTCCCGCGCGGCCCCCAGCGGGGTGGCCAAATGATTATCCGTCACATCCTTTACAAATACTGCCCCAACGTGCATCATTGGCCGGAGCATACGCTTTTCCAAGGTAATGTCGACATTTCCTCCATGAAGAAACGCTAAATATGGTTGCTGCAGCCACCTCAACCAAACTTGGCGGGCTTGCCCGCATGCTGGTGCAAGAAAAGCTTCTCTCGGAGCCCGAGGCAGAGGCCATTCAGGAGCAGGCTGGCACGCACGGCGTTCCCTTCGTTACCCAGCTAGCTCAAAGCCGAAAGATCTCTCCGCTCCAGATTGCCGAAACTGCCGCATCGGCTTTCGGGTTTCCGCTGTTCGACCTCAGCACACTCAATTCCGACTACCTGCCGCAAAAAGCCATTGACGCGAAACTGATGCAAACCTATCGGGTCATGGCCTTGCAAAACCGCGGGAATACGCTCTTCGTCGCGCTTTCCGACCCGACCAACCTGCATGCGCTGGACGAAGTCCAGTTCCAGGTCGGCATGGCGCTCTCCCCTGTCGTTGTCGAAGATGACAAACTAGGGAGGTGGATCAGCAAGATTGTCGAAGATAGCGATACTACGCTGAAGTCGCTAGGCACCGATGATGACATCGATCTCGATATTCAAGGCGATGAACAATCGGCGGAATCCGAAGCCTCCACTGCAGACATCGACGATGCGCCGGTTGTCAAATACATCCAGAAAACCTTGCTGGATGCGATCAACATGGGAGCCTCCGACCTCCATTTCGAACCCTATGAGAAATTTTACCGAATCCGCTATCGTGTCGACGGCGTGCTACGCGAAATTGCCCGCCCACCTCTCGCGATCAAAGACAAGATCGCCTCGCGGATCAAGGTTATTTCCAGCATGGACATTTCGGAAAAGCGTGTGCCGCAAGATGGCCGGATGAAACTGGTGCTATCCAAGAGCCGCGCCATCGATTTCCGGGTCAGCACGCTGCCAACGCTGCAGGGTGAAAAAATCGTGATGCGGATTCTGGATCCTTCCAGTGCCACCCTCGGCATTGAGGCCCTGGGTTACGAACCAGAGCAGAAGGAGGCGCTGCTCAGCGCGGTACAGCGTCCCTACGGCATGGTGCTTGTCACCGGCCCTACAGGCTCCGGGAAAACTGTCTCTCTCTACACCTGCCTGAACATTCTGAATGAGCCTGGCGTCAACATTTCGACAGCGGAAGACCCGGCTGAAATCAATCTGCCCGGAGTGAACCAGGTCAATGTCAATGACAAGGCCGGCCTCACGTTTGCAGCCGCGCTGAAATCTTTTCTGCGCCAGGATCCAGACGTTATCATGGTAGGCGAAATCCGCGACCTGGAAACGGCCGACATCGCCATCAAGGCAGCACAAACTGGTCACATGGTGCTGTCGACCCTGCATACCAACGATGCTCCCGGCACCCTCTCCCGGCTCCTGAACATGGGGGTGGCACCGTTCAACATTGCTTCATCGGTCATTCTCATTACTGCGCAGCGGCTCGCGCGGCGGCTCTGCAAAAACTGCAAACAGCCGATCGAAATTCCGAAAGAAGCCTTGCTACGCGCCGGATTCCAGGAAGCGGACCTCGATGGAAGTTGGCAGCTTTACGGGCCCAAAGAGGGCGGGTGCGACGCCTGCAATGGCAGTGGCTACAAAGGCCGAGTGGGCATTTATCAAGTCATGCCCATTACCGACGAGATGAGCCGTATCATCATGAAAAACGGTACCGCACACGACATCTCCGATCAGGCGCGCCGTGAAGGTGTAAAGGACTTGCGCCAATCTGGACTACTCAAAGTAAAACAAGGCCTCACTTCGCTGGAAGAAGTCGAAGCCTGTACCAACGAATAAAAAGGGAACTCTATGGCTGCCAATTCCGCGAAGGAAACCACGTTTGTCTGGGAAGGCACAGACAAGCGCGGCAAGAGACTGAAGGGGGAAATGAAGGGCTCCGGCCTTGCGTTCGTGACGGCAACGCTGCGCCGCCAGGGCATCACCGTCATCAAGATCAAGAAGCAAAGCGCCTTCGGTAGCGCAAGAAAGATTACCGATAAAGACATTACGCTGTTCACCCGCCAGCTGGCCACGATGATGAAATCTGGCGTACCGTTGCTGCAATCGTTCGACATCGTCGGAAAAGGTCATAGCAATCCGTCCGTTTCCAAACTGCTGGCCGACATCAAAAGCGACGTCGAAACTGGCAGCAGCCTCTCCCAGGCTTTCCGCAAGTACCCGCTCTACTTCGACAACCTGTTCTGCAACCTGGTACAAGCGGGTGAGCAAGCGGGGATTCTCGATACGCTGCTGGATCGTCTGGCCACCTACAAGGAAAAGATTCTGGCGATCAAGAGCAAGATCAAGTCGGCATTGTTTTATCCGATTTCCATCCTGGTCGTCGCCTTCATCATTACCGCCGTGATCATGATTTTCGTGATTCCGGCATTCAAGGACCTGTTCTCTAACTTCGGCGCCGACCTGCCTGCGCCGACGGTCATCGTCATCAATATTTCGGACTTTTTCGTCAAATACTGGTGGGCGATTTTTGGCTCGATAGGTTTCAGTCTATGGTTCTTCTTTTACACCTGGAAACGTTCGGAGAAAATGCAGTCCACCATGGATCGGTTGCTTTTGAAAATGCCGATTTTCGGGGAACTGATCCGCAAGGCAACGATCGCCCGTTTTGCCCGCACGCTCTCCACCATGTTTGCCGCAGGCGTCCCCTTGGTCGATGCACTTGATTCCGTCGCCGGCGCTTCAGGTAACCGTGTTTACTATGACGCAACCAAGCGCATACAAAACGAAGTGACGACCGGGACCAGTCTCACCGTGTCCATGCAGAATACGGAAGTTTTTCCGAACATGGTGCTGCAGATGGTATCCATCGGCGAGGAGTCCGGGGCGCTGGACGCGATGCTTTCCAAAGTTGCAGACTTCTATGAAGGCGAAGTCGATGATGCAGTGGAGGCCATTTCAAGCTTGATGGAACCTGTCATCATGGTGGTACTGGGCACTCTCATTGGCGGCCTCGTCATCGCCATGTATTTGCCCATCTTCAAAATGGGCGAAGCAGTTTAAGGCAGAGCCGGCGCCTGCAAATCAAGGCGGGCTGCTTCTGAAAACCAGTCGCTTTTCTACTGGTTTTTGGCAGCGGCCAGTTCCTTTTCTATGTCCTGGGCAGGGTATGCGCCCATCATGCGCTTGCCATTCTCGAAGACCAAGGTGGGTGTGCTGCTGATGCCAAGCTGCCTACCGAGCGCAGCTATCGCCTCCAGCGGGGTGTCGCAGTTTGGCGAATTCTTCACCAGCTGCCCCTTGACTATCCAGTCCTGCCAGGCGCGGTTCCTGTCCGGTGCACACCAGATTGCCTTGGACTTGTTGGCTGCGTCCGGGTGCAATTCAGTGAGCGGGTACATAAACGTATAAATCGTAACGTCGGTAATGCCCGCCAGTTCTTTTTGTTCCAGTCTCTTGCAATAGGGGCAATCGGGATCCGAGAACACCACCAGTTTGCGGCTACCATTCCCCTTTACCACCTTGATCGCGCTCTTCAATGGCAGTGAGGAAAAGTCCACACGCGTAAGCATTTCCATGCGTTCGGCCGTCAAATTGCGTTTGCTCTGCGTATCGATCAGCTTTCCGTCTGCGATCAGATAGCTGAATTTTTCGTCTGTATAGAAAATCTGCCCGTCGACGAACACCTCATACAGTCCGTTGAACGGAGTTTTTGTAACGTTTTGTACCTTGATCCGAGGGTATACCGTCTCTATGGTTTTTTTAAGAGACGCCTCATCGCCATAGGCTTGTATTGCAAGCCCGCCAACGAGAACACCTACCGTAAGTTGTTTCAACATCGGGCCCATTTCCTTTTCAAGTCATTGCCTGCGCCATCAAGCGCCTTTTTAGCCATTGCTGGCCGTTTGTGAATCCCATTCCCCAATTACGCAGCCGTGCAATGCCCGGAATTTCACATCCGAACAGCGCATGAAGCCCGCCCGTGAGGCTTTGCATAGCCTGAATATCAGCCTTGCGAGACCGCTCGTAGCAGCGCAGCAAACCATAATCTCCAACCTCCAAGCGCGGACTCCGACCGGCCAGTATCCGCGCCAGATTTTCAGCATCATGGAAACCCAGGTTGACGCCTTGCCCGGCCATGGGATGCACCAGATGCGCAGCATCGCCGACAAGCGCCAGCCTTGTGCCGACCAAACTCTCGGCAGTTTGCATGCGTAGAGGAAATGCAGCTGGCGAAGTAACCATCTGCAAGCCGCCAAGCGCTCCATCGCCCGCATCCACTACTGCCTGCGTAAACACGCCGGGTGACATTGCGAGCAGCATTTTCGCGTGCGTATGAGAGGTCGACCAGACAATGGAAATATGGTTTCCCGGCAAAGGCAGCCACGCCAGAACACCATCTTCCCGGAACCATTGCCGAGCGATATTCCGATGCGGCGATTCAGCAAGGAAATTGGCCACCACGCCCATTTGTCTGTAATCGCTGAGCTCGACGCTCAAACCAGCTTGCTGCCTAATCCAGGAGTTAGCGCCATCCGCGCCAACGACCAGGGTCCCTGTCAGCCGGCACCCTTCTTCCAGGTCAAGTTCTACAGCCGCATCCTTCCAGACAATTTGCGTGCAGCGCGCCCGGCTGAACAGCGTGATATTCTCCACCCGCTCCAGTGCTTGCCACAACGCAGCCTGCATCAAACGACTCTCGACGATATAGCCGAGATTAGGCGCATGCGCTTCATAGGCATTGAATTCGAGCCGCGCCACACCGTCATCGCCCCAGATGTGCATCGCGTCAATCGGCGCAATGCGGGTGGCATCCATGGCTTCCCATGCTCCCAACCGGGAGAGGAAGCGGGCATTCCCCGGACTGATCGCATAGATGCGGCTGTCCCAGCTTTCATCATCCGGCAACGCCGGAGGCGAAGCCGTCTCGACAAGCGCAATACGCAACTCGCTATCACGCAATGCCAGTGCTGTTGCGGCCCCGACCAACCCGCCACCGACGATCACAATATCGAAATCGCTCGTCATAGTGTGCCTACGCTCCAAAACTCATTTTCCCGGCTACAAAATGCCGAGCCGGCGCCAGCACCTCGCAAGCCGCCAAGCCGAGTCCTCTTGCTTTGCCGAATCCGGGATAATCGCTGGAAAAGCCGCGCACCAGAAAATCGGTAAAAAAGATGCCCCCGCCGGTATCCAGGCGTCGCCGGACTCGGTAACGCTCCAGCATGGGCGCTTCACCAACGGCCTCACGTGCGGTATCACGCACTGTCATTGCCAGTTCCCAGGCATCGCGCAAGCCGAGATTGAACCCTTGCCCTGCAACCGGATGCAAAGTCTGGGCGGCATTGCCGATCACGGCAATGCGCCGTCCGGTAACCGGCCTCACCTTGCTCAGCTTGAGCGGAAAAATGGCTCGGCCGCTCACCGAAAGGAATCGACCGACGCGGTCTCCAAAATGCCGGTGCAGTCGCGACAAGAAATCCTGTTCCGCCATGGAACAGAGGGTCGCCGCGTTTTCCGGGGCAGCCGTCCAGACCAGGGCAAAGCCTCGCACTCCTTCGGGCAGCAACGCCACCGGCCCATCAGGCGTAAAACGCTCATATGCCACATTGGCATGCGGCAGCTCGCACTCGACATGACAAACCAGCGCCGACTGGCCATAGTCTCTGCTCTCGCGATGCATGCCCGGCAATTCGCCCAGACCGCGTCCACCATCAGCGACAACCACCAGTCGTGCGTTGAATGCCGTCTCGCTCCCCCCCCTCTCGCAAACAACTGTCGCAAAAGAGTCATCAAGCGTCACGGATACTGCACGGACCCCATATTCGATGCTGCAGTCAGCCCCCTCCCCCAAACGCGCATCAATCGCGTCGCATAATGCGGCGTAGGCTATGACGTAACCCAGTGCGACTTGACCTTCGTCATGCGCCTGCAGCACCGTGCGTCCGAACCTGCCACGCTGGGAAACATGTATGGTTTCGATGGGCGTAGCGTCATGCTGCAACGCCTCCCATACGCCCAGCTTTTCCAGAATCAAGCGGCTGCCTTGCGACAGCGCCAGAGTGCGCGCATCGCGTTTCGCCGCACCCGCCTCATGCGCCTCCAGAACAACGACCGAAAATCCGTAGCCACGCAAGGCCAATGCCAGCGTCGCGCCTACTGGCCCTCCGCCGACGATCGCAATGTCGTAGAGCGTATTCACCGCGCCATCCATGCTTCAATCTCGGCCACCGTTTTGGGGGCATCATGCGAGAGAATTTCGCATCCGGACGGGGTCACCACGGCATCGTCCTCAATCCGAATGCCAATGTTCCAGAAATGCTCCGGCACATCCTTGCCGGGGCGCACGTAACAGCCAGGTTCCACGGTAAGCACCATATCGGGCTCCAGCTTCCGCCACTCGCCATCCTGCTTGTATTCGCCGACGTCATGCACGTCCAGGCCCAGCCAGTGACCCGTTCGATGCATATAGAACCTGCGGTAATCGCCTGATTCCAATACAGATTCCGGTGTGCCATGGCAAAGTCCGAAATCAATGAACCCCTGAACGAGGACATTCAGCGCCGCTTCGTGCGGAGCGTTCCAGTGATTGCCAGGGCGCACGGCCTCGATCGCAGCAGCCTGCGCGGCAAGCACCAACTCGTACAGATCCCTCTGAGGCCCGCTGAACCGACCATTGACCGGGAACGTGCGCGTGATATCGGAGGCGTAGCCATCCAGTTCACAACCGGCATCGATCAGCAGCAGGTCACCGTCCTGCAGCGTTGCATTGTTGAACACGTAATGCAGTACGCAAGCATTGGCACCGCCGGCCACAATGGAATGGTAGGCCGGCGACTGGGCGCCCTGATGGCGGAACTCGTGCAGCAACTCCGCCTCGACTTCGTACTCCGCCACTCCGGGGCGAGCGGCACGCATCGCGCGGCGGTGTGCGTTGGCCGAAATATCTGCAGCGCGCTGCATGAGAGCAACTTCTTCCGGCGCCTTGAACAAGCGCATTTCATCTATCAGCACACGCACGTCGTTAATCCGGACCGGAGCGCTGACGCCGCTACGTGACTGGGCGCGCACGGCGTTCAGCCAGCCAGTGACTCGCGTATCCCAGTGCGCATCCGCACCCAGCGCATAGTGCAAACAGGGCTGGTCAGCTAACATCGCCGGCAATAGTTCGTCCAACTGGGCAAAAGAATGACATTCATCCAGGCCGAATACTGCCCTGGCGCCCTCCGGGCCGTAACGGAAGCCGTCCCAGATTTCCCGTTCGACATCCTTGTCCCGGCAGAACAGGATGCTTTTTGGATTATCACCGGCAACCAGTACCAGCAGCGCTTCCGGCTCAGTAAAACCTGTCAGATAGTAAAATGAACTATCGAACCGATACGGATAATGACTATCGCGGTTGCGCAAGGCTTCGGGCGCCGTCGGAATTAATGCAATGCCGCTCTGCATCCGTTGCGTCAACAAGCGGCGACGCTGTTGCGTAAGAGTAATGTCTATCATGTTTTCAGTAAGGCATCCAAGGCACTGAGGCGATCCGGCGTCCCCACATCGACCCAAGTGCCCGTGTAATGTTCAGCGCTAACGCTTCCGGCATGAATGGCGTCATGCAGCAGCGGGGCCAGCCGGGCCTTGCTGCCCGGCATGACTCCGGCAAAAAATTCGGGGCGATAGACGCCAATTCCGGAGAAGGTCAATCGCTGAGTCCCTTCCTCCACCAACCAGCCGTCTTCCAGAAAAAAATCCCCGTGCGGATGCTGGGGAGGATTGTCCACGAGGACCAGATGGGCCGCAACGCCATCCATCGGCTGCGCAGCCAAGCCCGAAAAATCGAACTCGGTGAAGATATCGCCATTGACTACCAGAAAAGGGGCCTCACCCAGCAACGGCAGGGCCTGCGCAATTCCGCCCGCTGTTTCCAGCGCTTCCGGCTCGGGCGAATATTCGATATGCACGCCCCAGCACGCACCATCTTCCAGCGCAAGCTCGATCTGCTTGCCCAGATGTGCATGATTGATCACCAGGTCGTCGAAACCGGCGCGTGCGAGATGTTCAATATGCCAGACAATCAGCGGCTTTCCTCCTGCCGCCAGCAATGGCTTGGGCACATGATCGGTCAACGGGCGCATGCGCTCGCCTCGCCCGGCAGCCAGAATCATCGCTTTCATCAAAAGGTGTATCCGAACTGCGGTTGCCGACTTTCCAGTTGGTCGAGCAGTCGCAACAGCGGCCGCAATTCGACATAGCGATCACAGGTCCGTCGCAAATAATCCATCACCAACGGCATATTCTTGAGATACCCTTCCTTGCCGTCGCGGTGGAACAGTCGGGCGAATATCCCCAGCACCTTGAGATGCCGCTGCACTCCCATCCACTCGAAATCGCGGTAAAACTCACCGAAGTCCTGAGGAACCGCCAGACCAACATTCCTGGCCTTTTCCCAATACCGCACCAGCCAGTCCAACACCTGCTCTTCTTCCCAGCGGATATAGGCATCCTTGAACAGGGATACCAGGTCGTAGGTGATCGCGCCGTAGACCGCATCCTGAAAATCCAGGATCCCGGGATTCCCGCCCAGAGCGGCACCGCATACCATCAAGTTACGCGAGTGATAGTCGCGGTGCACGTAGACTTGCGCCTGCCCCAGGATATTGGCGGTCAAGAGATCGAAGATCCGCTGCAGCAGGGCTTGCTGACTTTCATCCAGCGTGACCCCCAGATGCCTGGCAACATACCATTCCGGAAACAAACGCATTTCCCGCGTCAGCAGGGCTTCGTCGTAAGGTGGCAGCACACTGGGCTGGCTGGCCTGCTGAATCCGGAGCAGCGCTTCAGTTGCATCCTGGTAAAGCTTGGCAGCATTGCCCGCATTGAGCGCAGAGAGGTAGGTCACATCGCCAAGGTCGGACAATAGCAGGAAGCCCTGTGCGATATCCTGCGCCAGAACATGAGGGACATTGACGCCCGTAGCGCCGAATACTTCAGCCACATGCAGAAACGGTGTGCAATCCTCATGCGATGGCGGCGCATCCATCGCGATCAGCGTGCGTTCCGGCAGGGTGACGCGAAAATAACGGCGGAAACTCGCGTCGGCCGAAGCCGGGGCCAGAGAAAATGCCGCATCCCCGAATTGCTTCATCAGCCAGTCATTCAGTTGCTGTTGTCTTTCCACGTCCTGCCACTCTCCAATAACTTCGCGCAGCCAAAATCAAGGCTTACCAGACAACCCATTGGCCAAAAAGGGTAATATTGAAGCCGCGGGGAATCGCCGCAGCCTCTGGCGGCATGTGCGCATTGCCTAAACGCCAAATTTATGCGATTTTATCACCACCAATAAAGATTCCCCCACTCTCCAGACCTCCGTCCGTCCGCCCATGCATAAAAACCGCGTTTTTGCCTTCCTGCTCGCCTTACCCACCTTGGCGAGTGGTTATGCATCTGCGGAAGCCGGAAATGGCACGCCATCGCCGGAAGCCGTCCAACCGGGCGCAACCGTCATCGATGCCGATAAGCTGGAAATCTATCTCGACCGCAAGATGCGGGCCATCGGTGATGCCGAACTGCGTCAGGATGACAAAACAATCTTCGGCGACCGCATCGACTACGATATGCTCAATTCCGAACTGCATGTCAGCGGCAACACCCGTATCGAGCAGGATGGCTTTGACGTTCGCGGCCCCGAACTGCGTCTCAGGCTGGAAGATCGCGAAGGGGAGATGAAGGAACCGGTTTTCGTCCTCAACCGGAAACCGCAAACTGATAAGACACAGCAGGAAGCCATTGCAGTTTCCGACGTTTCCTTGAAAAAGTCGCTGAAACCCGGCGATGGATTTTCCCGCGGCAGCGCGAAACAGATCGTGTTCGAAGGACCGGAAAAAGAGCGTCTTTACAGTGCCCGCTACACCACCTGCGAAGCAGGCGTGGACGACTGGTACCTGCGCGCCAAGGAACTGGAACTGGACCACCACACAGAAACTGCCACGGCCTCTCATGCCAGCGTCGAGTTCAAGGGAGTCCCCATTCTATACACCCCGTGGATCGACTTTTCGTTCAACCAGCAGCGCAAAAGCGGTTTCCTGTTCCCTAGCTTCGGCACAACAACGCGAAGCGGCGCCGAATTCGCGCTGCCCTACTACTGGAACATTGCTCCCAACATGGACGCAACCGTCACGCCGCGCATCCTCAGCAAACGCGGCGTGCAGATGCAGGGCGAATTCCGTTATCTGAATGCCGATTACTTTGGACAGGACAACATCGAACTCCTGCCGAACGACAATCAGACCGAGCACGACCGCTACTATGCGAAGCTGACCCATACCCAGAATTTCGGTCACGGCTGGTCGGGTAATTATGACATCGAGCGGATATCGGACGCCCAGTACTTCTCCGACCTGTCCACCAGCATCACCGCCACCAGCCGGGTCAACCTGCCGCAGCGCGGGTCATTAAACTACTCTGATGACAACTGGCAATTCACTGGCGTTGCCGAACAATACCAGACACTCGATCAACTCTCTTTCCCTTACCAGCGCCTGCCGCAGTTGACCGTAAACGGTAACAAGGAGTGGGCGCTGCTTGACACCAACCTTTACAGCCAGTGGTCGAACTTCCAGCGCAGCAGCCTGGCTCCGACGACGCAGAATGTCACCAGCGCTGCCGGCGCCACCCTGAATACGGGCGTCACCGGCAGCCGTACCGTGCTCTACCCCAGCATCAGTGTCCCGCTCGAAAGCTCTTACGGCTTCATCACGCCGAAACTGGGCGTGCACTACACCGAGTACAACCTGAGTAATACAGCGTTTACGTTGACCGACACGCACGGCAATGTCACCACAGGCGAATACGGCAACGAGCATCGCACACTCCCGATATTCAGCCTCGACAGCGGGCTGTATTTCGACCGCGACGTCCGCGTGGTGAAGAATCGCTATACCCAGACGCTTGAACCTCGACTGTTCTATGTCTATGTCCCGTATCGCGACCAGTCGCAACTGCCGATGTTCGATACTTCCGAGGCCGATCTCAACCTCAGCACGCTGTTCGCGGAAAACCGGTTTACCGGCAACGACCGCATCAATGACGCAAACCAGTTGACCATGGCTGTCACCAGTCGCCTCATCGATGCAAATACCGGTATTGAGCGCCTGGTCACTACCATTGGGCAACGTTTTTACTTCGGCGATCGCAAGATCACGCTGCCCGGCGGCGACATCTTTACCAACAACTCTTCCGACATCGTGGCGGCAGTAACCGCACGTCTGCTGACCCACTGGAATGTCGATGCCGCCTGGCAGTACAACACAGATCTCGACCGCTCCATCAAGGCGAACCTCGGCGCGCGCTACAATCCGGAGCCGGGCAAGACCTTGAACCTGAGCTACCGCTTCACCCGCGAAAGTCTCGAACAAATCGATCTTTCCAGTGAATGGCCGCTTTCCAGCCAGTGGTACAGCCTGGCCCGGTGGAATTATTCGCTGAAGGAAAACCGGCCCATCGAAGGCATTGCCGGCGTCGAGTACGATGCCGGCTGCTGGCAGGCGCGCGCCGTCATGCAGCGTGTTTCCACCGCAACGGATGCAAAACCGAACTATGCATTCTTTTTCCAGCTCGAACTTGGAGGCATGGCCTCGATCGGCACCAACCCGCTTACCCTGCTCAAACGCAGCATTCCCGGGTACACTAGCACTGATTTGATCCCTGACGAACCTCGGTAGCGCCATCACATGACCTCCCTGCTGACTTATGCCCGCCATTGGCTGGCTATGGCTTTCATTCTCTTTGCCGGATATGCACACGCCGCTCCCGTCGACGACATTACCCAAGTCGACCGCATTGTCGCCGTCGTCAATAACGACGTCATCACCTACGGGGAATTGCGGGACCGTATCAGAATCGTCCTGGATCAATTAGAGAAAAAGGGGGCGGCACTGCCCCCGCAGGACGTGCTCGAGAAGCAGGTACTGGAGCGGCTCATCACGGATCGCTTACAACTGCAGCTCGCTGCGCAAACCGGTCTCAAGGTGGATGACAGTCAGCTCGACAAGACACTGGAACGCATTGCCGACCAGAACAAGCTCACCCCCAGTCAATTTCGCGAGGCCTTGGAAAAGGATGGGATCAGCTATGCAAAATTCCGCGAAGACATCCGCAACGAAATCATCCTGGCACGACTGCGGGAGCGCGAGGTAGATAACCGCATCACCGTCACCGAAGCCGAAATCGATAACTATCTGACCACCCAAGCTTCGCGCCACGATGTCCAAGACGAATACAACATCTCGCATATCCTGATCCGCACACCGGAAGAAGGCTCTCCGGATGAGTTGCAAAAACTGAAAGCCAAAGCGGATGAAGCCATGAAACGCCTGCAGGCAGGCGAAGACTTCGCGCAGGTCTCGGCCCGCTTCTCAGACGCCCCTAATGCCCTTGAGGGCGGCGGCTTAGGCTGGAAAACCGACAGCCAGCTTCCCGCCCTGTTCATCGACGCCATCAAAAAGCTCAAACCGGGTGAAACCACCCCCATCCTGCGCAGCCCTAACGGTTTCCATATCCTCAAACTCAACGACCAACGCGGCGCCTCCATGCCGACCCTGGTGCAGCAAACCCATGTGCGCCACATTCTCATCAAACCGAGCGAAATCGTCTCCGACGACGATGCCAAGCACCGCTTGCAAGACCTGAGAGAGCGCTTGGAGAACGGTGGTGATTTTGCCGAGCTGGCACGCCTGCACTCCGAAGATGGCTCGGCCGCCAATGGCGGCGATCTCGGCTGGGTCAACCCAGGCGACACCGTGCCGGAGTTCGAAAAAGCGATGAATGCGCTCAAGCCGGGCGAGATCAGCGAGCCAATCCGTTCGCCATTCGGCTGGCACCTGATCCAGGTGCTGGAACGGCGCAACCAGGACATGAGCAAGGAGGCAGCGCGCCTCAAAGCCCGCAACGAGATACGTGCACGCAAATCCGACGAAGCCTATGACGACTGGCTACGGGAGCTGCGCGACCGTGCCTATGTCGAGTACCGGCTTGAGGACAAATTCTAAGCCCGTGCCCCCGGTCCGTATCGCCCTCACTGCAGGGGAGCCCGCCGGCATCGGCCCCGATCTCTGCGCAATGCTGGCAGGGCAACCCCAACATGTCGAGATCACTGTCATTGCCGACCGCGCGCTGCTTGAATCGCGTGCCGATCAACTCGGCCTGAATCTCGGAAATCTGCGAATCCATCATGTCCCGCTCGCCGCGCCGGCCGAGCCAGGGAGACTGGATGCGCGCAACAGCGGCTATGTGCTGAAAACGTTGACTTGTGCCGCCCAGGGCTGCATGCACGGGGAATTCGACGCCATGGTCACCGCCCCGGTACACAAGGGCATCATCAACGATGCCGGCATTCCTTTTACCGGCCACACCGAATTTCTCGCCGAATTGACCCATACCAGAAATGTCGTGATGATGCTGGTCGGTGGCGGCATGCGCGTTGCTTTGGCAACCATCCACATACCGCTACGCAGAGTGCCGGATGCCATTACGCCAGCGAGTCTGGAAATGACGCTCCGCATCCTGCATAAAGACCTTGTGGATCGCTTCGGCATCGCACATCCTGCCATCTACGTCGCCGGGCTCAACCCTCATGCGGGCGAGAGCGGACACCTGGGCATGGAAGAAATCGACACGATCATCCCCGTCCTCGACAAACTACGTAGCGAAGGCATGCGCCTCGCCGGCCCCCTCCCCGCCGATACCATGTTCAGCCAGCACAACATCCAGCAGTGCGACGCATTCCTCGCCATGTACCACGACCAAGGGCTCGCCGTGCTGAAGCACGCCAGCTTCGGCGGCGGCGTCAACGTCACGCTGGGGCTGCCGATCATACGCACATCGGTCGATCATGGCACGGCGCTTGATCTGGCAGGAACTGGCAAAGCGGATGCAGGCAGCCTCCATGCAGCCATCGAATTAGCCGCCATGCTTGCCCGTCAGAAAGCTCCAGCATGAAACACATTCCGCGCAAACGCTTTGGTCAGAACTTCCTGTCCGAACCCGACATCATCCATGCCTGCATCGAGGCCATCCGGCCGACATCAACGGACTTGATGGTCGAGATCGGTCCCGGCCTCGGTGCATTGACGCAGCCGCTGCTGCAACGGCTGGACCATCTGCATGCCGTCGAACTCGACCGCGACATCGTGGCCTGGATGCAGCAGCACTACCCGGCGGGCAGGATCACCATCCACAACGTCGATGCACTCAAGTTCGATTTTTCCACGCTGGGCAAAAAGATTCGTGTTGTCGGCAACCTGCCGTACAACATCTCCACTCCCATCCTGTTCCATCTGCTGGACAACGTGCCGAACATCGTCGACATGCATTTCATGCTGCAGAAGGAAGTCGTTGAACGCATGGTGGCAGTTCCTTCGACTGCGGAATATGGGCGTCTGTCGGTGATGCTGCAATACAGACTACAGATGGAATACCTGTTCACCGTTCCGCCGGAGGCCTTCGATCCGGCACCGAAAGTGGAGTCGGCTTTCGTACGCGCAGTGCCATTTACCGAACTTCCTTTTCCGGCCAGGAATGAAGCACTGCTTGGAAAAATCGTCACCGCCGCCTTCGGACAGCGCCGCAAGACCCTGCGCAACACCTTGAAAGGGCTGCTGGACGATGCCGGATTCACCGCTCTCGGGATCGATCCGCAACTTCGTGCAGAAAACCTGGCCGTAGAACAATTCGTCGCCATCGCCAACCACCTCGGCTGATATAATTCCGGATTCGCATTGGGAGGACATATGAGAGTGATACTGTTGGGCGCCCCCGGCGCCGGCAAGGGCACGCAAGCCACCGCCATCAAGGAAAAATTCGATATCCCACAGATTTCCACCGGCGACATGCTGCGTGCCGCGGTCAAGGCAGGCACCGCACTGGGCCTGGAAGCGAAGAAATTCATGGATGCTGGTGGGCTGGTACCAGATGAGGTGATCATCGGCCTGGTGAAGGAACGCATCAAGGACGCGGACTGCGCCAACGGCTTCCTGTTCGATGGTTTCCCGCGCACCATCCCGCAAGCGGAAGCGATGAAGCAGGCCGGGGTGGATATCGACTATGTCGTGGAAATCGACGTACCGGACGAGGAAATCATCAAACGCCTTTCCGGCCGCCGCGTACACCTTGCTTCCGGCCGCACCTATCACGTCGTGTTCAACCCGCCCAAGGTGGCTGGCAAGGACGACGTCACCGGTGAAGACCTGATCCAGCGTGATGATGACAAGGAAGAAACCGTGATGAAGCGCCTGGAGGTCTATCACACCCTGACCAAGCAACTGGTCGGCTACTATTCCGACTGGGCAGCGCAGGGAGGCCACGCGCCGAAGTATGTGCGCATCCCGGGCATCGGCAGCGTGAACGGCATCCGGGACCAGATTTTCGCCGCATTGGCTTGAGTTGCCGCCCAGAAATAAAAAAGCCTGCGCATACGCAGGCTTTTTTATTGGCCGTATCGTGAAGACTCAGTCCATCCGGCGCGCAATCAATTCCTTGATCAGCGGCGTCAGGATGAGTTCCATTGCCAGCCCCATCTTGCCGCCCGGGACGACGATGGTATTGCGGCGCGACATGAACGAATCCTTAAGCATGGACAGCAAATATTCAAAATCCGCTTTCGCCGGATCACGGTAGCGGATCACCACAAAGCTTTCATCCAGTGTCGGGATATCGCGCGCCACGAACGGGTTGGAGGTATCCACCGTGGACACGCGCTGGAAATTGATATCCGTGTTAGAGAACTGCGGGCAGATGTACTCAACGTAATCGCGCATGCGGCGCAGTATCGTCTGCGTCACCGCTTCGGCCGAATAGCCGCGCTCTGCCGTATCCCGATGGATTTTCTGAATCCACTCGAGATTGACGATAGGCACCACGCCGATCAGCAGATCGACATACTTGGCGATATTGACCTGGTCGGTTACAACGCCGCCGTGCAAGCCTTCGTAGAAAAGCACATCCGATCCCGCCGGGATATCCTGCCAGGGGGTGAACTCGCCCGGTTGCAGTTTCGTACCGAAACGTGCATTGAATTCCGCCGCTTCAGCACTGCTATGCACATAATAGCGGCGTTGGCACATGCCGGTCTCACCGTAAATGCGGAACGTTTCCTCGATTTTGTCAAAGTGATTGGCTTCCGGCCCGAAATGGCTGGGAGCACGCTGATTCAAGCGATCGGCTTCTTCGACAGCATCCTTGAACTCGGCACGGGTCAGGCTATGAAAGCTGTCGCCTTCGAGAACGGCAGCCTCGATACTCTCGCGGCGGAAAATCTGCTCGAAAGTGCGCTTGACCGTCGTCGTGCCCGCACCGGAAGATCCGGTGACAACAATCACGGGATGCTTCTTGGACATGGGGTTCTCCTCAAAATTTACGCCTGATCAGTAACCTGTCAGGCGCGGCGTTTGTGCTTTGAGCCTGTACTCGATGGCTCTATTTGTTACAAAACAATTATACGTGAGCTTGCGCGATCAACCAACCAATCGCAAGGTATAATTTGCCACTTTCCATTAGTCCGACATTCCTAAATATTTCATGCACTCGCAGTATTTACCCAACGAAATCGAACAAAAAGCCCAGCAGCACTGGGAAACGCAACGCACCTTTGCCGCGGCCATCGACAAATACAAACCCAAGTACTATTGCCTGTCGATGTTCCCCTATCCGTCAGGCAAACTGCACATGGGCCATGTGCGCAACTACACCATCGGCGACGTGCTGGCCCGCTACCACCGCATGAAGGGCTTTAACGTGCTCCAGCCAATGGGCTGGGACGCCTTCGGCCTGCCGGCGGAAAACGCAGCGATCCAGAACAAGGTCCCGCCCGCGCAATGGACCTACGACAACATCGCCTACATGAAAAAGCAACTGCAGTCGCTGGGCTTCGCGATCGACTGGTCGCGCGAACTGGCCACCTGCCAGCCGGATTATTACAAGTGGAACCAGTGGCTGTTCCTGCGCATGCTGGAAAAAGGCATCGCCTACAAAAAAACCCAGACCGTGAACTGGGACCCGGTCGACCAGACCGTGCTGGCCAACGAGCAGGTGATCGACGGCCGCGGCTGGCGTACCGGCGCGCTCGTTGAAAAACGCGAAATCCCCGGCTATTACTTCGGCATCACGCAATACGCCGAGGAACTACTGAGCGACCTCGACAAGCTGCCCGGGTGGCCGGAGCGCGTGCGCACCATGCAGGCCAACTGGATCGGCAAGAGCACCGGCGTGCGCTTCGCCTTCCCGTATGAGCTGGACGGACAGCAGGACAAGCTCTGGGTATTCACCACCCGCGCCGATACGATCATGGGCGTCACCTTCGTCGCCGTCGCTGCCGAGCACCCGCTCGCCACCCGCGCCGCGCAGGATAATCCGGCGCTGGCCGCCTTCATCGAGAAGTGCAAGCAGGGCTCGGTGATGGAAGCCGACATCGCCACGATGGAAAAGGAAGGCATGCCCACCGGTATCTTCGTCACCCATCCGCTGACCAACGCGCAGGTCGAAGTCTGGGTCGGCAATTATGTCCTGATGAGCTACGGCGAAGGCGCGGTGATGGCGGTGCCTGCGCACGACGAGCGCGATTTCGCCTTTGCGAAGAAATACGACCTGGCCATCAAGCAAAGCATCGCCGTGGAAGGCGAGACCTTCTCCGATCAGGCCTGGCAGGAATGGTACGGCGACAAGACACGCAGCGTGTGCGTCAACTCCGGCAAATACGACGGCCTGGGTTATGAAGCCGCCGTCGATGCCATCGCGGCCGACCTCGCCGCGATGAACCTGGGCGAAAAGAAAATCCAGTGGCGGCTGCGCGACTGGGGCGTCTCGCGCCAGCGCTACTGGGGCTGCCCCATCCCCATCATCCATTGCGACAGCTGCGGCGACGTGCCGGTGCCGGACGATCAATTGCCGGTGATCCTACCGGAAGACTGCGTGCCGGACGGCTCGGGCAATCCGCTCAACAAGCGGGCCGATTTCCTCAACTGCAGCTGCCCCAAGTGCGGCGGCGCGGCCAAGCGCGAAACCGACACCATGGACACCTTCGTCGATTCCAGCTGGTACTACGCACGCTACGCCAGCAAGTTCGGCGACGATGCGATGGCGGATGAAGAAACGAATTACTGGATGCCGGTGGATCAGTACATCGGCGGCATCGAGCATGCCATTCTGCACCTGCTCTACTCACGTTTCTGGAGCAAGGTGATGCGCGACCTCGGGCTGGTCAGCTACGACGAGCCTTTCGCTAACCTGCTGACGCAGGGCATGGTGCTCAACCATATCTTCTCGCGCCGCACCGACAAGGGCGGCATCGAATACTTCGCTCCGGAAGAAGTCGAGCTGGTGCACGACGCACACGGCAAGGTTACCGGCGCCAAGCTGCTCGCCGACGGCCAGCCGGTCGACTTCCAGGGCATGGGCACCATGTCCAAGTCCAAGCGCAACGGCGTCGACCCGCAAGCGCTGATCGAGCAATACGGTGCCGACACTGCGCGCCTGTTCATGATGTTCGCCGCGCCGCCGGAACAGACATTGGAATGGTCCGACAGCGGCGTCGAGGGCGCACATCGCTTCCTGAAGCGCCTGTGGGCATTCGCTGCCGAGTTCGAGAACATCGGCCAGGAACAGGCTGACATCGCCAGCCTCTCCAGCGATGCGAAGAACCTGCGCCACGAGATTCATGTCACGCTGAAACAGGCCAATTACGACCTCGGCCGCTTCCAGTTCAACACCGTGGTATCCGCCGCGATGAAGATGCTGAACGCGCTGGAAAAGGCGGCCAAGGAAAGCAGCCAGCGCGCGGTGATCGGCGAAAGTCTGTCCATCCTGCTGCGCCTCCTGTCCCCGATCACGCCCCACATCTGCCATGCGCTGTGGAGCGAACTCGGTTACGATGGCGACATCCTGGCTGCAAGCTGGCCCGAGCCGGATACCGCCGCGCTGGTGCAGGACGAGATAGAAATGGTCATTCAGGTGAACGGCAAGCTGCGCGGCAGTGTCATCGTCCCCAGAGACATGGACAAGGCCGCTATCGAGAAGCTCGCCATCGAACAGCCGTGCGTGCAAAAATTCCTGGACGGCGCGAATGTGAAGAAAGTGATCGTCGTTCCGGGCAAATTGATCAATGTCGTCGTCGGATAGGAGTGCCTGATGAAGTTCTTTGCAATGTCCGTGCGAAACTCGCTGTTGCTGCTGACGGCCCTGACGCTCGCAGCATGCGGCTTCCACATGCGCGGCATGACGCAGATGTCGTTCAAGACCCTCTACTTCCAGAGCGGTGGCTCAGCCGCGCTGCAGAAGGAATTGCGTCATGCGCTGACCCGTAACGGCATCACCGTCGTCGGTTCGGCGGAGGATGCCGAGATGCTGGTGGAACTGACTGGCGAACGCAATGAAAAGAACATTCTCTCGCTCTCCGGCGGCGGCAAGGTGCGTGAGTACGAGCTGGTCTACCGCATCACCATGCGTACCCGCGCGGCCAGCAGCCCGCTGTGGAGCGCGCCGCAAGTGATCGAAGCACGACGCGACTATTCCTATGACGACACCCAAGTGCTCGCCAAGGAGGGCGAAGAGGCGCGCCTCAACAGCGACATGCGTAGTGACGTCTCGCGCGAGATCATGCGCCACCTGAGCGCGGTCAAGGCACCGCCCGCGGCCGCACAATAGTCCGTGCGCTTGCCGTTTGACCAGCTCGGCCGGCATCTCGCGGAGGAACTCCGCCCTTTGTATGTGCTCACCGGCGACGAACCGCTGGCATTGAAGGAGGGGGTGGATGCCGTGCGCGCTGCCGCCAGAAAGCGGGGCTATGACGAACGGCAGTCCTACACAGCGGAGCGATACTTCGACTGGCAGCAGCTGCGCACCGGCAGCCAGTCAATCTCGCTGTTCGCCAGCCAGCGCCTGCTGGAAATCCACATCCCATCCGGCAAACCCGGCACTGACGGCAGCAAGGCGCTGCAGGAATTCGCAGCGCGCCTGCCCGCAGACACCGTCACCCTCGTTACCCTGCCGAAGCTCGATAAACCCGGCCAAACCAGCGCCTGGTTCAGCGCGCTGGAAAAAGCCGCAGTCATCGTCCCGCTGCAGACCGTGGAGATCGCGCAACTGCCGCGCTGGATCGGCCGTCGCCTGCAGGCACAAGGGCAGCAAGCCGACGAGGCCACGCTGGAATTCCTTGCCAATCAGGTCGAGGGCAACCTGCTGGCCGCGCATCAGGAAATCCAGAAACTGGGGCTGCTTTATCCCGCCGGCCCGCTCGACGGCGAAGCGGTACGCGAAGCCGTGCTGAACGTTTCACGCCACGACGTATTCCAACTGGGCGATGCGCTACTCGATGGCGATCCTGCACGCACGGCCAAGATCTTGCAGGGCCTGGAAGCCGAGGGCGTTCAGCCGCTGGCGCTGCTGGGCGTGCTGGTGTGGCTGTTGCGCGGTGTCACGCGCGTCAAACTGGCCGAGAGAAACGGCGAAAACTTGGCAAATGCGATGCAACAGGCCAAAATCTGGGGAGAACGGCAAACCCAGGTGAAACGCATGCTAAGCCGCGTCAGCCTGCGCCAACTGCAGGCGGCGATCCAGAAAATGGCGGAAATCGACAAAATCAGCAAGGGCGTTGCCGCCGGAAAACCGTGGCTGGAAATTTCGCGCTTATGCATCGGCCTGGCCCGCACCGGAGCGCGCCGCCGCGCGGCCCAGGAAAAATAGGATTCGACATGGATATCAAGCACTACATGCAACAACTGGGGCAAGCGGCTCGCACGGCTTCGCGCCTGATGGCCAAGGCCGACACCGGCACCAAAAACCGCGCGTTGCTTGCCATTGCCGCAGCAATTCACCGCGACAAGGAAGCCTTGCTGGCCGCCAACCGTATGGATATGGATGCCGCCAAAGCGGCGGGCATGGATGCCGCCATGCTGGACCGCCTGGCCCTGACGGAAAAATCCATCGCCACCATGGCGGAGGGTCTGGAGCAGATCGCCGCCCTGCCCGACCCCATTGGTGAAATCAGCGACCTCAAGTATCGCCCGACCGGCATTCAGGTCGGCAAGATGCGCGTACCCCTGGGCGTGATCGGCATCATCTACGAGGCGCGTCCGAATGTGACGGTGGATGCCGCCGGGCTGTGTCTCAAATCCGGCAATGCTGCCATCTTGCGCGGCGGCTCCGAGGCCATCCATTGCAACCGTGCACTGGCCGCGCTGGTACATGAAGGGCTGGAGGCGGCCGGCCTGCCGCGCGGGGCAGTGCAAGTCGTCGAAACCACCGACCGCGCCGCCGTGGGCGAACTCATCACAATGAAGGAGTACGTGGATGTCATCGTGCCGCGTGGCGGCAAGGGCCTGATTGAGCGCATTTCCAACGAAGCGCGCATCCCTGTCATCAAGCACCTGGACGGCAACTGCCACGTCTACGTGGACGACGACGCAGCCCTGGATAAGGCGTTACGCATTGTCGAGAATGCCAAGACCCAGCGCCTCGGCACCTGCAACACGGCCGAGTCACTGCTGGTGGCACGCCCGGTAGCTGACGTCATGCTGCCGCAGCTGGCTGCAATGTTGATCGCCAAGGGCACGGAAATTCGCGGCTGCGCCGAAACGCAGGCGCTGGTGCCGCAGGCAAAAGCCGCGACCGAAGAGGATTATTACACCGAATACCTGGCGGCGATCATCTCGGTCAAGGTCGTCAGCGGGCTCGACGAGGCCATCGAGCACATCAACAAGTATTCGTCGCAGCACACCGAGGCCATCGTCACCGAGAATTACACCAAGGCGCGCCGCTTCCTGCGCGAGGTGGATTCCAGCAGTGTCATGGTAAATGCATCGACGCGCTTCGCCGACGGTTTTGAATACGGCCTGGGGGCGGAGATCGGTATCTCCACCGACAAGCTGCATGCGCGCGGCCCGGTCGGTCTGGAGGGCCTGACCAGCCTGAAGTACATCGTCCTCGGCGACGGGCAGGTGCGGAGCTAGCAAACGGATTGAGTATCCAGCCCACCTGCCTGGTTCTGGCCGACATCAGCGGCTACACCCATTTCGTCCGTCAACCGCAGCTGAGTTTGCTGCACGCCGAAGAGATCATCACCGAGTTGCTGGAAGCGGTGATCGACGGGGCTGCCAATCCGCTCCATCTCAACAAGCTCGAAGGCGATGCCGCGCTCATGTTCGCGCGGTATGATGGGCCTGCTGCCGTGCAGGATGTGGTCAATCAGGCCGAACGTTTCTTCGGCATCTTCCGCGCGCGCCGCGCACAGCTCATCGCAGCCGGCCATGGCGGTTGCGGTTGCGAAGCATGCACGGGGATCGCTCGCCTGCACTTGAAAATCGTCGTCCATACCGGGGACGTGCTCCTCAAAAAGATACGGCAATTCGAGGAGCTTGCCGGCGAACCGGTGATTCTGGCGCACCGACTGTTGAAAAACAGCATAGTGGCCGACGAATACCTGCTGCTCACGGAAATCACCCGGTCACTGATCGGAAAGGCGCCGGGAGAAGCCCGGACAGAGCACTGCGAAGACTTCGGGCCGCAAGCGGTGCACGCCTATTATCCCGAGCATGCCTCAGCGCGCAATCACGCCGGTGCCAACGCGTTGATGGCGAAACTGCAGGCCATGCGCCTTTCGTTGCGCGCACGTTGGCACCGCCTGGTGCGCCCGGGCCGGCGCTACCGCCATCTGGCTCAATCATGATTGGCATTTTCGGCGGAACCTTCGATCCGGTGCATTTCGGCCACCTGCGCATGGCTGAGGAATTGCGCGAACGACTCGCGCTGGAGCAGGTTCGCTTCATCCCCGCGGCCCGCCCGCCGCACCGCGCACAGCCGCAGACTTCGAATGTCCATCGGGCCGAGATGGTCCGCATGGCCATCGCAACCAACCCGGCTTTTGTGCTCGATACGCGCGAACTGGAACGCAACGGCCCATCCTATACCTTCGACACCTTGGCCGACCTGCGCGCCGAGCACGGCCCGGGAAAGCCCCTGTTTCTGCTGCTCGGCGGCGATGCCTTTCTCGGCTTGCCGACCTGGCACCGCTGGCAGGAGTTGCTTGCGCTCGCCCACATCGTGGTGGCGCATCGGCCCGGCGCGATGCCAAACGCTGCCAACATGCCCGAGGTGCTCCATGCATTATGGCGGGCATGCAGCACCTCGAACGCGGACAGCTTGAATACGCTGCCGGCCGGGAGGATACTGCTCCAATCGATTACCGCACTCGACATTTCCGCCAGTGCAATCCGCGCGGCGTTCCATCAAGGAAAAAGCGCGCGCTACCTGCTCCCGGAAAGCGTGTGCGACTATATTGCAAATCACCGTTTATACGCCAAGGAGGCCCATGGAACTTGAAACCATGACAAAACTCATCGTCGACGCCCTGGAAGATATCAAAGGTTTCGACATCACTGTGATGGACGTCAGCAAACTGACTTCGATCACGTCCTGCATGGTGATCGCCAGCGCCAGTTCCTCGCGCCAATGCAAGGCGCTTGCGCACAACGTCCAGGACAAGCTGCGCGAAGCCGGCGTCACCATTGTTGGAGTGGAAGGCGAACAGGAAGGCGAATGGGTGCTGGTGGATCTCGGCGATGCCGTGGTCCACATCATGCTGCAGAACGTACGCGACTACTACAATCTGGAACAGCTCTGGGGCGCGGCCGAAGGCCGCCGCCAGTCCTTGAACTCCGCCAGCGCTGCGTGAAAATCCGCATCCTCGCCGTCGGCCACAAAATGCCGGCCTGGGTGGAACAAGGCTGCGCGGAATACCTGAAGCGCATGCCGCGCGAAGCCGCGGTAGAAATCGTCGAGCTCAAACCGGACAAACGCGCTGCGGGCAAGGGCGGCGACCAGGTGCGCGAAGCGGAAGCGCAGCGCATTCTCGATGCCGCAGGACGCGATTACCTGATCGTGCTGGACGAGCACGGCAAGGAACCGACCACCCTGCAGCTGGCCGAACGCATGCAACAATGGCTGCAGGACGGGCGCGACATCGCGCTGGCGATCGGCGGCGCAGACGGCCTTCACGATACCGTCAAACAGGCTGCCAACTGGCAATGGAGCCTGTCCAGACTGACTTTGCCGCACGGCATGGTGCGCGTAATGCTCGCAGAGCAGCTTTATCGCGCCTGGTCCGTCATCACCAATCACCCCTATCATCGTGGCGATCTCTGAGCCGCACGATGACTCCATCCTGGTCTGGTTCCGGCGCGATTTGCGCGATTACGACCATGCCGCGCTCTACCATGCGCTGAAATCGGCCCAGCGTGTCTACTGCGTTTTCGTGTTCGATACCGACATTCTCTACACGCTCAAGGACAAGGCCGACCGGCGAGTCGAGTTCATCTGGGAAAGCGTGCGCGAGCTGAAATTCGCCCTGAAAGCCCACGGCGGCGACCTCATCGTGCAACACGGCCGCGCGACCGAGATCGTTCCCGCACTCGCAATCGAACTAGGCGTGGGGGCCGTCTATGCCAATCGCGATTACGAGCCGTCGGCGAATATCCGTGACGACAAGGTGGCCCATAGCCTCGGTCGCGAAGGCATTGCCTTCCAGACGTTCAAGGATCAGGTGATTTTCGAATGCGACGAAATCCTGACCCAGGCCGGCAAGCCCTATGGCGTGTTCACGCCCTACAAGAACGCCTGGCTACGCACAGTGGCAGCATTCCACGTGCGCGCCTATCCGACCGACCGCTACATGCAGCACCTCGCTGCATACGACGGCGGGGCAATGCCGGCGCTGGAGACCTTGGGATTCCAGCGCACCAACCTGCATGCGCTTCGGCTGCCTACAGGCATGAGCGGCGCCAAGCGACTGTTCGAGAACTTCCTCGACCGCATTGGGCGCTACAAGGAAGCGCGCGACTATCCGGCCGTCAAAGGTCCGTCCTACCTTTCCGTGCATTTGCGCTTCGGCACGCTGTCGATCCGCCAAGTCGCAGGCGCGGCTTGGCACTTGGACGGCGCCGGCGCGGAAACCTGGCTATCCGAACTGATCTGGCGCGATTTCTATTTCCAGATCCTGCATCACCGGCCGCAGGTTGCGGCAGGGCGTGCCTACAAGGCTGAATTCGATCAGCTGCCCTTCCCGAATGATAGTGCGCTGTTCTCCGCCTGGTGCGAGGGGCGGACCGGCTATCCGCTGGTCGACGCGGCGATGCGCCAGCTCAACCAGACCGGCTACATGCATAACCGCCTGCGCATGGTCGCAGCAAGCTTCCTGGTCAAGGACCTGCTGATCGACTGGCGCCAAGGCGAGCGCTATTTCGCGGACAGGCTCATCGACTTCGACCTGGCTGCGAATAACGGCGGCTGGCAGTGGGCGGCATCCACCGGCTGCGACGCACAGCCGTGGTTTCGCATCTTCAATCCCGTCACGCAATCGGAGAAATTCGATCCGCAGGGCAGGTTCATCCGCAAGTACGTGCCGGAACTGGCACGCTGCAGCGACACGGAAATCCACGCGCCCTGGCGGATTCCGGCCGGGCGGCAGCAAACGCTGGGGCTCTTGATCGGCCGCGATTATCCCCTGCCGGTCATCGACCACACGCGGCAACGTGAGCGTGCGCTGGCGCTGTACAAGACGGCGCAACCCGCCGTCGAGGAGGTGCAGCCATCGTGACGCTGTTCACCATCGGCCATTCCACCCGGCCGCTGGACGACTTCATCGCGATGCTGCGGGGCCACCGCATACAGCGCCTGGTCGATGTGCGCACCATCCCGCGCTCGCGCCACAACCCCCAGTTCAACATCGAAACGCTGCCCGAAGCGCTGGCCGCCGCAGAGATGGCCTACACCCATATGGCCGGGCTCGGTGGGCTGCGCCCGCACCGGAAAAATTCGATCAATACCGGATGGCGCAACGCCAGCTTCCGCGCCTATGCCGATTACATGCAAACGGATGCGTTCGAGGAGAATCTGGAGCAGGCGATCAGTAGAGGGGAGGAAGAGCGCATCGCACTGATGTGCGCCGAAGCGGTGCCATGGCGCTGCCACCGCTCGTTGATCGCAGATGCGCTGCTGGTACGAGGCATTGCCGTCGAGGAAATCGTCACGCCGGACAAAAGCGAGCCGCTCAGGCTCACCCCCTTTGCCCGCGTGGAAGGCACCCGCATCACCTACCCGTCCAGCGAACCGACGAGCGGGCAGCTGTTTTGATACCGAACCAGCCCGCTGTCACCGCCTTGCCCAGCCTGCTGCAGGAGATACGCCGTTGTCGCGTTTGCGAAGCAGTTCTCCCCCTTGGACCGCGTCCCATCCTCCAGGTCGGCGTGAACGCGCGTCTCCTCATCGTCGGCCAGGCGCCGGGCAAGGCAGTGCATGAAAGCGGGGTTCCGTGGCGCGACGCGAGCGGAAGAACGTTGCGCTTCTGGATGGGGCTGCATGAGGAAACGTTTTACGACCCCAGCCAAGTCGCGATCATTCCGATGGGCTACTGCTATCCCGGCCGCGGCAAGAGCGGCGATCTGCCTCCGCGCACGGAATGCGCGGAGTTGTGGCTGGATAAATTGCTGGGACAGTTGGAAGGAATTCGGCTGACGCTGCTGGTCGGCCAGTATGCGCAGCAACATTTCCTGAGGGCTCGCCGCAAACCCACGCTGACGGACACGGTGGCCGCGTGGCAAGACTACGCGCCCGTGTATTTCCCGCTGCCCCACCCCTCGCCTCGCAACACGCCCTGGCTGCGCCGGAATACCTGGTTTGAAGCGGAGCTGCTGCCTGAACTGCGCCGCCATGTGGCGCAAGCGCTGCGCGACTAGTCGTCCAGCTGCTGCGCGATCGCGCGCAATTCCTCCTGCGGATTGGCGTACTCTTCGTACTCATGCGCGGTACGCGCGTACCAATAGCGGCTGTTCCATGCATCGCCCTCGATCTTGTGCAGCACCGCATGCACCCAACAGGCAGTCGGATCGCCGTATTCCTGCACAATCTTGTGCGACCTGTCCCACTCGCCGTCCAGCGCAGCCCGGACGGCAATTCTGCATTCTTCCGCCGGGATAGCCATGCCTGTCACTCCTGATGGTAGGAAACGATGCGCTCGACCTCGTTTTTCGACCCTAGGATCACCGGCACGCGCTGGTGCAAGGCAGAGGGGGCGAGGTCGAGGATGCGCT